>CAZEPL010000164.1:0-1581 GCA_964514135.1 uncultured Spirochaetaceae bacterium | reverse complement strand
TAATTCAACTGTTTCTTAAGGCAGCCTATCCTCTGCTATGCCAACCCAATTCCTTGTTACTATAATTTATAGTACTATAAATTATAGTATTTGTCAACACTTTTTTACATTTTTTTATTATTTTTGACCGGATTTACAGGATTAAAAGTGAATTGACTAAACCAGTGCTTTACTTCAAAATAACTTCATGTCTCAAGTATTAATTGGAACCAGCGGATATTCGTACAAAGATTGGATAGGCCCTTTTTATGCTAAAGGAACGGAGGCCTCCGATTATCTGGCCTTTTACGGTAAAGAGTTCAATTTTGTAGAGCTCAATTTTTCGTATTATAAGCAGCCGGATGCCTTTATGCTGGAAAGAATGCTTAAAAAAGTTCCTGCCGATTTTCATTTCGCCATTAAGGCGCATAGAATACTAACCCATGAAATAACAGACAGCTGTTCACAAGATATTAAAATTTACAAAGATGGTATTAAACCCCTGCTGGATGCACAGAAGCTGGGTGCAGTTCTTTTACAGTTTCCCTACAGCTTTCACTATACTCCGCAAAACCGTAAACATTTGGACTCTATAAGCACACAGTTTGAAGGTTATCCTCTGGCGGTTGAATTCAGAAACAATGAATGGCATAAAGAACATGTTTTTGAAAGATTTGCAGCACGCAGCATATGCTACGTCAATGTGGATATGCCGGACCTGCCAAAATTATTAGAGCCGTCTGCTCTTGTTACATCTCCTTTGGCCTATATTCGCTTTCACGGCAGAAATAAAAAGATGTGGTGGCAGGGTGATAACGTAACCCGGTATGATTATCTTTACAATGATAATGAGCTCGATGATTGGGTGGAGCGCATAAAGCAAATTTTACAAAAAGCCAAAATACTCCTCATCGCCTTTAATAATCACTCGCGGGGACAGGCAGTTGTAAATGCCCGTAAAATGAAGGAACTACTATTAATTTAGAATATTGAACAATTAAAAGTAATGTCTCACAGATTTATCACTTTACATCATCATGAGTAGATAGTATATTTAATATATATAATAGTTAATATTAACCTGGGAGGTTGATATGAAAAAAATACTAAATTATATCTTATTAATATTTGCAAGCTTATTTCTTTTTACCTGTCTTCCCGCTGCCAAAGCGGAAACATCCTCTCAGCCAACTGATGTTGAGAACAATCCGCTTTGGATCCAATCACTGCGTACTTCTTACCCTGCCGGTTCCGAGCTTACTATTATAAGCACTCTGCAAAATACACCCACATTAACAAATAAGCTGATTTCCTATAAAGTTGAAGGCCTTGTGCTGAACGCCCTACTTTCTATTCCCAAACAGAAAAAACCCGCCTCGGGTTTTCCGGTAATTATCCTTAATCACGGACACATAGATCCCAAAAAATATTCAACTCTCAATTCCTATAAATATATCGCGGATTATTTCGCGGCTAACGGATTTTTGGTGCTCAAACCCGATTACCGCGGCCATGCGCAATCGGAAACCCGTTCGGAATTACACGGCCTTGAGAGATTATCCTATCCCATCGATGTTCTTGCCCTGCTCTCTTTAGTACCTG
>CAZEPL010000163.1:0-2744 GCA_964514135.1 uncultured Spirochaetaceae bacterium | reverse complement strand
CCACTTCAAGGTCTGTACTAAAAATGCCGCCCGTAAGATGGTAGTACCCGTCATCTAAGCTGGAAACCCAGCCTTCACCTTGGCTGTCAACATCATAACAGTCCATGAACACAACTATATTGATCTTGTCGTTTGTATCTGCGTCCTCTATACTCTCCAGTGTGCTGAGATAATCGGATACGATACCGAAGTTCTGTTCAAACGCATAATCAATATTATTGTCTATGGCAAAGTGAATCATTACGGTCCAGCTGGCCCTCGGATTATCCGGATAGGTAACACCCTCGGGGTCTCTTCTCGGAGGCGGGCAGGCTACTATCAAACCGATAATAAAAATACTTAGTAAAAAAAGCGCTATTCTTCTCATCTAAACTCCTCCACATGACTATATATTTTTTAAAATTAGAGGAAATTGCAAAACTCAAAATATATTAAGTTAGTAAAATATTTATTCTTTATACCATAATAATTTAGCAATTTCCATTTTAGGAGCTTCTTGCAAAAATGTTATTTTTGCAAGAAGCTTATTAATCTAAAATTTAGCACATTTTTTCAAAAAAACAGATTCTTTCTATTATAAACTATAAATTTCAGAATATAAAATAACTTCAAGCTGCATACATAAGTTTTTAAGCAGCCGGTAATATTAACAAAATGCCCGGCTTAAGTCAAGTTGATTGCTATTACTTTATTGCTTTCTCTAAAAAACATACCGTAAACGGCAGATGATTGAGCTTTTTTACGGCGATCACTATAAATCCATAGGTAATATACCACTTTTTTAAGATATTATTTTCCGCAATAATTCCAATGGAAACGGTTTTAGCGTGCCTGCTTTTTAGATATGCAAAGGCAAAATCCAAGAGTTTTGTGCCATACCCCTGATGCCTTGCTTCAGGCAGGACGGCCAGTCGTTCGATAAAAAAAATCCGCTCATCTTTTTGTGATCGTTCAACTGCTATACATCCTATGAGCTGCTTCTCTTTGACCAATCCGAACAATTTCATGCCTTCATTAATAGACTGCTTTAATTTTTTAAAGGTTATGAATGCGGGATTGGTCGGCGCATTATGCTTGGTTAAAGCAAATTCATCCGCTACCGTTTTAAATGACCTTTGTATTACCCGTGTACAGCGCATTATATCTCTGTCAAAACTGATCTCTTTAATCACAAAACCCTTCCACTATTTAAATTCCAGCCTCTTCTGATAATAAATTGTATCCAGATACCTGTCAAATTTATAGCCGACCTCCTTAAACAGGCCGCATTTTTTATAGCCGAACTTTTCAAACAAGCTTATACTCGCCTGATTTTCTGCACAGATACCGGCGATGAGCACGTGCACCTTTTTTTATTTTGCCACCTTTTCTAAAAATATAACGGCCTTGCTACCGATTCCTTTTTGCTCATAATCCGGTTTTAAATATATCGTTATCTCGTAAGTAAATTTGGAACCACCCTTCTTGCTGTATGGTCTCAGCAAACAGAATCCTGCTGTCTCCTCATTATCTTTTATTATGAATGCTTCCGTATTTTTTGCAGAAAATTCAAAATGTGCGATCACCTCATGTTCGGACAGCGGTTCGATATGGTACGTAGCTGTGGAGTACCGTATATAATAATTGTATATTTCTGTGATTGATTTGTAATGCGTATGATTTATTTGTTCGAAAACAATTGTGTTCATATTATTTTTGATTAATTCGTTTTATCCCCTCGATTCCGTGCTGATCTGTAATTATCCATCTATTCCTCCATCAATCCGTACGATAAAATCCGTGATAAATGCATAGAACTGTTGTGTCTGGTCGATCATGGGCCAATGAAAAGCCTCTCTAAACTCTTTGTTAAAAAGTGATTCCGCCACAAGATAAAAAGAATCAATACCAAGCCGATCTATAAGCATCCATAGGCGTTTTATCCGGGCATCCATACCGTAATTATTGGCTGCAGCAGGAGAACTCCTGCCGCAGCCAAGCAGATCAGGGACAATGAGAGAGAAAGTTTTTAATCCCGCAGCTGCAAATGCCTCTTTGAAACTAAGACCTGATTCTCATAATCCGTGAATATTCCCAAGTCAGTTATTAAATACATTACTCAACTACTATTTCATAATATTCGGATTCCATGGCAGCGAAATTGACAACAACGCTCCGCCCTTCAAATCCATGCACATTACAGCGAGCCCTCACCTTTACTGATTTCAACTCTAATGTAGTGTGTTATACTTCTCCAAATCTAAATATGAACAGGAGGAAGAGAATCCCGCGGGTTGTATACCCAAGGACTGAATCAGTCTTGTCCAGTAGTTCACCTGAGCGATTGTTGAACAGATTACAACAAACTGCCGTTCGGAAAACTTATTTCTTAGGTTGTCTATTGAAGCCGTGCTTATGGAAATCGGAGTACTTGTAATCTCTCGCGTGTAATTAAGCGCTGCCTTCTCTTTTTCGGAAAATGAACCAACATCTTCCAATTCCCGTTTGTTTTGTAGTGCTTCAACTTCCTCTCTTGTGATATTATATTTTTGGAATTCATATGAGTTCATATCAATACAAAACGGGCACGAAGCCCAGAATGAGGTCTGCATTCTTATAAGTTTCAGCAATCTCTTGGAAATCCCTTTTTCCCGGTGCGCAATGAGTGATTCGATTACCGCAGATCCCACAGCGGATTTCGGAAACCATGAAAGCAGGCAAAACGATCTCTGAGATATGATATTTTTGCCGGCAGATACCACTTT
>CAZEPL010000162.1:0-2896 GCA_964514135.1 uncultured Spirochaetaceae bacterium | reverse complement strand
ATCAATCTGGAGGGAAATAACATGATTGTGACGGATATCGCCGTGGCGCCTGACGGAAAAATTGTGTTCTGCGGGTATCAATACGGTTTCGACGAATCCTCGTATGATATCTCTGTCTGTCGGTATAAAAGCGACTGAAGTCTCGATTATAACTTTGGGCAAGGCGGATATATCATATGTAACTTCGGCGACACTTTTGAGATCGACGCTCATCTGGCAATCTCCAAAAACGGATCCATAATTGTTGTGGGAAATACTTCCAAAACATACAGAGAGTACGATAATGAAGACCTGTTTATACTACAGCTTCATCCTTAACTGGAAGCATAATTTCTCAGCGGTTTTTATTCCAGAATTCTTTAGCTGCCGCTGTCTTTACGTGTTCCGCCTCCACTGTTATTGCGATACCACCGCGCGTACGGAATTCACCTGTAATTAAACACCAATGCGGATCAAGTACTTTTACCACATCGTCCAGAATCCGGTTTATAACGTGTTCATGGAATACACCCTGCTCTCTATACGACCACAAATAGAGTTTTAAAGACTTGGACTCCAAAATCAATTTGTCAGGCACATAGGAAATACGGATGCAAGCAAAATCCGGCTGACCGGTTATCGGACACACACAGGTAAACTCATCCGTGCTTAAGCTCACCCGGTAAAACCTGTCTTTGGCTTTATTGGGAAATGCTTCAAGCTTTTTTGTAGCTTTAGTAACTTTTCTCCCCAGGAGTGTAAGCCCGTCTTTATTGTCTTTTTTATCCTGTTTATTTGCCATTCTTTTCCTCTTTGGATTTAAAGCGGGAAAAGAAACGCCTAAACACATTCTTCCAGCCCTTGGCATTTTCCGGAATGATGATCTGAGCAAAAGCCGTGATATCTTTTTCTCTGCCCGCTATTACACAGACATCATCAGCCTGAAGGATGTGTTCGGGAGTATATAGTGAATAATTCGTGGATTCCTCATTACGAAAGGCGATAACGTTCAGGCCGTGTTCTTTGCGCAGGTTAACCTCAACCAGTGTTTTTCCGATATATTTGGATGGCACTTTGACTTCGGCAATAATAAAATCTTCATTTATGGGCAGATAGTTAAAAATAAGTGAAGAGAGCAACAGAGGGGTTATTCGCTTGGCGGCCTCTCTATTCGGAAAGACAACCCGTGTGGCTCCGACAAGGCCTAATATTTCACCGTGTTCGTTCGACTCGGCTTTGGCTACAATCTCCTTTACACCGATTTTCTTAAGGTAGTTGGTAACCAATATTGATACCTCAATACTGTTTCCTAAATCGACTACGGCCGCATCGATTGTTTCGGGGATGAGTTTCCGTATAATCTCCTCGTTAAGCGCATCGGCTATGTAAGCGCTTGTTACTTTATCTTTATAGTACTCGATTACCTCTCTATCTTTATCGATAATGAGTATTTCACTTTCAGCTTCTATAAGCTCTTCTAAAATTCTTTTACCGAAAGAATCCAATCCGATAATTGCAAACTGTTTCATTAGCCTAATAACACCTCCCCTTTAGGATATTCTATGAGATGATCGGCAGGGCCTATGGTTTGAGGCATGGCCATGGAAATTAATCCCACTCTTCCTGCAAACATGGTACATATTATCACAATTTTACCCAGCAAGGAAAGAGAAGAAGTAATCCCCAAAGACAACCCTACTGTACCAAAGGCAGAAAAGCTTTCAAATACAATCTTGAAAAAATCTTTATTTCCTGAAGGTTGCAGGGAGAGCTCGGTAATAGTAAGCAGTAATATACACAAACTCACAATTAATAATGCTTTGGTAAAAAGCACAATCGCACTAAATACTTTTCCCGAAGCAATTTCCTTTTTAAACAATACAAGCGATCCCCTTCTTCTGGTTCGCCATATCACAGCAATAAAAACAATAAAAAATGTGGTTACTTTTATACCGCCTGCGGCTGAACCGGAGCCACCGCCAATAAACATAAGCGGTAATGTTATAAATTTTGAAGAAGCGCTTAATGAACTCTGGGTAACTGTATTAAATCCTGCGGTACGGGGAGTGATCGCCTGGAACAAGGAGGCCATTATTTTTTCGTTCATGGTTAACTCCTTGTATGCATTGTTATATTCAATTATAAAAAATAGCAGCGCGGCAGAAATTATCAATGTCAGCGTACATACAACCATTATTCTCGAATGTACGGTTAATTTCTTCTTTTTTCTCCCTATGCGCTTGGCTATGTCACGCAGTGCTACAAAACCGAATCCTCCCATGATAATCAGCAGCATGATAGTGATATTTATTAAAGGTGTTCTTGCATATCCTTCTAAATTATTTGAAAAAAGAGAAAAGCCCGCATTGCAAAATGCTGAGACAGCATGGAATACCGAAAATAAAATTGGGTGATCTGTAACATTACCCATAAAACCAATATACAATAATGCAGCACCTATGATTTCAATTAAGAGTGTAATAAGTATTATCTGTTTTATTATGTGTTTAGGTTCGGTTTCAACAGAGTCAAGGTAATATTCACGAATAACTTTCCTGCTTTTTAGCGATATCCGTTTTGAGGGTAAAGCTAAGTACATTGTAGTAAAACTAATAATACCTAAGCCCCCCGCCTGAATAAGGAGGAGGATTACGATTTTTCCAAACAGACTAAATGCTGCAGTATCAACTGTAATAAGCCCTGTCACACAGGTAGCTGATGTGGCTGTAAAAAAAGCATCAATAAAATCTAATCCTTTTTCCCCTTTCCATGCGAAAGGAAGCTCAAGCAGAATAGTCCCAATTATAATCACTATAATGAAATAACCAAAAAGGATTAGCTTTTCTGATCGTTTTATATTCATAATTACCAAAAAAAATGCCTGGCAACGTCCTACTCTTCCCCCCGCTACTAAATC
>CAZEPL010000161.1:0-2946 GCA_964514135.1 uncultured Spirochaetaceae bacterium | reverse complement strand
ATTACTCATTAATCCTACTTTATAGCTGTCGATAATTTCACTGACTACGAGGTCCGAATCCGAAGGCATATCCTCCGCCATAATCATAATACTGATATCATTTCTATCGGGTTTAATAATATATGATTTAACGATTATAGGATCCTGACTCTCTATTTCAATCCAATCGCCGCCCGGTATATCAGAAACGATTTCTATACCTGAACAAATCATGAGTGGTATAAAAAGGAAAACCATAATAAAATATTTCTTCATAAATTATCTCCTTAAAAAATTATATTATTATATTCGTTTTCATGTGACTCAATACTGAATTCGCTCTTACACTATTTTAGCATTAATAACTCAAAAATTCCAATGTATAACTAGGTATTTTTAAGTTGTTAAAAAACTAAGTCCAGAGTTTTTAAACGCTGTCTTAGTTCATTGATTATTTTCTTTTCTTCATCTCTGTTCCCTGCTTCAAATGTAACTGAAAACCTAAGAAAGGAACCGGCATCATCCCATGGTACTGTGGAAATCAAGGCTTGCTTAATCAAATATTCCGCTGCCTGCTCCGCATTCTTAAACCTGATTCCCTGTTTTGTTCCTTTGGGAATAGGTACATAACAATAAAATGAACCTTTTGGTTTTTGCACATTAAAGCCAACATCTTTAAGTGCTTCTACCAGAAGATCAAAGCGTCTGGAATATTTCTTACAAATTTTATCTGTGATACTTATGTTTTTCAGTGCCCGGATACCTGCTTTTTGGATAGCACGAAACTGTCCCGAATCGGTGTTATCCTTTATTGTTCCGTAGGCCTTAACAAGCGTCTCATTCCCGGCAACAAATGCAATCCGCCAGCCGGTCATATTAAATGCCTTGGAAAGAGAATGAACTTCAACACCAACCTCAAGCGCTCCTTCAACAGATAAAAAACTTAACGGTTTATAGTCATCAAATACTCTGCAGCAGCTTCCTGAAATTCAGGGATACCATTATCCGCATAAAATCGGTTCTTCGCTTTACCTGCTTCGGCATAAAGAGCGTCTACGATTAAGCTGTCTACCGGCTCATCCGGTTCTCCGACCCCCATATCTATTAGTGGCATGCGTGGATTCTTTAAAACAGCTTGTTTTTTTGCCCTCTTTATTTTTTCGAATTTATATATTTCCGTGGATTTGCCAAAGAGGACTCCTCCGAGGCGTTCTGCAATATTTTTCAGTATGTCCATTTAAGCTTATAAATCCTTTTGTCTATAGCAGTTTAAAATCCGTAGCGCCCTAAGAGTATTCCAGCGACTGGATCCCCCGCTCTCTTCCATATTAAAATGAACCTGTCCGGGATGTTTCAGCTGCAAGGGCCATGTTCCGTCTTTTCTCTGTTTCTTCCGTAATATCACAAGAGCATCATTCATTCTTCGGTCATACGGAACCCCTGCTGCTTGAAAATAATCGAGGGCCCTAAAAATATCATATCGCCATCTTGAGGGATAAGACAGCATAAGATACTTTTTATTGATAATTTCAGCCGTTCTTTCCGATTTAAATAAGTAATGCTTCAGTATAAACTCTATGCCCTCAAGCTCTGCTTCTTTAATCGCTTTGATTTTATAATTATAGCCACTGTCTTTATATTCGAGCAACCCTTCCAACACCGAAATTGTGGTATGGAGCGAGCTGTGATGAGCCCCTAGGTAATCTATACAGTTCCAGCCTCCGTCTGCCAATTGTCTTGCCAGTAAATAGTCAATGATGCTCTGAAGTTTTTGTTGCGGCATCAAAAAATAGCATGCGATATTAAGCACCATACCGTTTATACAGACATCACTCTTGGATTTTGTCGCATAATTGACAGAGCCTTCATGGTCAATTTTTTCAGTAAAGATTTTTTCTACGCTTAACCGAATCTTTGGAACGCTGCGGCCAATACCTAAATTCTTCAGATCCATCAAGGTATAGTGGGTGGAGGTCCATTTTGGCTGATAAAAACTACGTCCCCAATGTCCGTCCGGCTTCTGCATTGATAAAAAACGTTTTCCCCACCCCTCCCTTTCTATCCTCTTTTGCAATTCAGCAAGTTTGGTTTTATCTGATTGCAGCAGATCCTTGTGAACATGGTATTGAATCGAGACATCTCCGCTTAAGAGCCATGATACTATCTTGTCCATCCTGAATTTACACTCCTGCCGTACTTTTTTTAGCATAATAGATTTTTACAATTTTCACAGCTTAATATCGTATTCCATGTGCTTGGCGATTTGTTCTGCCATTTTTTTACCGCATAACCTTTTGATTATATGAAAAGACATATCAATACCCGCGGATATACCGGCGGATAAGATTATTTTACCGTTATCCACAAATCTTTCTGTTTCCGCAATAATGGCGGTTGGTTCCAGCTCCGGCAATATATTAATTGCAGTATGATGCGTGACCGCCTTCAGACCTTTTAATAACCCCGCTTTAGCTAACAAAAGGGCGCCCGTACAGACGGATATCACCAGCTCAACGTGAGGATAGGTATCTTTAATAAATTGAATCAGTTTATCATTGCTGATTTCCGTTCTCGTGCCTATCCCTCCGGGAACCAGTAAAATATCCATCTTGGGACAATCATCAAAACCGTACAAGGGCACAATACTGAAACCGCTCCATGTGGTAACAGCTTCCTTTGTCTGGGCAAAAGTAAAAAGATTAAATAACTTTTCTTTATTATCTGTCCTCGCCAGCGAAAATACCTCATAAGGTCCTGTAATATCCAACAGATCAATATTATTAAACAGTAGTATTCCGATATTCTTCAATTATCATCTCCTTTACTTAAATAATCCCTTCATTTTTTCACCCAGAATCTCTCCCTGCTCTGCAAATATTTCAATTTCTGCTTTTTCTCTTTCTCCGGGTTTGAAAATATTTGCTCTGTAGAGTACGGAACTATATAGCTTATCTGTGGCAATTATTG
>CAZEPL010000160.1:0-3044 GCA_964514135.1 uncultured Spirochaetaceae bacterium | reverse complement strand
ATGGTTATTCCAATCAATTCGGTTTGATATCTGTTCTTCCAAACGGAGTCGTGGCCATCGGAACATCTTCGGCATTAGATTGGTGTCCCTTGGGCCATCTTGTAATCGTCAGATAGAGAAGGAGGTGCAAAACTCATGACTAAGCTAAAAGAACATAAAAGCAGACCTCAGTACGCGGAGCAGGAATATACCGCATGGGAAGCAATCTATGACCATATAAAAGAATGCCCTGTTTCCATGAAAAAGGGAATAATAGAAATGCTTATGGAAAAACTGATTATATTTCGGAAGGAATGAAGGAAGAAGGAGCTGTGGATAGCTCTATGAGAACTAAATTTAAAAGGATCTCACATCGACGCCATTCTCTCTAAGAAGAGGAATAATACTGTTCTTTGACTCTTGGTTAAGGGGATTATTACCATAGATTAATAACTTTAGTGTTTGGATACGAGCAAGTGGGCTGAGGTCATTGATTTTGTTATTACTTAACCGAAGTACCTCAAGAGAAGTACAGAGCGCTATTCCTTTAAGGGATTTTATGTCCCACCCTGCTGCCTTTAATTCCTTTAATTCTTTTAGTTCACTATCATAAATACCACCAGAAGGTTTATCTATAGCTTCTCTAATCGCTTGCTCTAAACCAGGATCTACAAACTCTATCTTAGATTCATTGCATGTGATTAAAAATATTGTTGAAACTAATAAGATAGCTATAAAAACTATACTTTTATATTTCATCCTGCTTCTCCATATAACAATATATACCACAGAAAACGAATACTCACAGCAATATATTTTTTTACCCCATTCTATATTTTTGCCACGTTACTGCTCCCGCCCAATCTGTAGAGTTTCCATCCCACCACCAAAGATATCCGATACCCACAATGGGCTGAAGAGCCAAACCAATAACGGCTGCGGCACATGTTACAATGCCCAAATAAACTATCACCTTATGGAAGACACCCTTCAGCATAACCAGGGAAAAAATCAGAATGCTGAGAGCAAACATGGTTTCGTAGAGTGGATTAAATGCGTTATTCTGGGCAAGAATACCTTCAGCTGCGGTTGCAAGGACGGCGCGTTGTGAATCGATGGCGGCAGAGCTGTGTATTGATCACTCAGGTACACCAGACCCATCACAACCGGGTAATAGGCTATAAAAAGAACCTGGCAGGTAATGGCAACCACGGCACCAATTGCAGCATAACTTTTGTTCAAATGCTTTAGCGCCATAAAGAGAGCCGTAAATACTACAATCGCCAGGATACTGGGCCCCAAGGTCAGTGTTTGCACTATTGTCCACCATAATCTATTTGAGGCGATGAAGCGGAGGATGCCATCCCCATCCATACCCGTATCGTAGTTCGAGCTTAAAAAAATCACAGCAGGTACTATGATTCCAAAAACGATATAGAGAAATACTGCTACACCCCCCGCCCTATAGAGACCTCTCCACGACGGATCCGGACCGGCAACAAGATTTTCCTCTGATCGCTGTATTCCGGATGGCGTTCTTTGCCTACTCTGACCTTTAGTCGACATTTGATAACCCTACTTTTAAGACAGAATCAATTATTGTAATGTCTTCCCGCAAAGCGGCCGCATTCAGTTCTTTTAACTTTTCCTTGTCCTTTATCAGCCGGTTCAGTTTTTTATCCAAATTACTAATGAATACTTTTATTTGAAAATCATCATTCATATACTGATAAAAACTATTTAAAAACTCCTTCTCCCGGGCGTTCTTATGGTTTCCGCTTTTATTGTTGTCCCCTTTTTTCAATATTTTAAAGAAGTCTGCGATTTTATTCTTTAGTTGATCCAGCACGGCAAGCGCTTTCTGAAAGTTCTTTTCCGTGTAATTCAGCTTTTTTCGATAATGACCGTAAATGAGGAAAAAACGGATCTGTTCACCCGAATATCCCTCTTCAATCAAATCCTGAGGATATATTACGTTCCCTTTAGTCTTTGCCATTTTCTTTCCATTGTAGAGCACATGTTCACCATGCAGCCAGTAATGAGTGAACTCCTTCCCGGAAACCGTTTCCATGATGGCCCGGTTATAATCGTGATGGCGGTAGAGATTATCGATCCCTCCACAGCAGATATCGGCTTCCCTGCCCAGCTCCTTGTAGATCATGGCCGCGTCCTGAATGTTCCACGCCGGTCTTCCCCGTCCGATTTCAGTGTCCCAGAAAAGCAGGTCTCCTTTGCGGTAACCGTGCCAGAGTATAAAATCTCCCAGGTTCCAGCGCAGTCCGTTATAGGTATCTTTACTGAAGCGAATCTTTTTTTTCGGCCATTTACTCATGTCCAAACCGAACAGCTCCCCAAAATGCGGATATTTCAGCGGATCAAAATATATATTTCCTCCATAGCGGTAGGCTATTCCCTTGTTCAGCAATATGTTGATAAGCTCAGCCGCCTGCTTCACACTGGTGGAAGAGCGGGGAACAGACGGCGGAAGTGTGATATGAAGATTCTTACAGTCACGGAAAAAATCATCTATTACCGGCCGAGTAAGCTCCTCTACGGAAATTCCCTTTTCGTCTGCTTCGGCTAATGACTTATCTTCCACGTCGGTAAAATTAATCACCCGCTTAACCCGGTAGCCCAGCAGCTCAAGATAACGCTTAAGAATATCCTCATACAAAAAGGTTCTGTAATTTCCGATATGCTGGGTTCTGTAGACCGACGGACCGCAGGTGAATATCTTCACGATGTTATCATCTTTGGGTTTGAAGTGTTCCTTTTTTTTGTTTAAGGTATTGTAAACCGTTAAACTCTTTTTTTGCATTTCCACACAAAACTCCTCTGTTCATTAAAAAGACTCTACCGTAGGCACTTGTTGCTTTATAATTATATTTTTTTTTAATATTCAACATTATATTCATATTCCACATCAACACCATTCTTTTCAAGAAGCGGAATAATACTATTTTTTGCCTCTTCCTTAAGAGGATTGTCTATTAAATAAAGGTATACCAGAGAAGTAAGGTTAGTAAGCTGGCTTATGTTGTCAATTTGGTTCCTATTTAAATGAA
>CAZEPL010000159.1:0-3066 GCA_964514135.1 uncultured Spirochaetaceae bacterium | reverse complement strand
AAATAATTTTGTTAAGCGATATTTAGCGGATAAAAAAAGCTGAACTTACCTTGAAAAAGTTGAATCAGGAACTGGAATCTCGGATAAATGAACGCACTGAGGAACTAGCCCAAGCAAACAACTCCCTGCAGCAGCAAATAACACAAAAAGAACTCCTGCTTACCGAGTTAAACCATAGGGTAAATAATAATCTGACGATCATTCGCAGTCTTATTACCCTGCAAGCGAGTAAGATTAAGGATAAGAAAACAATTCAGTAATTAGATGATCTTAAAAATAAAATCACCTCCATCGGGCTTATTTATAAAAAGCTCTATTCCAAAACCGATATCTCGCATTTCGATTTAAAAAACTACCTGCAGGAACTTATCCTTGAGCTTAACACCGCTCTATCACACGAAGAAATACATTTTTCAATTAACACTGAGTTATTCCGGATAAATTTTGCTGTCGATAGTATTATTCCTATTGGACTTATCATTACCGAACTTGTTATTAACTCTTCCAAATATGCTTTTTCAGGTAACGATCACAATATTATTGATGTGAGAACAGCTTATGAGCAAGACAGGCTTATTATTACCGTATGTGACAATGGCTGTGGTTATCCCGATAGAGTATTAAGCGGTAAAAGCAATGCACTCGGTCTTTCTTTAATTCAGCTGCTCATTAAGCAGTTAAATGGAACGATTAGCTTTTACAACAAAAACGGAGCTTGTACGGAATTTAAGGTTCCGCTGGAAAAATAATTAATTTAAAAGTTACTATTCACTCTTTTTAGACAGGATTTACAGGATTGATAGGATTAGCGGGAGAGTAAATATTTGTATATTTTTTATATCTTGTTAATCCTGTCAAATAATTAAAATATTTTTCTACATAAATAATAAAAAACAAATTTAAAATTACTGAAAAATCCATAGATTTTTATCATTACATTTGGTATAACATTTAACGATACATAGCTTCAATAATGCACATCGCAAAAGGAGTAAGTAATGAAATTCGAGCATATAAAAAATACCGATCCGGAAGTCTACAATCTGATTATGAAAGAGGAGGAGAAACAGCAGTACAAACTGGCGCTGATCCCTTCTGAGAATTTTTCCATACCCGCGGTAAGAGAAGCACTCTCTTCGGTATTTGTACACAAGTATGCGGAGGGCCAGATAGGTAAACGCTATTATGAAGGCAATCAGTTTGTAGATGAACTTGACAGCCTGTGTAAAGAAAGAGTCAAGACTGCCTTTAACCTGCCCGATGATTGGCATGTAAATATTCAAGCCCTAGCCGGCGGTAATGCTAATTTAGCCGTTTACAACGGACTCTTAGAGCCGGGCGATACCATCCTGAGCATGTATCTGCCTGACGGAGGTCACCTTTCCCACGGCTGGTCTTTTCCGGAAAAGGATGAAGAAGGCCTAAAGGGTCAGGTAGACAGGGCTGTCTATTTGGGTGGTAAGAGAAAGATTAGTATCGTCTCAAAATTCTTCAATGTAGTACAGTACAAAGTAAATCCAAAAACCAGATTATTCGATTATGATCAAATTGCCAGGATTGCCGAAGAATATAAACCTAAAATTATAGTCTCGGGCGGTACCGCCTATCCGCGTGAAATTGAACATCAAGCTTTGTCTAAAATAGCAAAAGATGTGGGTGCGTATTATCTGGCGGACGTATCGCATGAAGCAGGACTGATTGCAGGAGGAGCCAACCAATCTCCTGTGGGTTTAGCCGATGTAGTATCCTTTACCACACATAAAACACTGCGCGGCCCGCGTGGGGCTGTCATTCTTTGCCGTGCTGATCTGGCTGATAAAATTGACTATGGTGTATTTCCCGGGCTACAGGGAGGACCTTTTGAACATACCATCGCCGCGCTGGCCGTATGTTTAAAACAGGCGGCAACACCTTCATTTGCGGAGTACGCACAACAGGTGGTGGTTAATGCCAAGTGTCTGGCAAAGCACATGCTGGAAAAAGGTTATGATGTAGTATCGGGAGGTACGGATAAACATCTTATCCTCATCGATTTACGAAATAAAAACCTTTCCGGCAGAAATCCGGCCAAAGCCTTGGATTACGCAGGCATTATTCTTAACCGCAATTCCGTGCCCAACGAAACAGGTTCTCCCATGAATCCGTCGGGCATCCGTATGGGCACTCCCATTGTCACAACACGCGGTATGCGGGAGAAAGAAATGGAAAAGATTGCAGAGTGGATCGACAGGGTTATTACGCTGGTTGCCCCACACTGCTCTTTAAAAACCAAGGAGTTTACAACCAAGCTGGACCAAATCGCTGAACTGTCGCGTATTGCAGAACAAGTGAAAGAACTGTGCGAAAAATTTCCTTTACAAATGGGTTGATTGTGATTTCTCTTTAAAAAAGTTTAGAACTAACCAGTGACGGCAGACTGCCGTGGACTAGTTATAATTTTGGATACAACGTTTAAAAGCATGATGTATCATTTGTTCAACAAGCTCCGTTTTAACCTGTGAGAGTAAAGAAGCAAGAAACGTGTCGTCGCGTAAAACGCGAGCTAATGCGGAGAGCGCGATTAAGTATTCGGTATTTTTTTCAGGTGGGTTTGCTATAAGAAACAGAAAGTGAACCGGTTTGCCGTCTACGGCATTAAACTCAATTCCTTGTTTGGAAATACCAAGTACAATATAGAGTTTCTTTACTCCTTTAGTTTTTCCGTGGGCAATAGCGATACCCCTGCCCAGACCGGTGGTATAAATCTTCTCTCGATTTATAGCAGCTTCTTCAATCTGTCCGTGATTTTCTTCGTAGGAAAGAATAGGAGCTCGTTTAATAAGCTCACGAATAGCATCAAACTTATTCCTGCTTTCAAGACATTTAACAACCGATCCGCCTTCAAAGCAATGCAGCTTTTTCATATTATCCCATACCTTTAATTAAAAACTCCTACTTTGTCAATATAGAAAATAAAAATTCCCTATTAATTAATGTATCGTCAAAATATTGTTTTCACCAAAATATTTATAACTGAGCTTCTTGCAAAAATGTTATTTTTGCAAGAAGCTCCTAAAATGGAAATTG
>CAZEPL010000158.1:0-3163 GCA_964514135.1 uncultured Spirochaetaceae bacterium | reverse complement strand
GAAACAAACAAGTGGGGCAATATTCTTGTAGACGACAACTGTAAAACGTCTTTAGACTATGTATACGCAGGCGGTGATATTGTTTTGGGTGCGGCTACGGTAATACTTGCCATGGGACAGGGACGGACCGCGGCCCGGGCAATCAACAGGCAGCTGGAAGCGCTGTAAATTTTTTTTATATCTATATTGAAAATAGTAGCATGAAAGTATAGAATAGAGGCAATGGAGGCGTCATTTGAAAAAGTTGACAGAAAATACTTTTAAAAGGGTTAAAGGCATCCTGGCATTTAATAAAAAAAACATGCTTGTTAAACTGAAAAAGCTGAAACATGCTGTTTCGTTTTCAAAAAAATATCTCTATAACTGGATGAAAATAAAAGCAAATAATTATTCCGGACTGGATCCCATTTTTGCGCTTTATCTTGTAACAAAGCGCTGTAATTTCCGTTGTAGGTACTGTTATGCGGAATCAAACGAGAGGATTTCATCGATTGCCCCGGAAGACCTTAATTTTGAACAGAATGTCGAACTATTAAAAATTATGCGCAAGGATGTGGCTCACATCTATTTTTCCGGGGGAGAACCACTGTTACGTAAGGATATGGTTGATATTCTCAAAACCTGCCGGGAGCTGAATTATGATATTTTATCATTAACTACGAACGGCTCTCTGCTTGATAAAAAACCGGAGGTTGCGGATTATTTAAATTATCTGGCAATAAGTCTTGATACACTTGATGAAAAAAAGAATGACTACTTAAGCGGTGTACGGACGGGGACTACAAAAAAAATTATTGCGGTTATTAAAGAGTTTGCCGCTCTGCAGCAGGAAAAGAAATTTACCCTGCTTATAAATGCGGTAATCGGAGAGCACAATATTCCGGATATTTATAAATTAATGGACTTTTGTTTTGAACATAATATCGGGCTTTCCGTGATCGGGGAGATGGAAAACTTTAGACCGATAAAATTCTTGCGTAATAACGAAGAATATTTTAAACTAGTAGAGCATATTATTGACTGTAATGAAAAAGGCTATCCGATTTTAGGCATGCCGCAGTTCAATAAAACTATGTTGATGTTTCAAGAGCATACCTGTTTTCCTCTTCTCATACCGACCATCTATCCCAATGGTGATTTGTTGTATCCCTGTGAAGTGCTTAATAAACGGCGCTATAATCTACTGGAAACCGGTTCCATTAGAGAGGCTTACCGCCGTGGACAGAAGGAGTTGGGAGCAAAAGTTGACTGTCCGGGTGAGTGTTATCTCCCTGCGTTTATTTCGGCCTCCTGTTTTATGCAGCAGCCCTTTTCCGCGATCAAACAGGGGATTAAACTCAAAATGGGGAATTGCTACAACCAGAACATAAAAGAGGATAAATCAAAAATAAATGAACAGAAACATTCCAAAATTAAACAAATAGTTTAAAAAGTGCAGTGTTCTATGAAATCACTCTTTAATAAAGCTTTAGCATTTGTTTGCACAATAATTATTTGCTGCTTAAGTTTACTTATTTTTAACTGTGCTCCTCAACAAAAAAAAGCAGGGCTTATACCAAAGGAGCCCTCATCCGTTCCCGTTCAGCCTGAGGATCTGGTCGATGATATTTATTGGTATGGAAATGCCGCAATTAAAATAGTGACAAGCGATAAAATAATTTTTATTGATCCTTTTGAAATTCCGGAACACGATAAGGCTGATATAATTTTAATTACCCATCCTCATTTTGATCATCTGTCCGAACCTGATCTTAAAAAAGTTGCCGTAAAAAACACGGTATTCGTAACCCCCGACGATCAGCGGTGTATAAATACAATAAAAAAACTGTTTGACAAAGAGCCGGTTGTGCTAAAACCGGGTGAGCAAAAAACAATAGCCGGGGTAAAGGTGGAAGCCGTGCCTGCCTATAATGTAGTAAAACAAGAGTGTCACCCCAAAGCGTTCGGTTATCTTGGCTATATTGTGACGATCGAAGGCATACGCATTTACCATGCCGGTGATACGGAACGCATCCCCGAAATGAAGACCTTCACCTGCGATATCGCCCTGCTGCCCCTGGGACAGACCTATACCATGAACAGTGTGGAGGAGGCAGCACAGGCCGCATTAGATGTAAAGGCCCGTATCGCCATACCCATTCATTACGGTTCTTACGAGGGAACCTTGGCGGACGCCCAAAGGTTTAAAGAATTATTAGAGAATAAGATTCGCGTTATAATTAAATCAAAAGAGTAATGCCAAGATCATGATAGTAAAAAATAAAATACCGGTTGCAGTTGCAGGAATCATCGATATGGTTTTGGGCACTTGTCTCATGGTCTTGCCTCGCTTATTCCCGCTTTTTATTTCAGGATACAGAGATCATGCGTTTTTAAGTGAAGCCATGCTCATCTCTCTGGCTTATCCGTTTTTAATCCTGCTTGTGGGTGTAGGTATTGTTTTAAAGAAGGATTGGGCCAGGGTTATGGGATTTTTTTTAGCATTTATTGCATTGATCAGTGCTGTTACTGAATTTTTTATCATAAAACCCAGACCCGAGCTCGTTAATACGGATCCGAGCATACAGTTTGTTTTCACTGTATTAATTCCTGTGTTTACTATGGTTTATTTTATAGTACACACACTCCTGCTCTTGTTTCTTACCAAGCAGGAAGCGCCTTTTTGGGGATCTGTGCGCAAACGGGATGAGCCCATAGAGCAGGTGTTGAGCAATGCCGAACATTACTGCGCGAATTGTACCAAATCGGTTTCACCTGATGATGAGGTATGTGCGGAATGCGGTGCATTGCTTAAAGGGATTCGTTGTGAAAAATGTCAGTATGAAGATGTATTAAGCAAGTTTAAACAGGGGTGCTGTCCGCGCTGCGGGGCTACGCTTGAACAAAGCTAAGCCTTTGGCGGATAAAAATCCGAGTAAAATTCTTTAGCACAATCGGGACATATGCTGTGTGAAAGTTCAATATTAATCTGCTGCAAGTTTGACAGTTCTACGGCAAGCCAGCTGCCCTGTTGATTGCGAATTCGTTTACAATGTGCGCAAATGGGAAGTACACTTTTTAAAGCTTTGAGTTGAGCTACCAGTTGTTTTACCTGTAAGGCTATTTGCATAACAGTTCCACTAATTTATATATCGGATTATTTAAAGCGGTACATAATATAATT
>CAZEPL010000157.1:0-3422 GCA_964514135.1 uncultured Spirochaetaceae bacterium | reverse complement strand
CCGTTACGTGTTGGATAACGGTATGGAACTGTTCATTTTTGAGAACCATGCAGTACCTTTGGTAAAAATACAAATTACCTTTCGCTGCGGCGCACTGGCACAGACCCCGGATACAGCCGGACTGTTTCATCTCTACGAACATATGCTGTTTAAGGGAAATAAAATATACAGAAGCGACAGTGACTTTCAGGCCGCTATGAAAGAGATCGGTGTTACCTCCTGGAATGGCGGTACGTCTACGGAGTATGTGGATTATTACTTTACCGTACCGGCGGATAAAATCGAAAAAGGTGTTGAGTTCTGGGCTAACGCAGTACGCTACCCGCTTTTTTTGGAGGATGAACTTGAAACGGAAAAGCAGGTAGTGCTTAACGAAATAAAGGGGTACCATAATGATCCCGGGCGAATTTATGAAAGCGCAATGAATAACAATCTATTTTACAGATATCCCTGGAGAAAGGATATCAGCGGTCCCGAACTGAATGTTACCAATGCAAGCAGAGAGAGTATGCTGGCAATTCAGAAAAACTACTATATACCTAATAATGCGGCTCTGTTTATCGGTGGGGATGTGAATCCGGAAAAAGCTCTGGCACTGGTAAACCTCTACTTTGGTGATTGGCCTAAAGGTTCGGATCCCTGGCAGGCAGCCTCTGTTCCGCATCCTTTTTTAACAGAGGACAAATATCTCTATTATACCGACGAGTCAATGTACAAGGGTTTGATGGCAGTTGATCTCCGGCTGCGCGGACCTGATGTGCTGGATGATCCGGAAGCCACCTATGCTGCCGATGTGTGGTTGATGCTGCTGGAAGATCCCCACGGACGCTTTAAAACAAATATCTTTGCCAACGTACCGGGTGTTTATAGAAAAGAGCTTATTGATGCCTCATACTTTACCCAAAGAGACGGGGCGGCTATTTATTTTCGAGCGTATCTGGTAGTGGATGAGGCAGAGAACAGTGCCGAGCAGGCACTGCTCTTTAAAAAAGCAATAATCGAAGAGATGAACGAAATTATTAATAATCCGGAGTATTTTAGTCAAGCTGATTTTGCTCTCGTAAAAACCAGGCTGGAGGACAGGCAGTTGTTGGAAATGGAAACAGCCACACAGCTCATTTCTTCGCTTTCTTTTTGGTGGTCATCGGCCAATACGGAATATTATCTGAGCTATATTGAAAACATGAAAAAAGTAATGTTCACTGATGTTAAAAACTATATTCAAAAATACATCACCAGCCAAAACATGCTGTTGGGTATACTCATAAATCCTGAGGACTTGGAAAAACAAAAAATGGAATTTGCCAAAGCCGGTTTCGAGGAGATATGGAAGTCCAATGCCTTCTGGTGGGCTGATCAATAAAAGGAGGAGCCGAGTGAAAAGAAGAACCGCTTATATTCTTGTTGTACTCCCGATAATTATTTTTTTATCATGTAAAACAAGCGACAATTTTATAGAACAGAATAGGCAGAACATTGCCCGCTATCAGCTTAAAAACGGTATTCCGCTTGTTATAAAGAAAAACGAAAACAATAGAGTTTTTTCCCTGCTTATCGGGCTTAAAGGCAACGTGATGTATACTTCCGAAGAAAAAGCCGGCATAGAGGGAATAACTCTGCAGATGCTGACTAAAGGATCCCAAACGTACAGTTACGAGACTCTGCAAAGAATTCTCTTCGAGAAAAGCTCCGGGATAGGCGCTTTTTACAGTTCGTTCGACTATTCAGCCTTTAGTCTTTTCACCTTAGACAAGTATTTTGCCGAGCTCTTTCCCCTCTATATGGATTGTTTTTTACACCCCGCCTGGGATGAAAAGCAGTTTGAGCTTGTGTTAAATGATATGAAGATCAAATATCAACAGGAGATGAGCGATCCCTACTCACGTCTTGTTACCAAGCTGCATGATCACTTTTTTAAGGCACATCCTTATCTGGCCTACTTTGGGGGAACAGCTGAATCACTTAAGAATATTACACTGCAAGATGTAAAAGACTATTATAACAGAAACTTCACTCCGGAACGCATGTACGTGGTAGCTGTGGGAAATTTCGATGAGCGGATACTGTTCGATCAGTTAAACAGCACCTTGGGAGAGTTACCTTTTTCTGCTAAGGTTCGGCCGGATATACAGGTGCCCCCCTTTTTAAAACTTACCCAATCGGAGGTGTATCTGGAATCTTTTGCCGCATCGCAAGGCGTGGCTTTTGTACGTGCCGATTTCCATGTTCCCGATCGCAACCATCCGGATTATCCGGCAGTGGTTTTGGCTTCCGCCATGCTTGATGATCTGTTGTTTGAGATTGTACGTATCCAGCACGGAGCGGGTTATGGTGTGTGGGCATATACTTTCGGATTTGAAGAAAACTATCAGAGTATTGTGATTTATAAAACTACGGTACCGGAAAAGGTTAAACGCTATATTGATACGGCTATAGGGTATATGATGCAGGGACGCTGTGTGGGAGCAAAGGTATCGGCTTCCGCAGCGGGTAAGGGAGGAATCGGAGCGAGTGATGATCCTGAGCTTTCGCAGGGAAAGTTTGTACCTATAGCAGATGTGTTAGAGTTTTATAAAGCCCAGTTTATTACGAGTTATTATGGTGCTCAGGCTACAAACTCTTCGATTGCTTCGCAAGTTTTGTCATCGCTTATTTATACAGATGATCCTATCAGCTATCTCTATTTTGTGGAAAAAATAAAAACAGTAACGGATCAGGATATTATACGAGTAATAAAAAAATATTTCTATGAGCAGCCCAAGATGTGGATGGTTTTAAGCTCGCAAGATGTGCTTGAGAAGATAAACAAACAAGATTATTTAATGTTTTTAGGTGAGGTTAAATAAAGGCTTTTAATAAGCCTTGACCATGTTGATCGCTGCTGAAAACGGATAATTCAAATAACTTATACTTTGAAAATATGCTTATTTGTAATGAGAAAATAAAAAAAGCATGCAATTTTTAGGATTTGAGAAACTGTAGTCAAATTGAATGATTAATATTCTTTATTCACTTTCTAATTCAATTATAAGATTATTAAGGATATTTTGTCTATATTTTAATCTTTTACTTTTTCTTGATTTCTTTTTCTTTCTATTTTTAGGTGGTTCAAATAGAATTGACTCACCTTCAAAAAGTTCTCTGACCTCTACATGCGAGTAATTTGGGAATTCAATGTTTTGAATAGGATCATGAACTGGAGTAGTAATGGATTTATATCTTGAAGTTAGTACTGTAAAAGAATAACATCCGTCAGTCTTATTACCATTTTGACGAAAGCGAATATCTTCTGGATTCGAAAATCGATCCCAGTTGCATGAGAAATCATGGAAACGAATTGTTTCCAACCTAATGATAGCTAAACTTATACCTGAATCCGTATAAAAATACTACCAGAGCCTAAAAAGCATCAAGAACCGGGT
>CAZEPL010000156.1:0-3571 GCA_964514135.1 uncultured Spirochaetaceae bacterium | reverse complement strand
CATGTGCATGATATAAATAGATTGGGTATCTATGTGGATGCCTGGGATACTCATACCTACAATATCAGTGTATATAACAATACTATCCATGACTGTAAAGGTGATCCGGGATTGGTAAATCCTGATTCTGCGGATTTTCGCTTAAAGCAGGGCTCACTTGCCCTAGATAAAGCTCAGATAAAGGCAGCACCGCCCTTTGATTTTAATTTTCAAGATAGAGAAAATACTACAGCTTGCGATCTGGGGGCGATTGAACAGTAATCTATTTCTTAAAAAACAGCTCATGGGGATAGGGTGTCATTTACTAACCAATACAACGGGCTTTAAAAATTCATCCATGCATCTTTAATAAGTATGAGAAATTATGTGAAAGCGTCAAGCGGGAAATTGATTGTTCTGAAGCAATATGATAATTTTAAGCTCATGCTTTTGGATTTTATCCGGTGCGGCCTGTTTGTTCTGCCAGACCGGAAATCCGTATTCTTTTATTGATGGTGGAGTTACGATGATGTATAAAATTGGAGTATATGGAGCCTCCGGCTATATGGGCGGAGAAGCAATAAAAGTAATTTTAGAGCATCCGCAGTTTGAGCTGGCCTGGGCAACAAGCAGAAATCCCAAGGAAATTGAATATTTTCACAGAAATCTTTTAGACTCGAACCAGGTGCTCATTCATCCGGATGAGGTTGACCCTTGTGATGCGGTTTTGTTTTCACTGCCTTCTGGCAAGGCCATGCACTTGGCTAAGGGATTCTTAGAGGCAGGAACAAAGGTTATTGATCTGGGAGCCGATTTCAGACTGAAAGATAAAGCGGACTGGCAGAGGGTATACGGGAAAAAACACAGCTCATGGGAGCTCGCGGAGCAGGCTGTATACGGTATTGCTGAGCTCTACAGGAGTGAAATAAGACAGGCGGATCTTATTGCTAATCCCGGCTGTTTTTCTTCAAGTGTTATTCTGGCTTTGGCTCCCCTCATCCGACACGATATAATCGAAACGGAAACAATCGTTGTTGACGGGCTGTCGGGAACCGCAGGCGCAGGTGCGGAATTGGACAGAGCTCTGCATCATCCCGAGATCGCTAACAATATTCTTCCTTATAATGTAGTTGACCACCGCCATATATATGAAATGGAGCAGGAACTGGGATTATTAGGCAAAATTAAAATTACGGTGCATTTCACACCGGCCTATGTACCCATTACCAGGGGGATACTTTCACTCATCCATGTGTTCCCCAAACAAAAAATAGCACGGTCTGCGCTTTCTGATCTCTATCATGACGCATATGAAGATGAGTTTTTTATAAAGATATTTGATATGGAAAAAGCAGAAAACGTAAGCTGGCAGTATCTGCCTTATCCTTGGCTGGCAGCCGTATCCGGCACAAACTACTGCCATATAGGATTTGATGTTGATCCACGCAGAAACAGTATTGTCATTTTCAGTGTGCTGGACAGTATGGGTAAAGGCGGAGCGCATGCGGCTGTTCAGAACCTCAATATTATGTTCGGATTGGATGAAACACTGGGATTAACCAGATACGGATTACATCCGTATTAACATTACAGGATTAAAGGCGATGTTACCGTGTATTTAAAATTTATTCCGGGATTACGCTTAAATGAAGGATTTTATAGTGATGTTGTAGCAGCTTTGTGTAAAGAATATGATCCGCATCTGGAATATTCTGCCGCATTAATCGGGTGCGGTTCGGATGTAATGGGAGTGGATACGGCGGTTTCCATGGACCACAACTGGGGGCCGCGCCTGCAGCTTTTTTTAATTGAAGAGGATTATAAGAAGCATGCGGCAGCTTTAAAAGAATTTTTAAGCATGCGGCTTCCCTTTAAATACAAGGGCTTTCCGGTTAATTTTTCGGATCCGCGTTATGACAACACTCAGACTATGACACCTGCTGAGGATTATCCGCTTAATCATTTGATAGAAATCCATACTCTTAAAAGCTATCTGAAAATGCATTTAGGAATAAAGAGCACCGACAATCTGTCGTCCAAAGAATGGCTGACCTTTCTTGATCAAAACCTCTTTGAATTAACCGCGGGCAGGGTGTTTTATGATGGCCTGGGAACTTTACAGCCTATGAGGGAAACTCTTTCATTCTTTCCTCATGATGTCCGTCTGCTGCGTCTGGCCGCACTCTGGAACTGTATCTGGAATGAAGAGCCCTTTATCGGCCGCTGTAGGGATATTAATGATATGCTGGGTATAAAAACCATAGCCGCGAGGCTTGTGGACCTGCTTGTTAAAATTACTTTTTATATTGAAGCAAAGTATATTCCGTACAGCAAATGGCGGGGACTGCTTTTAAAGAGGTTGAAACCATATCAGGTTTTAATGCCGGTTTTTTTAAAGGTTTTGAATGAATCAGATCCCGAACGGATTGAAGATTCTCTGGCCAAGGCATATCTACAGGTAGTGGCACTGCATAATTCGCACACAGATCTTCCCAAACTGAAAAACTCACCGCGTAATTTTTTCGGGCGGCCCTATAAAGTGATATTTGCAGAAACAATTGTTGAAATTCTTGTTAGCGCTATTCAGGATGATAAAATGAAGGTTGTACCTTTGTCTGCTGTGGGTCTGGATATAAAAGTTGACGGTTCGGACTTCCGGAGTGCCGGTATCATCAGAAAGCTGATGTTATAAGAAACACCTGCATAGTTATTCCGTGCACAGGCGGATGAGCTCGACTCGATTGGTAACATCGGTTTTTTCAAAGATGTTGTGCAGATGGTTGCGCACTGTGGCGCTGGAGATAAAGAGTTTGTCGGCGATTTTTTGATTGCTCAAACCTTCGAGTACTAATTTGATGATTTCAATTTCTCGATTGGTAATATGATAATGAGAGATAAAGTCCTGATTGATGGTTCGTAAACCTGCATTTAATTTTTGCCCTGCAATCAGATTTTTGAAACCATGGTATAGAAGCATCAGATATAAGAACAGATAATAGATCGGAAAAAACTTTAACTCTAACGTAGCTGTTCCCACTTCAATATTGAGGGTGTCTAGCAGATCTTCAATAATAAAAAAGGGATACAGACAGAGAGTGCCAAAGATAAAAGTTTTTGTTGTTTTATAGAGGGTAGCGTTCTTTATTTTGCCTGAGAAAATAAGCCAGACAGCGATCGGATATATAAATAAAATAAAAAATGTAAAATCAGTGGGCGAGAATTCATGAAGTGTTTGTGGCGACGGAAGCGTAGACAGATGTAACAGTACAAATTGAATGATAAAAAAGGCAGTGAGCAAGCCTGCGATAATAAAAAAGCTGATATACGCTTTGCGGGATTGTGCTTTGGCAACAAGTTTGTGGATGAAAAGTGTGAGGAAGAAAAGCATGCCGCATAAAGTTATACGGCCAAAGAGCATCAGGATGTAATATAAAAGATTAGAGTTGGGAATGAGTGGGGCTATATAGAACATGAGCGTATCCGAGATCATGCGTAAAGTAAAAAAGGTGAGAAAAAGCAGGAAGAATATCTCCAACAGGGTTTTTTTTCTAAAAAAAAGCGCAAAAGCCAAAATATATGTGGTAATACCCAC
>CAZEPL010000155.1:0-3639 GCA_964514135.1 uncultured Spirochaetaceae bacterium | reverse complement strand
GCCGGATTTGCCGCCGCCATACATAAGTGTATAATTATGACGGGCCAGCAGTTCTCCCAAACGCCGGGCAGGCGGAAAGTAGCAAGGGTGTATAGTATTGCTGGAAGCGCAGAAAACACATATTATATTTTTCATGTAAAAACCTAAAGATGTATGCTGCTATTGTTTTTGCTTTTTAAACAAGTCATGGTAAATTTCTCTTACTTGTTCCAGATATTGAGGGGGTGTTTCCACATGACCCCATCCCTGTTGGATTTGGTAGATACCGTCGTAGGCCAGATCCTCATAGCTTCTGATTACATGGGGAATATTTTCCTCTTTAAGTATGGAACCCAATAACTGGGCCTCGATCTGGTTATTGAGAAGAACGACTCTGGAATCATCTGCCATATTATTTTTCCTTAAGGCTCATTTTAGACGTAATTTATTTTGGTGTGTAGAATACCTCACTTACCGATTTATTGTAATGGGTGCGGTTGATGGTCCGGCTCAGGCTGTCGGAAAGGCATTTGACCTTTACAAAGGGCAGGGCACTCAGGTCCGGAATCTGGGGAATACTGTTTGTAACAACTACCTGTTTCAGCGAGTAATTATCATAGAGGTCCTGCAGGCGCTCCAGGCCGCGGCCTACGCAGAGATTATGCGATACCCCGATGTGCACTTCCTGCACAAGCTGTTCTTTTATAAGCTTTTTTGTCAAAGCGTAAACCGTACCCGCGTTGCTGATCATATCGTCTAAAATTATCGCAACCTTTTTGTTGCGGAAGTCTCCGATTATTTCCGAGATCACCACATTTTCCGGTTCGGGCCTGTATTTGGAGGCGATAGCGCTGTTAATGCTCATGGCCCTGCCGAAATGGGTGACAAATTTGGAAGCTCCTACATCAGGAGCCACCACAATGACATCTTCTCTTTCTTTAAATTCGGCGAACTCTTCGATAAAGAGCGTAAGCGGATCCAAAAAATCCACAGGTGTACTTCCGTAAAAACCGCGGATCTGTCCACAGTGCGGTTCCCACGAGATAAAATGATCCACACCGGCTATGATACTCAGATCTGCCATGAGTTTGGCGGTTATGGGCTCGCGTTTAAATGCAGTGGGTTTATCCTGTCTGGAGTATGCCAGGTAGGGAAGAATACCGGTGATATGCTTTGCCCCGTGTTCTCTGAAAGCCCGCGCGGCAATAAGAAATACCATGTAGTTATCATCGATACTGAACGGCAGATTGGGATTAAACAGCGCTTGAAACAAAAACACATCATAACCGTTCACATGATGATCCAGCCTGACGCAGGCCTCCGAATCGGTAAAGCGCTTATCGATGTCCGGTAGATAGAGCACATTGTCTTTACTCCCGGCTTGTGTTAAAAGCTGTTCATAGCGCTCGGCTACCCTTTCCGAAAGGTAGGAGCCCGATCGGCAGCTGGCAATGAGCAGCGGGCCGCGGGTTGAGTGCATTAAACGTGCTTGCTCTGCCGTATAGTTTTCCGGGGTAAAGAACTTTTTTTTATGATCTTGATGTGAAGTGCTCTTGCTTTTCATCTGTGGACACCCTTACGTGACAGTTTTATAGGCTAGATAATATCTAGATTTGGATATTTGAGCAACAGGTGCTTGGAAATAAAATATTTACAATTTAAACGGAAAAGGAACCACAGATTTCACAGATGAGAAGGATTTGATTGATATTAAAAATATCTCACAGAGCACCCTCTTTTGCTTTGTGAGCTCTGTGTGAACTTATTTTTCGATAAACAGAAGGATATTAAAGAGTTTATAAATCAAGGCAGAAAATATTGAATTGGGTATTGGACAGTTCATTTTCAAGCACATTGTTCTTGCCTTATGAAAAATCAGATGCCACTTCGGTTTTTTATGCGACTTAAGGAAGAAGCTTAAGCCATCTGTCCGCGGAGATAATCCAAAGCTCTCCGGTCTCTGTTTTCAGCTTGCGGCACACACCGGATTTATTAGCAAGCTGTACAGCGATTTTTATCGTAAGTATATTCTGAAAGTATTGTAAAGAATTGGAAGGACTCGTATCATTATATTTACATTCAATAAGAGTAATGGGATTTCTATCTTTTGTGATTACAAAATCTACCTCTCTTTATCCCGATTATCCTCCCGAATCAATAATTTTTTACGCTCGTTGAACCACATATTATAAAAGGCCTGATCGCTCTTTAAAAACGGCTCCGGGAAACCGTTGTAATTAAATAATTGTTTATAAGCAGCGGCATCAGGATTTACATCAGGGGTTGATATGGCTTTTGTGAATTCTCTAAAGGCGGTAAAATTATTATTTAACTCACCCAACCAAACTCTAAAAAAGTCAAGACTTATTTAGAGTTTACTCTAGATATAGATATGTTACTATAGGTAAAAAATAGGTATACTTAAAAGGAGAAAATCCTATCATAAATAATATCTAAGTTATAGTTGTGTTATATAAGTTAAAAATTCTGGTAGTGAAGATACGGTTATATTGTTTTTTATCTTATATCTCTCCTCAACCGGTGCTATTATCCAGGCTTCATGGGCTCCTATATCTTGGAGAGCGTTCCAGAAACCTTTGGCAGGCTGAGGCGATGCAGATACTTTACATTCCACGGCTATCTTTTTCGAACCTTTGCTCAATATCAGGTCAATTTCTGTTCCATTGGAAGTGCGGTAGAAGTAAGCATTCCAGCGCGGTAAATAATTAATAATATTTTCAATAACAAATCCTTCCCAGGAAGCTCCGAATTGGGGGTGCCCCATGAGTGAGTTGAAATCATGGATATCCAAAAGAGCATGGAGTACACCGCTGTCGCGGATGAATATCTTAGGCGATTTCACCACTCGTTTTTTAATGTTTGTTGAATAAGGTGGCAGTATCCTGAGCATAAATGTCTTGCTTAATATTTCCAGATAACTGCGAACTGTGGTATGGCTTATTCCCAGAGATTCACCCAAACGGGAAGAGTTTAGCACTTGCCCGTGAGAGTGAGC
Source organism: uncultured Spirochaetaceae bacterium (assembly GCA_964514135.1). GTDB lineage: Bacteria > Spirochaetota > Spirochaetia > SZUA-6 > RPPD01 > JAFGGG01. Next base: position 644 of record CAZEPL010000155.1, on the reverse strand, counting down.
GCACATGCGCCAAAGCCTGGAAAGCAAACCGGCCGGGATGTTGAGTCCTAATTGAGGGATATCTCTTTCTAAAAATAATTGAATGAAGTCGCTTCTCCAATTAAAGCTGCTTTGGTCATCCGGCATTAAATAGCTTCTTGGAAATCCCCCTCTTATCCAAAGTTTTTTTAATGAGGAGAAATCAGCGTTCAGCTCTGAAATGTGAAAAGGCGTGAGTTCCAGTAAGCGGATTCTCCCGGCCAGGCTCTCCGAAGACTGCCGTAACAGTTCATAAGAAGCTGATCCGAGAATGATAAACTGACCATTGGCTGACCTCCTGTCCACCTCGCTCCTTAATAAAGGGAACAGTTCCTGCATTCTGTGTATTTCATCCAAGACAATGAGTGAGTCTTGATTTTCTTTAAAGAATAATTCGGGATTGCTTAATTTATTTATATCGGACGGTCTCTCTAAATCGAGGTATATTATTTTTGCAAAATCGGCGATTATGTGTTTGGCGAGAGTGGATTTACCGCACTGCCTTGGTCCTAAGATTGCAATAATGGGAATTTGTAAGAGATTTTTTTTAACCTCATCTTCTAAAAAACGATTTATATAAGTATGCATATTGCAATTATAAAACACAATCTACATAGTTGTCAATA
>CAZEPL010000154.1:1364-3665 GCA_964514135.1 uncultured Spirochaetaceae bacterium | reverse complement strand
AAAGCAGGCAAAACGATCTCTGAGATATGATATTTTTGCCGGCAGATACCACTTTGCTTTTTTTTCATAAGCCCTTTTCTGTTTAAAATATGTCAAATCCGCCTGCATGACATGAGGTGCCAGTTTTGCCAGCATACGGAATACATGGAAGATCATAACACTTCCAAAATCCGGTTTGAGTTCCTGTTTTCTCGTAAGCTGAGAGTAGAATGTTGCAGCCGCTTTCCTTATCTTCTCATTACTTTTGTTTAATATTTTTTCAGTCAGAGGGAAGGGCAGCATCTCCACATAGGTTTTCCCTGTCATTGTAAATCCCGCTCCGGATGCCCATGTCTCTAATGGTTTAAATACACTGCTCTCCTGCCATTTTGTGCATGCCGAAAGCAGATACGCTTTCTTGCCGAAGTATTTGGGCCTGTGGCAGTTGTAAGCCACATGATCTAAAAAGTTTTTCATTCTGCCGGTCACGCTAAACATATACCCCGGAGAGGCTAATACAATTATGACATCCCACACAGAAATCTATTGTATAATCGCTTAAATAAAGATACTCAAAAACAACATCAGTCATAACCTTTAATTGCTTCTCAAAATAGTTAACGATCTCTGTAGTATTACCGCTTTTTGAAGAGCTCATTACAGCAATAATTTTCATAATGAATTATTCTCCTCTATTAATAACAATTCTCCGCATCTTCCAGGCTATATCACTCTTATTGTTTTTTTTCGCCAATATATTTTCTAATTCTTCGCAAATAGCTTTCCTCTCACTATCCCTTAATTTTCCTTTTATATAATCTTCCTGCTCCCAGATGGTTATAGTATTGGGATAAAACCAGGCTGCTGCCTGCCGGTTTAAAACCGGCAGGAGAACACTATCATTATACACTACGTTGCTTTTGTATTTTGCTTTTCCAAGTGTTTTACCAATATACAATTCCGCTCCCTGCGAGGCAATAAGTCCCCGGTTGGCCCTAAGATACTCTTTAAATACACCAATATCAGTAAAAATATCTTCCAACTCTTCAATACATAACATTCCACCATTAGTTAATTCGCCTGCCCAATTGTTAACATTTGTGACAGTATCTTTAAGATGAGATAAGAGAAATCGTGCATAAATAATATCAGCATGCACGGGAAAGGGAACTGCGGTTACATCATGTTTAAAAAAATTATATACCGGATAGTGCTTGTGTGCCAATTTAAGGAAGGCATCAGATAGGTCAAAACCATATATATGCTTACACGCTGTGGCCTGTTTAAGCATATGGGTGGTAAACCCCGGCCCTCAGCCGAGGTCTAAAGCAATGTTTACAGACCTCCGGACAAACTGCTTAATAAAATCATGAGCCAGAGGATTAAAAAAATTGGCTATTTTTTTAAGACGCTTTGCGGCTTTTGTGGAAGTTCCAAATGTATAACGCATTAATTTCCTTTGTACATTTTTATTTTTTTATCTTACTTTGCTAATTCCATTCCCAAAAGAATACTTTCATCCACAAAGCCATTTTTTTTATAAAAATTAATAGCCTTTTTGTTATCAATACTTGCGCTCACCTCAATTTCATTGAACCTTTGTATATTTGCCAGAACCTTTATTTTATTAATTATAAGTTCACCTATTCCCCTGCCGCGAACAGCTTTATCAACAATCAATTCATTTATAAGTGCCGTACCGCCCGCATGAAAGAAAGTCTTGTATATGATCACACTCATAAAGCCGACAATCTTATCTTCTAATAGGGCAACATAATTCTTATAAATACTTTTATGCTCGTACATCTTTTCAAAGGTAGCTGTAATTGTTTCCGCAAAAATATCATGTCCGGAATTAAATAGTTCATCTAATTGCCCCATTAAATCTGCAACCCGGGCAACATCCTCTTTATGCATATCACGAATTATTATCTCATCATTCATTAGTATATAACTCCTTCTAAATGTAGGCTTCATTAATAAAGCAATCATTATTAATGTATAAGCCAGTATAACTTTTTCTTGATTTTTTTATCAACTTCAATTTTATCTGAATTTAAAAAAAAGAGTAATCTTTGAAAGCAATTTTTTATACTCTTTTTAAGTTTATCACTTTCACGAATGCTCTTTTCCCACCACCAATTTTTAATAAGCAAAGCTCCATTCCTTTTATCTCGACCGGGTTTTAAAACGTGCTACAAAACGGTCTCCGAAAAGAATGGGAAGAACATAATAACCATATTCTCTCTCTTCCGGTGGCTTATAGACCTCCCAGGGCTGCTCTGGATAGCTTGGTCGGTGACCAGCTCCAATCTACGATTT
>CAZEPL010000154.1:0-1264 GCA_964514135.1 uncultured Spirochaetaceae bacterium | reverse complement strand
AAGGAGGATACAATCCCTGATAGCTGAGGATAAACTTGCGTGCCTGTTGTTTTGTGAGCTTTATGCCTGTCATTGTGTTTGCACTTATTCATTCCAAAATTGGATCATACCCTATACTTACTGCTTTCCATATGAGCTGCCTACCAGATTATTTTATTCCTTAGCACAACCTGTTTTTTCCCTTTTATTATTTTCCCAATTACATAGGCATTTATCTTAAACTGTTTAAGATGCTTGGCAATCATTTCCCGATTATTTTCATGAGCAACCAATGCTATACCTACCCCCATATTAAAGGTTCCAAGCATTTCATCATCTGCTAGTCGAACCTTTTCTTTCAGATATTTATATAAAGGTAAAACAGAATACGTCTGCAGATCTATTTCCGCATTTAAGTTGTCCGGCAGTATTCTATTAAGATTTTCTTTAATCCCGCCTCCGGTAATATGAGCCATTCCTTTTATAACATCCTGATTAAATAAATCTTTCAGTGCCCGGTAATAACACCTGTGCGGTTCAAAGATCATATTAATAACTTTTTTTCCATTAATTACTTCATTATCAATTTCCGGCTTTTCTTTCAATATCTTTCGTATTAAGGAATAGCCATTGGTATGCAAACCGCTGGATTCCAGACATAACACAACATCATCGCGTTCAATCTTAGATCCGTCAATTATTTTATTTTTCTCAACAATACCAACAATACTGGATGTGAGAATATATTCACCGACAGCTAACACACCCGGCTGCTCTGATGTTTCACCCCCCGTAAGCAGGCAGCCCTGTTCTTGGCAGGCACCTGCAATCGCTGTTACAATCCTCTTAACCTTTTGCCTTTCCAATTTCCCGCAAATTATCGCATCCTGTACGGCCAGGGGTCGAGCCCCCATGACAATACAGTCATTTATTAAATGATTAATCATATCATAGCAAACTGATTCGATCCTATCGTATTGAAAGGCCAATAACTGTTTTGATCCCGGTTCTTCGGTCTTTAACACCAATACAGGATGCTTAATATTATCATATTTAATGTCGTACAAAGAAGCGAACGCACCCAGAGTATTTAAAAGCCGTTTGTTTTGAGTTTTAAGTACAGAGGCCATCTCCGCTTTTACTTCATTGGCACTCCAGATATCTACACCCGAAGTTTTATAGGTAAACTTATGCTTCATTCACAGAAATCCTTTTAATGATGATACTCCTCTGTCTTCATTATTACTACCGATTATCGATGTTGCATATTTCTTTAACTCAACTG
>CAZEPL010000153.1:0-3681 GCA_964514135.1 uncultured Spirochaetaceae bacterium | reverse complement strand
ATTTTTGCAAGAAGCTCATTGAAAAACTCTTAAGAGATATGATGAATTTTTTCGATGTGATGCGTTTTGAGCGCGGTATGCGTATATACAATCACGATACGGTATTGAATCTCTCCGATCTTATAAGAAAAAAAATAGAGTTGTTTGCGGCAATCAGCCGTAAGAAAAATATAAGCATTGAGGCGGGAGAAATTACGGACAACCTGCTCATCCTGACGGATGCTTTCGCCATTGAGAGGGTTGTTAATAATCTTTTGGAGAATGCTATTAAGTATACCAATCCGGGCGGCACTGTAAGTACTGAGCTGGGTTTAGACAATACGATGGCGGAGCTCAAGATCCGTGATACGGGTATCGGGATAGCTCTGAATCAAATACCCCGAATCTTTATGCCTTATTATCAGCTTTCACGCAAAAAGGAAAATACCCAGGGAATAGGTATGGGCCTTGCCATCGTATCCCGCATTGTTAAAGAGCTGAATGGAAAAGGTAATAAGCAGGACTTACAATGTGTACTGTGCGAAAAACGGCAGACAGGCTCTGGAAAAGCTCAATGAACTTCCTCAGATAAACCTGATTATCTCGGATATCATGATGGGTGCTATGGACGGTTATGAGTTTTTGAAAACCGTGAGCGCCGATAAAAGGTTTGAACATATCCCCTTTATATTCCTCACCGCCAAGTCAGGTGAAGGAGAAAAAATAAAAGGTTTGAAAGAGGGAGCAATTGATTTTATTGCCAAGCCCTTTCATTTTGATGAGCTGTTATCGCGAATCCGGGCCCTGCTGCGCAACCAGGAATTAAGAAGACAAAATTATGAAAAAGATAAATTTGCTGCCTTGGGAATGCTGATCGGCGGGATCTCTCATGAGATATTAAATCCGTTAAGCGGTGTATCGGCACCTCTGGATAATATAAAAAAGATTATAAAAAACTCAGAGCTTAAGGATCATAAAAATCTGCAAACATGTTTGGAGCATATCGATAACAGCGTGAGCAGAATAACAGGAATTGTTAATAACTTAAAGATTTTATATTCGGACAGAGAGTACAGGAAAGAAAAATTGGATTTTAAAGAGATAATTGCCGCTGTGCTGGATTTTCTACATAAAAAAATACCTCCCGGTATTAAGGTGAATGTTGAAATAGCTAAACAAATAAAGGTTGCGGCTGATAGAGATGCCGTGTTTTTTATTTTCGTTAATTTAATCTCCAATGCCGCGGAGGCAATTGCCGGTAATGGTGTAATAGATATTTCCGTCGCAAAAAAACAAGGCGGTATAGTTATAAAAATTGCTGACACCGGATGCGGAATTGACGATAAAGATATAAGAGATATATTTAATGCTTTTTATTCGACAAAATCCATAACAAGTAATATCGGATTGGGGTTATACAGTGCAAAGGCAGCTTTAGAGGATAATGATGTTTTGGAAAAGCCGCTGGCTCTGGATGATCTACAGGTAGTATTGGACAAAGCCTTAAAGAAGTTGAATAAGTAAATATTTTTAAGCACAATCAAAGTACCGAGCGGTATTTTTTATTGAATATGAAAAAGAATACAGTGCCTATATTTAAGGATCACACAAAATCTTTTCAGCAAAGAGTGACAGATCTAATTGCAAGGCTTACGCTTACAGAAAAAGTATCTCAATTGATCTTCATCAGCAGAGCCATACCTCGGCTGGGAATCCCCGAGTATAATTGGTGGAATGAGTGTTTACATGGTGTGGCCAGAGCGGGGAATGCGACCGTGTTCCCTCAAGCTATTGCCTTGGGCGCGAGCTTTGACTCCGGGCTTATTTCACACATTGCCGCTGCAATTTCAGACGAAGCAAGAGCCAAGTATAACCTTTCCAAAAAACATAATGATCCGAAAACATTCCACGGCCTTACCTTCTTTAGTCCCAATATTAATATATTCAGAGATCCGCGCTGGGGCAGGGGACAGGAGACCTTCGGTGAAGATCCCTGTCTGACAGCTAAAATCGGAGCGGCATTTGTGAAGGGATTGCAGGGTAATAACAAGAAATATTTAAAAGCAGCAGCGTGTGCCAAACATTTTGCGGTTCACAGCGGTCCCGAAAAGCTTCGTCATGAGTTTAATGCTGTAGTTTCGGAAAAGGATTTGTTCGAGACCTATCTGCCGGCCTTTAAAGCACTGGTTGATTCCGGTGTGGCGGGTATCATGGGTGCTTATAATTGCTTGAATGGAGTGCCCTGTTGTGCAAACCAGCGGCTGTTGCTTGATATAACAAGAGACGGCTGGAACTTTCAGGGCTATATTACCTCGGACGGCTGGGCGGTACGCGATTTTCATACGGGGCACGGGATTACCAAAAATCCAATTGAATCTGCTGCCTTAGCCGTAAACAACGGATGTAATCTGATTATTAATGGTTCGGCGGATGATTTGATGGCTGCGGTACACCAGGGCTGCCTAAGTGAAAGCGAGGTAGACAAAGCCCTTTACCGGCTGTTTATGCTGCGTTTTAGATTGGGCATGTTTGATCCCCCCGAAACAGATCCCTATAGAACATTGGGTGAGGATGTTATTAATTGTAAAAAACACCGTCAGCTGGCGGGGCAAGCGGCCTTAAAATCTATTGTGCTGCTTAAGAATGAGCATAATATTTTACCTCTGGATAAAAATATCTCCAGTATTTGTATTGTAGGTCCCAACGCAAGCAATACAAATATTCTTTTCGGTAACTACTTTGGTATGAGCAGCCGGATGGTTACAGTACTGGAAGGCATTATCAATAAGGTGAGTAAAAATACTTCCGTAAATTTCTATCAGGGCTGCCTGCTTAATCAACGGAATTTGAATTCCGAGAATTGGGTAAAAGGCTATATCGACTCTGCCGATGTCGTTATTGCCGTTATGGGGCTTTCCCCTCTGCTGGAAGGCGAGTACGGCGAAGCAATAGCATCTGAAAATTTCGGGGACAGAGCGGATATCGCTTTGCCGCATAATCAAATTAAATTTATCAAATACATATGCGAAATGGATAAACCTGTTATTTTGTTAATTGCAGGCGGGAGTCCCGTAGCAATTCCCGAAATTCATAATTTGGCAGCTGCGGTATTATATATCTGGTATCCGGGTGAGGAGGGAGGCAATGCCGTGGCTGATATTTTATTCGGCGATGCGGCTCCTTCCGGACGGCTGCCTTTTACTGTTCCAAAATCAGTTTCGGAACTGCCCGCTTTTAACGATTATGCTATGGAGGGCAGAACGTACAGGTATATGAAGAAACAGCCTCTTTATCCCTTTGGTTTCGGTTTAAGTTATACTGTTTTTACTTACAGTACGTTAACAATCAGCAAATCAACTATCGGCCTAGGCCGACAAGTGCAGGTCGAGGTGAGTGTGGCAAATCAAGGCAGCAGAGAAGCGGAAGAGGTTGTACAACTATATATAACAAAGCTTAATGCACCGCTTAGAGTTCCGCTTTACGAGCTTAAGGATTTTAAAAGAATAAAATTAAAAGCACAGCAAAAGAAACAGGTTGTTTTTACTATTACACCCGCTATGCTGGAATATGTGGATAACAGCGGTGAAAGGATCTTGGAACCCGGTGAATTTTTAGTAACAGTGGGCGGGGTCTCTCCCGGTAATTGGCATACAAGGTTGGGCGCTGCTCGCACAGTGCAGAAAAAAATAAAGGTATATTAGT
>CAZEPL010000152.1:0-3756 GCA_964514135.1 uncultured Spirochaetaceae bacterium | reverse complement strand
TTTTTCTGTGTCCTTACTCCATTCGGATAATAATCTTACGGTCAATGGCGGCTTGATTCTCATGATTATTGCCAGCTCCAATTTCAGAGATGAGGAGCTACAGGTCCCCAAAAGGATTTTTGAAGAAAACGGTTATAAGGTAGCAATTGCTTCCACCACAAAATCCACGGTAACCGGAATGCTGGGAGCACAGGTTACACCCGATCTCCTGATTAAAGATGTAAAAGTAGACGATTATGTGGCTGTGGTTTTTGTAGGGGGAAGCGGAGCTCAAGAGTATTATACCAATACTACCGCACATACTATTGCCAGGCAAGCTTATAACAAGGGAATGCTTATCTGTGCCATCTGCATTGCTCCCAATATTCTGGCTCATGCAGGAATTCTTAAAAATAAAAAAGCCACTTGTTTTAACTCGGAAATTCTTAAGGCAAAAGGAGCGATTTTTACAGGCAGTTCGGTAGAACGGGATGGAAACATTATTACGGCTAAAGGACCTCAGGCTGCGGGGGATTTTGCTCGTACGATAATTGCTGCTCTAAAACCATAGTCAGTGCCCCGAACCTTGCTTCGGGGCACTATAGATATTTCATTGATAGCTTCTGTTGAAAAATGGTGAAACAACTACACGCAGGCTTTTTACCAGTATTTTTAAATCAAAATAAAAAGACCAGTTTTTTCGATAAGACAGATCCAATGACACCCATTTTTTAAAGCTTATGGTGTTTCTTCCGTAAATCTGGGGCAGGCCGGTAACTCCCGGCACGCATTCCAGTCTTAACATCTCGTGAGCTGAATAGGCTTTTACCTCATTTATCAAGTGCGGTCTGGGCCCTACCAGGCTCAAATCGCCTTTGAGCACGCTTATTAACTGAGGGAGCTCATCCATGCTGTATTTTCTGATTATTCTTCCCACGCGGGTTACGCGGGGATCGTTCTTTATTTTAAAAAGAGGTCCGTCCGTCCGTTCATTATATTTAAGCAGCTTCTGCTTCAATTTTTGAGCATTAAATATCATGGAGCGGAATTTATAGAATTTTATGATTTTACCGTTTATACCCACCCGCTTACTCAGATAAAAAATCGGCCCTCCGTCTTCCAGTTTTATGGCCAGAGCTATAAACAGGCTTAAGGGTAAGAAAAGGAAAAGTGAGAGCGCTACCAGTGTGAGATCGAGTATCCTTTTAAAGGTTATCTGCATCAGAGAATCCCGGTGTGTGGTTATATTATTGAAAACCGTAACATAGGTTGTTATGCCCAGCCAGAAGCTTTTTTTGGGAATTTTTTGAACCGAATCGATAAGGGAGTAGTCGATTGAATTGTTTTTGCAGTAGCGGACAAGGCTGGAGACTGTATTGTGCGGCAGCTGAGGTGAATTGGTAATAATAAGCTCACCTACATTCAAATTACAGAGCAGATCTTTAATTTGTTTATAGGAAATCTTTTTTGTCCGGTGCCGGCTGTCATGAAAGTACCACTGGCTGTTTTTTATCGCCAACACACCCAAATTGTTTTTGGAGATTTGATTATATGGATAAAGCGTGTCCAAGAGCGGATAGTTTTTTTCATCGCCGATAATTATTATGTTTTTCTTCAGATAGCCAAGCTTGAGCAAATGTGATATCCAGCCTGCAGCCAAAAGATTAATCGCAATGAAACTTGCGATATTACAGATAAGGAGGACAAGAGAAATAAAAATATATCTTTCAAGCATTGGATCTTTTAAAAGTAAGGGATTAAACAGCAGAAACAAAAACACGCAGATGGGTATAAACAGGGTTGTGTACATTACATTCTTTAGAATGATGATCTTATTCGACAGCAGAAAGTAATGGTAATCGTATGAATAGAGGTCTTTCCAGGTGAGCAGAAAATAAAGGGCACAGCAGACCAGATGTATGACGAAAGGAAAGATGCAATATAATTCTTTGTGAGCATAATGTACTAAAAAATGATTCAAAACAGTATAGTAGATGATAGAGAAGACTATGCTGTGCACGATGAAATAGAAGAGAAATCTATAGAGCTTATGCAAGTTCATTATTACACCTATATTTAATTATACCCAAAAAGATAGTATTTTTCAAAAAAATATAAATTTTACTATATAAGCTTTTCGCAAAAATAAAATTCTTGTTTCATATCTAAAAAAAAGTTATGCTTGAAAGCATAAGCTATGCTTAAACATAATCTAAAACTTATTATAATCCTACAGCTCTTTTTATCTATATCGGTATTGGCACAGGAGAATCTGACTGTGGATCTGAGCCATCCCGTGTATCATATCTTAAAAATAGCCGAGATTAAGGGAGCGCTCACAGGTCTTACCAGAGCCAAACCCTATTCCAGAAGTGCTGTAATACGATACCTGGAAACCGCCTCCAAAAATCGGGAAAAACTGGATGCCCACGATCTTATGTTAATTGAAAGCTATCTGAATGAATTTAAAGGCCAAAAAAGCGGGCTGGAATACGGCAATCTGGCCATGCAGGGCGGTCTGGGGCTGTTTATGGCGGGTATTACCTTTGAATCCGATTACAGGCTGAATATAAATGATTTTTCCCACGTACATATGTTCAATGCCTTAAGATTATACATGAAAGGCGATATCAGTGACTTTTTTTCCTATTACGGCTGTTTCGGCGTTACGTACGATAAGGTAGAGCCGCAGTGTTTTTCACCCTACAGCTTTACCAAACAGTGGGACGGGTTTCATCTGGGATTCGGCGATCCCCGCTACAGTACGGATGGTATTGAGCCCATCCCCTATTTCAGTTTTGTTCTGGAAAACGAGCTTACAGCCCAGTTTTTTAACGATGATCTGACGGTGCGCTTTGCCCGCCTGCGCAGGGATTGGGGGGAAAGTGCGGGCAACCTGTACTTGTCGGAAAACGCGCGTCCTTTTGAAGGCGTGGAAATACATGCCCGCCTGGCTCCTGCTGTGAATATAGCATATAATGTCGGTTCTTTGGGAAACTGGTTTAAAGAAAACGAGCAAAGCAGCAGCAACCTCTCATTTCAGAAAATGCTTACGATTCAGATGCTTGAGTTTTTTCCATTTGACTGGTTCTATTTATCTGTGACCAGTGTGGCCATTTGGGGCAAACGCTTTGAGCTGGGGTATCTGAATCCACTTATGTACCCGGTCATGCACCAGAACCTGCACGGTAATTTCGATAATGTGGCTCAAATTATCAACTGCTCTTTTAACATCGCAGGGATTGCCCGGGCTTACGGATCTCTTTTTGTGGATGAAATGGAGTTTGTGAGTCCGCAAGAGCTGTTTTCGCGGCCCAGAAATATGTTTGCCGTTCAGCTGGGCGCTCAGATTCCCATTCCCGGTCTGCCCACCACCCTACTCACTCTGCAGTATACCAAGATCGAGCCCTTTGTCTACGCCCACTATCCGGAGGAGTATCTTCCCACTATGAGTGCAGATATAGTGGATGTGAGCTATACTCATGATAACGAAAACTTGGGTTATTATCTGCCGCCCAATTCGGATGAGTTTTTAATAAAAATTGAAACATTACTGTTTCACAATTTGCTTGTGGGGCTGAAATATCAACTCATTCGCCACGGTACCAATGATTGGGATCTGCTGGCCGGTACTCCGGCCATTTACGGTGATGTGACCATCCCCTTTGATTATGAACAGGTGGATTCGTATCCCGATAAAAGCTTTCTTAACGACGGCATCTATGATTGGAACAATATTATTACGCTGCAAGCCACGTATAGTTTTCCTCAGTTTCC
>CAZEPL010000151.1:0-3827 GCA_964514135.1 uncultured Spirochaetaceae bacterium | reverse complement strand
GTTATTATGTAGCATTGTTTTTAAAAAATTAATAGTGCTTAAGTGATTTTTTTTATAATTATTACTTTAAATACCATTAGTTGTGAACTTAGTAGTTCTTCCCCAAAGCAAACAGATACCACGCCGCCTGCCAATGTAACCTCTTTTAAAGCATCTACAAACTCTATGGGTGTTGCCCTAGGATTTGCCAATATAATACTGGAATGGGAAGACCCGCCGGATAATGATCTGGCACATGTTAAAATACAAGTTGTACCTGATACTGGTGCAGTGCTTGAGATTCCTTCCGGAAATCAAACCGTCACCCTACACAACGTACCAAACGAGCGTACGTATACGTTTACCGTAAGCACAGTAGATAAAGCGGGAAATGCTTCTGATATCTTTGTCTATGCTATCGGCACATCTGCTCACGGACGAGAGGTGGGCAACATGACAGCGGTGGCCGGTAACGGATCTGCAGAACTGAGCTGGGATGATCCGAATTTTGAAGGATTTACAGGGATTAGAATATCTTATTATGCTGATGGTAATGTGCCCATACAAATGCAAACGGGGGATGAGGAAATAATAACTATAGATTTCGCTCTCGGTGTAGGGAACGCGGCAATTGAAAGTCTAATTAATGGCAGACCATACATATTTCATTTTCAGTCTCTCGACGTTTCGGGTTATATATCTCCCGGTGTAAGTGTAGGATGCCAGCCCATGGCGCCGCCTAAACCATTGCCCGCAGGAATAACCTATACTAAAGAAAATGGCTTGCTTACTAATGAGATAAAGGATGTATTTGTTACTGAGGACGGAACTGTGGCTTTAGCGACTAATTACGGAGTTAGTATCTATGACGGATTTTCCTGGAAACATTACACTGAGAATGACGGATTGCCCAGAAGATTTATTCATAGTGTTTATATAGATGCGGCCGGGGTGATTTATGCAGCGACAAATTCAGATGGTATCGGAGTTTATGATGGTACTTCATGGCAGAAATACGGTCAGGAACTGTTTAATAAAGAAATGCGGGGAGCATATGGAGATACCGACGGCAACGTTTATTTTGGAACACAGATTAAAGGTGTCTATAGATTTAAAGATAATATCTTCACAGCGATTTCCGGTATCCAGGGGCCTGCTAATGTAGAAGATCTTTTTGTGGATAATGCCGGTAATTTTTATGTGGCTGCCTGGTCACTTTATCTCTATAATGGAAATGAGTGGGAACGTTTTAAGATTTCAGGTGGGTTTAGTCATATTGTGTGTGTTTTCGCTTTATCACCGAATCGGATAGTACTGGGTTCGGCCGGAGATGGTCTATGTGTGTATGACGGAGTTCAATGGATAACCTATACCACCGAGCAGGGACTGCCAAGTAACGGTGTACAGAGTGTATGGATGGATGAGGATGGCACTATCATTGCCGGTACGGCGCGGGGTTTGGGATATTATGACGGCAGTTCTTGGACACATTATAAATCCGCTGACTGGACGGATAATAATCGAATTAACTCAGTCGTTCAAGATGAAGCAGGGACATTGTATATTGCTACAAATGAAGGCCTTACAGTTGTAAAACTTGAATAATTCCTCTTATTATATTGCTTCATACTTAATCCTTAAAAGTGAAATATAAAAGCAAATAAAAGCGGTATCCAGCTATCACCGTTGGCACGGGTTTCATTTAATAAAAATGCGGTATAGAAGTTCAGAGCAAATGAATTAAAGAGTGAAAGATATACACCTGCTCCTGTAGAAAAAATAAATCCTGATTCATTATAATCTATATAATCATAATATGCACCGTCCAGAAAGATTGTAATACCAGGTATAATATCAGGTGCTCCTATGGCCGGCAGATTGGTGCGAATTTCTATGTTACCCACAATTTTTAACGGTGTATCAAAGCGGCAGTCCTCAATACCGCGCACAGCATACCCAATAGCTTTACGCGGATTTCTACCGCCCATGGATTCACGAATCGAAAGCGGGATATACTCTCCCCAGGCATAATCTAAAGCCAAAAATATTCCCAGGTAAGAACTTAATATGTTGAAATATGAATCGGGCGCAATATCAAAGAGGAGGAGAAAAGCACGTGTCGAGAAATTAAAACGCAAGTATTCTGCTCGTCCTATTGTTGAATTCAAAAGCCATTCGGGACCATACTCCAAAGATATTTCAGCCTGCATACCTGCCGGCAGTTGGTGAGGTTTGTTCTGGTCGATATCCTTCCACTCAAGACCTACCATAATTGAGTTCTGCAGCTGCTGTTCTCTGTCCGGTAGAGTGCTTGCGAAGATAAGTTGATTTATATTTTCATCATTAAAGTTATAATAGTAACTTGATTTATAGCCTGCAAACAGCTCCAAGAGGTTATGCATCTCTTTTGAGTTCCACAACAAGCCTTGAGCTAAGGTACAAGAAAGTTTAAAGCCCGCCCTTGAATATACCGGACTTGTTTCGGGATCAAAACCTGCAAGAGAACCTGAGTAGGGTTCGTCGGCAGGTGTACGGTAGTAACCGAACCAATCGTAGCTTCCCCCCAGACCGACTGTAAAAATGGTATCTACCTCGGGGAAAAATCCTAAATCTTTAAAACCAAAAATCAGGGTAGCACCTATCCAGTCAGGCTCAATATCAAAGATTATCGGACTTTCGTTACACGTCGTATCCTGGGCATGCAAGGTGCCGGCGATTGCAGTCAGCCATAGCATTATTAAGAAAAAGTATTGTTTCTTCATACCTAACCTCTCAGTTGTATAACAGTTACAGACGATTTTTTTGTTACTTTTTAAAAAAGCATTTAAAAACTATCGTTCGAAAAAACAGACAGTATAGGTGCGCTAGTTTTTTTCAGATTACTTGAAGAAGCTATAAAAATATGAGAAGGTATTAAAACGATTTTTTTGCCGCTTATCTTGCGGTAAAGCAGGATGTGTAATCGTGGGAGGTATCTTTATCTTAAAGAAATGCGTATTATTTATCTGCCTCTATCTTGTGTTTATGTTTACTGGTTTTTGCGATGAGGTCTCAGGCCTCAAGTTCATAATGAGACATAACCCGATAACAGCAACCATTTCAGATTCACATGCGCACTCTCCTAGTTTTGAATTTTTTACATCAGAAACTAGTGAAGTAAAACTTTTTTTTCTCTGTGTACTTAAGTTTTATCAGCTTTTTATCTCTTCTCAAGACAGACCTGCGTGTATGTTTACACCGACCTGCTCCGAATACGCCCGGTTGGCAATTGAAAAGTACGGGCTTTTAGCTGGAACTGTCATGGCTGCCGAACGCCTTCTGCGCTGCAACGGCACAGGCCGCAAATATTACCGCATAGATGATAAGACAGGGCGGCTCTATGATCCGGTCGAATAAGATGCTCATTACATGTTACGACCAATATAAAGACAAACTTAATTATGGTCTTGCAGTACAGGGTCCCTTTAAAGTTAATGTCTTTCAAGGAGTTGAGTATGATGAAGAAAATGTGGATAAGAAAAAGTTGAATCAAGTATTGCAATATCTTAATAGAGATTATGTGTTTTTTATATGGATCGCCAAGCCCACCAAGGTGATATACGAGGGCGGGGGTGTTTCTTATAATTATCAAGTGCACGGACAACTGTATTCAAAAAGGATACCTGATTCCAAAGTCGGTTCATCAAAATTTTATTATTCAAAGCACGGTAGCGATATACCCTTGTGGTTTGGGATTGCTAATATTTTATAAATTCATTTTCATTTCTCACCAAATAATCATAGAATAAATAATAGAAATGCCGCAACAGAATCCATATTCAGGCCGTATTACAAATGGTGAGTATAGC
>CAZEPL010000150.1:0-3922 GCA_964514135.1 uncultured Spirochaetaceae bacterium | reverse complement strand
ATTATATATTTTAATTATAAGTAATATAATAAGTTAAGAGACAAAACAAGGCTAATCGTGCTAATTTTTATTATGCCTCATAGTAGATGTGTATTAGACTAAACAAAAAGTGTTTAGTTTACTATACATTTACAGATTATACTGTTTTATTTTTTCATAGAGGGTTTTTCTTGTTATTTGTAATTCCTTCGCGGCATTCGAGATGTTACCTTTGTGCTGCTGCAACGTTCGCATGATCACATCGATCTCGAGACTCTTTACCTGATCGGCAACCACATTTTTTAATCCACGTTCTATTTTTGACAGTTCCGCTTGATTATTATATTCCGGAAAATCCATAGTTTCGATAATTTCACCGTCATTCAATAAAACAGCATTGGTAATCGCATTTTTTAACTGGCGAATATTCCCCGGCCATGAATATTCCAAGATCTTTTTCATCACGGGTTTAGAAACATATGTGATCTGCTTGTTGAATGCTTTATTGGCTTCCTCGATAAAGAGCTTGATGAATCCCGGGATGTCCTCCTTGCGTTCACGTAACGGCGGGAGAGTAAAGGTTATCAGACTTAAACGAAAATAAAGATCTTCTCTGAAAATCTTTTCTGCCAGTAGACTTTGTATATTTCTATTAGTAGCGGTTATAATTCGGCATGACGCTTCAAGCGTCTGCGTACCGCCAACCCGCTCATATTTTTTCTCTTGAATAATCCTTAAAAGCTTTGTCTGAAAGGAAAGGTTGGTATCTCCTATTTCATCTAAAAAGAGTGTGCCGTCATGAGCCAGTTCGAATCGACCCAACTTTCGCTTTACAGCACCTGTAAACGCACCTTTTTCATGCCCGAAGAGCTCACTCTCCAAAAGATTATCATTTAATGCAGTACAGTTTAATCCAATGAAGGGTTTATCCTTAAAACTACCTGAATAATGAATCTTTCTGGCTAAAAGCTCTTTTCCGGTACCTGTTTCACCCAGGATGAAGACCGGTACGGCTTTATCTTTTATCTTTTCAATTATTTTATCTATTTTTTTTAACTGTGGGCTTTGACTTTCAAGAATTGTGCTGCTGATGTGGTCTTTTAATACTTCTTTTAAACTTAAGTTTTCCCACTGACACTTTAAAGCAGAACTTTCCTTATCCATTACCGAGAGAAGCAGGTTATCATCTATAGGTTTTGTTAAATAGTTAACCGCTCCTGCTCGCATACAGGCTACGGCACTTTCCACATCTCCATAGCCGGTAATGATAATGACGGAAAGAAGTGATTCTTTGGATTTAAGCTCTTGTAATAACGTAAATCCGTCCTCTTTACCCAATCTTAAATCCAATAATACAAGATGGATTGATGTAGATGCAAGGATGTCTAAGGTTTGTTTGCGGTTTTCGGCTTCATACACATCATACTGGTGCAGTGTGAGTATTTTTTTAATACCGCTTCTCAAACCGGCTTCATCATCAATAATTAATACATTCATGGTCCTTCCTTTATCACTCATACATGGGTAATTTAATCGCAACCGCAGTGCCGCTGCCAAGTTCCGTATAGACGTCCATTTCTCCTCCGGCCCGCTCAACAATGCTGTAAGCAATCGTGAGACCCAACCCGATTCCTTTTTGGTCCGATTTTGTAGTAAAAAAAGGATCAAGAACTTTGGCGAGATCTTCTGTGGCAATACCAATACCCGAATCGCTGATAGTAATATGAATAAAACCATCTTTTCTTGCAGTGGTTATTATTATTTTGCCGCCTTCGGTAAGCGCCTGCTCGGCGTTCATTAAAATATTAATAATAACCTGTTTTAAAGAATCGGAGTCTATCCTGGCTTTAGGTAATTGTTTGCCCAACTTAAGAGTAACTGCTATATTTTTTTTCTTCAGTTCAAAGTGTAACAACTCCACTATCTGATCGATATGATTATTTACATCTATTTCATCGAAAACATCTCCTTTTCGAGCGAAATTCAATACCTGCTGAATAATAGAGCTTATGCGTTTGGTTTCGGATTCGATCCAATTGATAGAATCAAGCTTATCTGCTTTTTTTTCCACTGCTTTCAAATAATTTACATGTGAGAGAATGGAACCAAGCGGATTATTGATTTCGTGAGCCATTCCCGCTGAGATAAGACCTAATGCAGCTATTTTTTCAGAGATAAGAATCTTTTCCCACAGATGCTCGGTTTTTGTAATATCCTCCACTACAATAAGTGTTTTCTCCTCTGCTGAGGGAACGGATAGTGGCATAATTTTAGCCACAAACTTTATTAGTTCCGCATCCTCTTTCCCGTAATGAATGTTGCTGATATGACCTTCTTGTTTCAAATTGATGGCAAGCAGTTCCCCATCATGGTTCGGAAAATTAAAATTATTTTTAAGTACTTTTAAAATATCTTTACCATTCAATTCATTCTGATCGACTCCGATAAGTGAATAGAAATACGGATTTGCATATTCTATTAATCCGCTTTGATCTACTATTATAACTCCGGCCTGCAGATTTCTGGCGATAAGATCATTATATTTATTTAAGAAAGTGATTTCCTTAAGTTGATTTTTAATTATTTGTTCTTCTTTTATAAGTTTTCTCACCATTGAATAAACTGTTCGTGCTAAAAAACCGGTTTCATCTTTTGAATGCAAGTTTAGGGCCTGAGTTTTTCCAGCCTCCAGATATTGCCTGAGCCAGTAATAGAGTTTGAGAAATGGTGAGATTATCGGTGTAGTTATACCTGCGGCAATAAAAAAAGAAGCAATAAGTGTTACAAAAAAAAGCATAATAAAAAGCTTTCTAATCTCATCAAGCCGTATCTGATCCTCAAGTTGAGATTTAAGTGTTATCAATGTGAGTTCACCCGGCAGATCATAAGCAATTACTTTTTTAAAAGCACGGTAAGGTGTCTGGGCAATCGGCAAATTAAATAGTACGTTTGTATTTTCCGGAATAGCAAAAGGGGGAAGATTCGAACAAATAAAGGCATCATCCAAAAAAAGAGCCAGAAAAAGATCACCATTTTTTAATACGGAATCCAGGAAGCGAGCTTCGATAGAATTAATAAAAAATATATAATACTTTTTATTATTCTTTCTTTGTATGGTTCTGCCTGTTATTAAGAAAAGTTTCTTTTCATTCAAATTCGTTTGGGTATGAATAAAGGTATTTCTCGTAAAACGATATTTTGTAATATCCAATAAATGAAGAATATCCGGAATCATCCGCGTAGGATTGCTTATCTGGGCTATTAATTTTTTTTGGTCGTTTAAAAAATATATTTTATCTGTTTGAGCCTCACTAAAAAACTGCTTAAG
The DNA here is from genome assembly GCA_964514135.1 of uncultured Spirochaetaceae bacterium. GTDB lineage: Bacteria > Spirochaetota > Spirochaetia > SZUA-6 > RPPD01 > JAFGGG01. The sequence continues at coordinate 615 of CAZEPL010000150.1, read as the reverse complement.
CGTAAGATTTATATAATAGGGAGTAAACCGTTCATGCCGTAGATCATTAATTAAAAACGAAAGAAAATGCATACTGTTATACAGTCTGTGTTTTAACTGCTCAAATATCATGGATGCTTCTTGACAAGCCGACTTTAATTCCTGATCTGAAGCTAAAGATATTTGATCCAAGAAGGTAAGGAAAACAATTGCTGCCAGTAAAGCAATCTGGATGAGTAATACGAAAAACAGACTTAAAAATAATTTATTGCGCAGTCTCATCTATCTATCATCCTGCCGCAATATTTAATGTGATATATTTTATTAACATGATACATACTGAATGTGAGAAATAAATCTTGGCCTTCAAATACTGCTTATCAATGTATCACAAAAAAAAATAATATAAAAGAGGAAATTGCAAAACTCAAAATATATTAAGTTAGTAAAATACTTATTCTTTATACCATAATAAGTTAGCAATTTCCATTTTAAGAGCTTCTTGCAAAAATATTATTTATGCAAGAAGCTCACTAATCAAAATATAATCTTGACGAATAAAATGAATTTGTTTATTACATTAACCTGAATCCGTATCAAATTACCGCTTTTTTAATGCAACCCCTTAAGCTATAA
>CAZEPL010000149.1:0-4092 GCA_964514135.1 uncultured Spirochaetaceae bacterium | reverse complement strand
GTATTTTTCTTGACTGTTAAAGGGAAGATGATTGCGGAAATACCGATAATGCACAGAATATTAAAAATATTACTGCCAACTATGTTTCCTAATGTGATTTCCGAGTTTTTATTAACGGAAGCAAAAACATTCACTACCAGTTCGGGAGCGGATGTACCGAAGGCTACAATTGTTATTCCTATTACAATAGTGGGAATGTTAAGTCTTTTAGCTAAAGATGAGGCACTATCTACCAAAAGGCTTGCACCGAAGATTAAAGGTGCAAAGCCGATAAACAGCAAAGGAATAAACCACACAAGCGGATTATAATATACATTACAGAGGAAATATACTAGCAAATTATTTTTTAGCATGTACAGTAATTGTATTCGCCCGATATATACCCCTAAAGATATAAAAGATACAAAATAATAATCACCTCCTGTTTCAGGTAAGAAAGTGCTTTTGGAATACTATCACTATACAATTTTAAAATAATTACTTGCGTGTGCAAAGAAGTTTATCTATTATATAATATATGATAAAAAGGTTACTTTAGTTTATTGTCATTTTTTTATCTATCCTGCATGTCCTTCACAGCCAAAACACAATTGAAAAAACCGATTACCTGCGCTTCAGCTCGGATTGGGAGCTGCATCCTCTAACCAGGGTAGGGGATGATCTGGTGGAGCATCTTTATTAAGGCAGACGTAAAAATGGCCGTGAGGTTCTAGGCACTATAAACATGCGCTTCTCCTGCTGCTGTGTGTGGCGCACTGCTCATCATATACGGCCGGTAAATAAACCACAGTAAAGATATAAAATCCCGCTTAAAATACAAGTTCGATTGTGTATTTTACACCATTGTCGCTTTCCAGCTTCATCACAGCGTTTAATTGCTCGACCAACGAATCGATTATTTTTAATCCCAGAGCGCTGTCCTTTATTTTTTTAAATCCTACTCCGTTATCAGCCAGTTTTAGAACAGCTTTTGTGCTTTGTTTTTGTTTTAATATGAGCTCGAACCTTCCTTTTTGAGCATTTGGAAAAGCATGTTTTATACTGTTTGAGAGGATTTCAGTTACCAGCAGGCTTAACGGAATAGCCTTTTCAATATTCATGGAAACCTCATCAATTTCCGTATAGAGTTCAATTTTATGAGTACCCATGCTGGAATCCAGAATGTTCGCGGCTAATTTCGGTAAAAAATGCTTAAGATCAATTTTTTCAAACTCGCTCATCTTATAAAGTTGTTCATAAACCAGAGCCATGGCAAGAATGCGTTGTTGCAGATCTTCTAACTTAGCTATGTCCTTTTTATTAACCAGTCTTTCTTTCTGTAAGCGAATCATACTTAGAATGATCTGCAGGTTGTTCTTAACCCTGTGGTGTACCTCGTTAAGTAATACCTCTTTTTCCCTAAGTGATTTTTCAAGCTCACGGGTTCTTACTTTTATGGTATTCTCAATCCTGCTATTTAAAGCTTTGAGTTCTTTTTCTTTTGAGGTAACGACAGCAATTTTATTTTGCAGCAGTTCATTGGCTTGTATCAGTTTTTCCTCAGTTGCTTTAAGTTTTTTACGATTTAATAAAATAAAGTACAGTTGAGGAGGGGCTAAAACCAGGGGAACAATGGTTGACAGCAGCAAGCCGGTAAGAACTATCTCTCCGAAGACCAGAATCAATACCAGGGCGGTTACAATGCCGGAGATGATAACCGAGGCACATGTCATGAGCAGTACAAAAAGATGAAGGTTTATCTTTTTAATTGCCGTGTTGAGCATGATTACTTTGGATTATACTCATAAATAGAACTTTAAGCAAATAAAGAAGTAATCCCCTTGACAAAAAATACCGATCGGTATATTATGTCTTGTGAATATGATTAAAAGGGATCGGACCAGAAGATACATAATTGAAAAAACAGCTGTGATCTTCAATAAAAAAGGTTATACGGGGACATCGCTGTCGGATCTTAGCAAGGCAACGCATCTTACCAAGGGCGGGATTTACGGAAATTTTAAAAACAAAGATGAGGTGGCCATTCAGGCCTTCAGCTATAATGTCAATAATATCATTAATGCTTTTAGCACTGAAATTGAAAATGCCCGGTCCTGTTTTGACAAATTGATGGCTTATCCCAAAGTGTACAGAAAAATATATAAAGATGTTTTTAAAAACGGAGGCTGTCCCATCCTCAACACCCTGTGCGATAGCGATGACACTCATCCTGTTCTGCATAAAATGGCTGTCGAAACAATCTCGCGATGGAAAAAAACAATAGCTCACATAGTGGGGCAGGGTAAAAAAAATAAAGAGTTTAAATTAAATACAGATGAAACAAGCACGGCAGAGATTATGATATCACTTTTTGAGGGTGGGGGCTTATTGGCAAAGTCAAGCGGGGATGAAAGTTTTTTATTAAGCGCGTTAACTCATATTGAAGAATTAATTGAATCCATAAAGCGGTAATTTTTTTTAAGACAAAATATACCGATTGGTATATTTTGAAAAATATCCAACCAAGGAGGTTACTATGCCTATTGCCACAATTAAAACCATCAAAGGCGCCTTAACAGACGCGCAAAAGATTGAGCTGCATCGGAAATTCGCTGATTTAATGGTGCAGATTGAGGGGAGAGGAAATGAGGAGCTGCGTAAATATGTGTTTCTTCGAATTGAAGAAGTAGAGCCCATTAATATGGGACTTGGCGGCAAAGCCGCTACACCGGATTTCGTAAAAAAATTTGCCAGCCAATAGCAGTAAGCGTAACGGCGTTTTGTTTGTTAGCAATGAAACGCCGTTTTTTATCAGGCCAAGAGGGGTATCAGCGTTCCCAGCCTTTAAATCGTTGTTCCGCAGAATATAATAAATTATTTTGATCATTTAATATTTCCAGCAGACCTTGAAAGCTGTTATCGCCGCTGAAGGTGCCGAACTGCTCGTCGTATCCGGCCTGTAAATAAACCGCGTTATCTTCGATCTGAAAGAACAACAGATCGTTATCATAATACGGTATGCCCAGATATTCCGCCTTGTCAAGTCTGTTAAAATCACGCGTGCACTCACCCTTACAGTAGAGCGGATGAGAAATTTTTATATTTATACCCTCGTAGCTCACTCCGGGATGCGCTTGAAAGTGGCCGTAAAAAGTATCCCTGTCCTGAATACCGGGCGTCCTTCTTATGTCCATAGCTTGCGCAGAACCCGGAAAGAAGGTGCTGAAAAAACTACTATAATATTCTTTTACATAATACTGCTGCGGTAGATTTAAAAGTTCAACTACGTGCTTCATTACTACAGGAAGTTTGACGGCGGTTATCTTTCTTTGCCGGTACTCGCCCTGCTCGCGCAGTACAAGATATATCTTATGTTGTTTGCTTAAGCTCAGGGCCAAGGAAGAATATGAATTGGGCCCGATAGCATCGTCAAACGCTTCATACACATCAAGCTCAATGCTCGCGCCCTGTTCATACACTGTTAAATCCGAGTTAATGGGACTGCCGAATATAATGGTCGCGGAAAAGGCTGAGAAATCGTTAAAACCGTTTAGATAATGATTATAGATAAGATGAGTTTTCGGTATAACGTAATTGTCGATTAAAAATATTTCAAACAGAAACATATTTTCATCTGCTGATGAAAACGAATATCGGGAAGAGAGGCTGCGGGCCTTGGCATAAAAAACCCCGTCCCGTTCCTTTTCCACTTTCCAAAACGGTGAAAGCTTGAGATCATTTAAGAATTTATCCGGGTTCCGTACATCTATCTGTGGAAGCTCAGGTATTGATAAGATTACAGTGTGCACTTTCTTGGCAGGATAAGCGTCCAGGCAGGTGGTGAGCAGGCATAAATAAATGAGAACAAGAATCAGCACATTAAAGTATTGTGCCGGTTTGGTTTTATAGTAGGGTAAAGATTTTTGGTCTTGTGAAATCAGTATATACTCCTCATGAATAAAGCGGTTGGCCCGGATTTTAACGCCTGTTAGTGTGCATTATATTAATTAAGATAAATATAAAGCATTTTGCAGTAAAAATCTACGGAATCAGATAAGAGATTTAAACTTGTTTCAGGTTGATCGTTCTTTGGGCAGGACGGGAGAAAAAACT
>CAZEPL010000148.1:0-4136 GCA_964514135.1 uncultured Spirochaetaceae bacterium | reverse complement strand
GTATTTAACTGAATTAGTGGAAGAAACACAAATATCCGAAGCTGCTGTAGATAATCCGCAGTTGGGAGATGTAAATGCCGACGGTGCTGTTGATATAGTGGACGCATTACTAGTGGCCCAATATTATGTAGGATTGCAGGTTGATGTCAATATTGATGTTGCCGATGTGAACCTTGATGGGGCAATTGATATTTTGGATGCCCTTTTAATTGCTCAGTATTATGTAGGAATAATAGACACACTACCTATCAATATTTATACTGAACTAAAAAAAATTACTACTGAAGATGCAGAAGATTATGATCGTTTAGGATTTTCGGCAGCAATAGATGGTGAACATGTCATTGCTGGAGTCCCTGATGAAGCTGGAGATGGTTTTAGAAACGGAGCGGCTTATATTTTTTATCGTAAGCTTGATGGAGCTGATAACTGGGGACAGGTGAAGAAACTTACAGCAAGTGATGCTGAAGATGAGGATAGTTTTGGAATTTCAGTTGCGCTAAATGGTACTTATATTATTGTAGGAGCAGAAGGTGAAGATGGCGCAGGTACTGATCGGGGCGGTGCATATATTTTCAATAAGGACCAAGGCGGAGTAGACAACTGGGGCCAGGTAAAGAAGCTTACTGTCAGTGATGCAGAAGATAAGGATTATTTTGGTTATTCAGTTTCGATTGATGGTGATTATGTTATTGTTGGAGCACAAGGAGATGACGGCTCTGGCGAGATAAATGCTAATAGAGGAGCAGCATATATTTTCTACAAGAATCAAGGTGGAGTTGATAATTGGGGTGAAGTAGAAAAAATTACTGCCGGGGATGCGGCGAACGATGATGGTTTTGGAGCTTCTGTATCGATAAGTAATGGTTATATCGCTATAGGGGCACCGTGGAAGGATGGAACTGGCGGATCAGAACAAGGAACTGTGTATATATTTAGTAAATAAGAACAGAACAATGAAAACAACCAAAGCCGCATGCTTTTAAAGTGTGCGGCTCTTTTTATCCCCTAATACCTCACCGGCAGTTTCATCCTAAAAAGTGTGGTGTCTTGAACCTCTCCGGCCTTTGTAAAGCATTCTTGCAGGGCATCCGGGGCTTTACTTAACAAATCATCTGTTACATAAAAATTACCGGGCCGTGCAAATTTACTGCCCATATGCGAAAGGGAATTAACCGCATCGGAGATAATTCTGCCCGTTTTTCCTCTTTCATGATAAATTGTGCTGCCCATATGCAGTACAATACGGTAAGAGAGCAGCACTTTCTGAGCACACTGTTCAATACTTATAAGTCTTCTGGACAACATTAACCGCATGCATGCTGCAATTATTCCTTGAATATTATTGCCCGCAGGAAAGAGGATAATTCCTCCGAAATCATTCCAGATCCACAGCCGGCCCTTCTCATGTGCGAGGTAATTTTCCACTACTCTTTGAAAAGAAGAAAGTAAGCTCTCTATTGCTTTTTCTCCCACCCGTTGCTGTATATCATGATAACCGTCCAGCTCTATAAACATCATATAAAATAAATACTCGCTGCCGGATTGTATGTTATCCCAGTTTTTAGCCCGGGGGAGCTTGGAAGAACCGATGGGAGCGTTTTCTGTGTGCCTAGTTTGCTGTCTGTCAGACACCTTAGTTATCGGCTTGAATGTTAAGACATTTGTTAAACGGGAAGGAAGCATTTCCTCTTTACTCTGCTTTCTGCCGAGGTAGTCGGAAGCACCCTTAAAGAAAAGCAGTGCCTTATCTTTAACCGTCTCTTTGGGATCGATGATACCAAAGCTTAAGGTGTCAGCTTTGGAGAGAAGGTTTAATAGCCCAAAAAGTTCTTTTTCAGTATATGTTGAAATATCAATATAAAAGAATGTCTGCTGCGTTAAAGATCGGATTGATTTTTTTAATTCGGAAAGCGGAAGCAGTCTTGCCTTGTATGGGTTGGATTTTTCTATTTTGGTAAATATCTTTTTTATATTTTTATTATCAGAAAAAACTATTATATCCATGTATTACTCCAAACAGAGCTCGTAATTAAAGAGGGTATTATGGGATTGCTGTTTAAGGGATTGGAAAAGATCTGCCATTCTTTTATCTATCGAGATATATACTTTGTTGCTGATAGTAATGGAATCGGGTTTTGTGTATCGGGCTTCAATTTCTGTAAGCTCTTTTATGGTTTCGTTTTTCTTAAAAGCCTCGGTATTATTACTGAAAACATAGACGCCTGAATGCACGGCAAAGCGTACCTTTAAGGGTTCATTTAAGGGGCAGGCCAGTTTATTATAAAGAAAGAGTTCGTGTAAACTTTCAACAGCGCTTAACACAGCGGACTGATCTTTTCTGAAAAAGCAAAAAGCGATCAAGCCGCCGTCACCCTGCAGATTCCAGACTCTTCCGTTTCTTTTTTCAACCGCAGCAGATACAATGGCAAAGAGACCCTGGTATGCTTTCTTAATTGTTTTTTCAGGGTAACTACGTACCAACCTGGAGTTGCCCGCGATGTCAAACCTTAAGAATGTCATATTATACTCTACACCCTCTCTTAAGACACCCCAGTTTAAAGATTTGCACAGATTGGAGTCTTCGATGAACATATGGTTTTCACTGTCGAAAACATAACCGTGGGTTTGAATACCGTGAATAATATAAGATAAATAGGCTATGGGATACTTTCTCCCTTTAAAACCAATGTTTTGTGCCTGAATTAAAAGCTGTACGAATTGAGGAAACAGTTTAAGTTTACAGATATCTTCAACAATCTGTTTGGCCGCATCGGCACTGGGAATAGAGATGCTCTGCGGAAAACCGGTCTGCTCATGCAGATTGTAATCCTGAATACACTCGCGCACCAGTTGGATCATGGTTCTCACAGTCATGGATTCGCAGAGCGCTTTGACGGTAGTATTTTTTAAATGCGTTTTTATAGTCACTACGTTGTTTCCTTTTTATATGCTTGGGGGGAAGCCGCTAAGAAGCGCGCGCTGGCTCTGGCTATTATATCTCCGGCACTGTTTTTTATGATCCCTTCAGTTTTTATCAGGCGGGATTTTTTTTCTACTATTTCAGCTTCAACGCTTATTGACTCTCCCACCTTAACCGGTTTGCTAAAACGGACGGTGAGCTCCGCTGTAAGTGCCCACAGATTGTCACTACCGCAGGCATGGGCCATTGCCTCATCGAGGAGCATGCTTAAAAGTCCGCCGTGGGTGATATTCTTCCAACCGCTAAAGTGGGAAGGAATTGATAGCTCGGTATGGGCTTTTCCTTTGGATGGATAGTCAAACTGCAAGTGCAGCCCTAGCGGATTATTTTCCCCGCAGCAAAAACAGTTATTGTCGTTTATTGTCATGCGCTCCATAGTCTTAAGAGCATATAAAAAAACGCAGAGTTTTCAAAGTACTTTCTGATAAAAAAAATATTATAATTGCAGAATATACCCCTATTAATAAACACTAAATCTTTATTTTATCCAAATGTACTCGTGGGTGTACTTTTCTAATTTTTTCAACTTCTTCTGAAAATTTTTCTAAAATCACTGGTAATTTATTTATAATGTCCGGATGATCCTTGTTAATCGCAATAATCGTAGAAGCGGTTTTAGCATAGACATTCTTTTTGCGTATACCGTCACTGAAGGCCGCCCGCCCAAATACACTACCGGGCTTGTATACGACCTTGTCCGCTTCCACTACTCCCTCTTTTATCCAGAAAAACTCATTACCATAATCACCCTTTTTAATGATCTGTTCTCCGGTTTTAAATTGCAGTTCCCTCTGCAGGGCTTTTTCCTGTGTAAAACCGTATTTAACCTCATATGTAATATCAATATCTCGTACGATGGGAAAACAGGTTTTACCCCTCATATACTGCTGTATTTTTTGTTTGATCGCACCAACAGCAAATCGCTTTGCTTCTGCCACGGAATTTTTTAATGAAATACCCGGAAAGTCCTGATTAATTCTCACTTCGACATCGAGCAGGGGATCAAACACCTCTTTACCCTCTCGTGAAAGAAAGTATACATCCCCCTTGGCTTTGCTTACTTTTATAACACCACCTTTCATAAATACACCTCCAAACTATTGTTTATAAAAAATTTAACACAAAACTAAAAAACTCGATAAAAATTTTTATT
>CAZEPL010000147.1:0-4171 GCA_964514135.1 uncultured Spirochaetaceae bacterium | reverse complement strand
GGTCAAAATTGGGAGGTGGACGTCCGATCTTTACCAGGTGCTCCAGTATCCTGGTTGTTTCTTCTGTATCCATGATGATCGCTATTATTTTCATCTCGGAACCACACTCAGGACAAACAAGCGGATCAGTGCCGTATACTTTTTTAATCAACCTCGCCCAGGTAGATCTCTTCTTAAAAGGTGAGCGCGTAATGGTATTAGTGTCTTATAAGGTCAGGTATGATCCTCGTACAGGGCAGCCTTATCTGGCAGGCGGTACTACAAGAACAATTAAACTTTCAAATCACAGCAGGGATGAGGCAGACTGCGGAACCCTCGTCGATTTGTATGTTTAACGTACGGAACTACCACTCGACTTTTAATGTATCATCCTGATCTTAACCTACGATTGAGGAGCAATTGCTCGGGCTTGAACCTAAAAGCCCATTTGAGATTGCCTGTGAGAAGCTCGTCATTGAAGTTATCATTGCGAATTCGCCACAGGCTAAAGGCCGTGTAGAGAGAAATCACGGAGTGTATCAGGATCGTTTTGTTAAAGAGATGCGGTTACGTGGTATTTCAACAATAGATGACGCAAACCGGTTTCTTGAGATGGAGTATCTCTCCTCAATAAATCGAAAGTTCTCCAAACAACCAACATCAAGAGATGATGCTCATGTCCCTGTGTTTAAACGACAAGACTTTCGCAATGTCTTTTGCTTTGAAAACATTCGTGTTGTTTCAAATGACTATATCGTGCAAATTGACTGTAAGAGTTATCAGATTCTCAATGATAATAAAATACGTCCAAGGCCTGGCAAAAAGGTTATCGTTCGGCGTTGGCTTGATGGTTCAATGCATTTTTTCTTTAAAGACAAAGAACTCCTCGTTGAGGAATATAAAACAAATAATACTAAGAATAATGTTTCTTCTCTTTCAGCTTAAATAAAAAGGGGACATTTTAAAAGAGTCTTGACATAGATAGAAATTTATCTTGACAGTATAAAAAAAACATACTACTATGCCCGCATGCAAAATTTTGTCTGTAAAAAAACCTTAGCTACTCTTAAAAAAACAAAAGAGACACTTTTGTGCGCGGGGTTTTTTATGAGGTATGTGCTGTGGCCTTAGCTGAGGCCTAAGAAAATTAAAGAGCCAACTAAAGCCCCGCTTAAAAAGCGGGGCTTTTTTTTTGATCAACATACCACCATAGGTGGTGGCTTTTTCGTAGGCAAACCCATTTCAAGGAGGTATATTATGGGCTACAAAGTTGCAATTCTCGGCAGCACCGGTGCGGTTGGAGAGGAGCTGCTTGCTTTGCTTGCAGAACGACAATTTCCTCTTGACGAACTTAGATTATTATCATCAAAGCGCTCGGCCGGAAAACACATAGTATTTAAAGGACGGTCAATAATAGTTGAACAAGCTTTACCCTCGTCGTTTGCTGGAGCTGATATTGTGTTCTCATCAGCTTCCGCTTCTGTTTCCCGGCAGCTTATTCCCTGTGCGGTAGAGGCGGGTGCCGTGAGTATAGACAACACTTCCTGTTTTCGTATGCAGCGGGATGTGCCTTTGGTGGTTCCGGAGGTAAATGCGGAGCGGATAAAAGATCATAAAGGCATTATTGCCAATCCCAACTGCAACGCCATTATTATTGCATTGGTGCTGGCTCCCTTACACAAAGCTTTCGGTATTAAACATACCTTTATTGCTTCTTATCAGGCAGCCAGCGGTGCGGGCAAGAGAGCCATGGAAGAGTTAAAACAGGAAACCGCGGCCTATCTGTCCGGACAGGAGTTTGAGCGTACCGTTATCCCCTATCCCTATGCCTTTAACTGCTTTATTCATAATACCAAGCTCAATGCCAACGGTTACGTTGAAGAAGAACTCAAAGTTATCAATGAACTAAAGAAAATAATAGAGGATGATTCGCTTAAGATAAATATCCACTGTATTCGTATACCCACGCTTCGAGCACACGGCGAAGCCCTTAATATCGAATTTAACAGTCCGATTACACCTGAACAGGCCTATGAGGTTTCAACTCAAGCGCCCGGTATTAAAATAGAGGCCGATTGGGAAAAGGAACGCTTCTGCACACCCTTAGACGCATCCGGAAAAGATCTGGTGCTGGTGGGACGTATCAGAAAAGACATATCAAAACCCGACTCTCTGGATATCTGGCTGGTAGGTGACCAGATTCGAAAAGGAGCTGCTCTGAATGCAGTTCAGATTGCCGAAAAAATGACGGGTATTGGATAACTATTTCTTACGTTAAAACCGAATCCCCCGGCACCAAAGCGGGTTTGATCACTTCTCTATAAACCTTCTCATTATGTATGGACTTGATGACCAAATCCACCGCATTGGCATATATCTGATTTAAAAAAAGATCCACGGTAACTAATTTAAAGGGCAGTGCGATCGTAAACGGCAGGTTATCATAACCGATTATTGAGACCTGTTCCGGAATTTTAATGCCGGCTCCGGTGAGGGCATGGATAACTCCAATAGCCGTTAAATCATTAACTACACCGATACAGTCTATTTCAGCATTTTTTATGGGAGCTATTATTCTTTTCCCCGCTTTAAAACCGCCGTCTATGCCGATCTTTCCGTCCAGCACTAATACATTTTTTCTATTATAAACACTTAGAAATCCATTCAAGCGTTGGGCATGAGCAAAGGTCTCTTTAAAAAATCCGGTGATATACACCGGCTTTCTACATCCGGCTTCCTGCAGATAACGGGCTACAAGCATTCCGCCGTAAAAATTATCTGTGGCACAAATACTAACTGATTTGAACTTTTCAGTATGATGACAGCAGATAAAAGGTATTCCCAAGGTTTCAAGCGCAGTTACAATCTCTTTATCTTCAACGTTAAAAACTAAAATAGCATCACAGATATTCATATCCTTCAACGCCAATATATCCGAAATGCTCTCTGCCTGATAATGCCGTAATTGATACATATGGCTTTCCATCTGTTTAAAGAGAGTCCTCACAATATCGGCATAGAACCAGTTATAATAACTAATTTGCGTCCAATCGTATGTTCTGTGTTTTTTTATCTCCAAAAAAAGAATATTGCCTGTTCCCTTACGCCGCAGCGCGCTTGCCGCTTTGTCCGGGATATAGCCCAGCTTGCGAGCTGTCTTGAGCACCAGGTCCACTTTATCTGAGGCAACCAGTTCCGGATTATTGTACACACGCGAAACCGTTGTCTCGCTTACACCGGCCAGATCAGCTACCTGTTTTCTATTAATTTTACCCAGTTTACTCACCTCGAATCAATAATTTTTTAAACCATTATAGCTTTAATTGCAGCTTGATTCAATTCCTAACAATCGTGTTCTTTAGATTACTTGAAAACGTTTACATTTTGTGAAGAATAATGCCTTCAAAAAGAAATTATTATAGAATATTTTTAAGTCTGATAATCGGGATAGCTTTAGCAGCACTCTGTTTGGCAAGCTGTGCTCAGACAGTTGTGCAGAAAAACGGCAGACTGCAGGTTATCGGAAATCAGCTCTGTAACGAACGTGAAGAACCGGTACAGCTCAAAGGTATGAGCTTTATGGATGTGGACTGGTTCGGAGATTATGCCAATCCCGAATGTTTTGAATGGCTGCGTGATGACTGGGGGCTATACGGTTATCCGGGCCGCTTTGTATACGGAAGAGGTCGGACAGCACAGAGCTCTTTCCCGTAAACAAGACATGATAAAAGCCGTGGATGCAGCCATTGCCGCAGGCATCTACATTATTATCGACTGGCACAACCTTTCCGACGGTAATTCCATGAAATATAAATCCGAAGCCCTTACCTTCTTTCGTGAAATGGCTGAACTTTACAAAAATACACCTAATGTGCTCTACGAAATCTGTAATGAACCCAATGGTGACAATGTCACCTGGCAGGGAGTCGTGAAGCCCTATGCCGAGGAAGTAATCAGTGCCATCAGGCAGATTGATGATGACGGGGTTATCCTTGTGGGAACACCGAACTGGAGTCAGCGTGTAGATATTGCAGCCGATGATCTGCTGGCCTTCGACAATATCATGTATGTCTGCCACTTTTACGCGGGCTCTCATTTCAGCGATCTTCGTGACAAAGTTGAATACGCACTGGGCAAAGATGCCGCGGTATTCGTTACGGAGTGGGGAACCACCGCCAATACCGGCGACAGC
>CAZEPL010000146.1:2528-4220 GCA_964514135.1 uncultured Spirochaetaceae bacterium | reverse complement strand
TATACTCACTACTTTTTACATTTTTCACATAATCCGAAAAATTCTATCATATGCCTCTTAATAGTAATATTCTCTAATTCTGAAACCCGATTGTTCAGGTTCTTCATAACCGGTGTATTTAGATCAAAAATAGAACCGCATTGTTCACATATAAAATGATAGTGCGGATGGTTTCTTGCTTCATACCGATCAAACGTGCTCCCGCAGTCAATTTTATTAATTAATCCCTGTTGTGTAAGAATATTTAAATTTCTATATACTGTACCAAGACTTAGACGAGGAAATTCGATTTTTAGTTTATCATAAATCCAACTTGCTGTAGGATGAGTTTTAGTACTTCTTAAAAGCTCAAGTATGCTTTCTCTTTGTCTACTTCTTCTAAATTTCATAATCCAAGCTTATCAATAATCGGAATTATTCTTAATTTACTGGCAAACTCGCAAGTGGTCAAGTTATTTAGAAATATATTTATCGTTACCCAGCCACTTACATTATTTAAAATAAAATCATATACTTGGCTTGAAGATTTATGCATGCTCTAATTGCTGTCCCGCCCATACGAGATTTTTATCTCACACCCCATCGTTTTGCCAACCTTGGCGTTGAAGTGGTAAGCAGGATTTTGCGCTCATGTGGTTTTAAAGTAACTGAATTCAATTTTCCACTTGTTAAAAAAAAAGCGTACACCTTCCTCTTCCTAAAGAACTTGAATACCTACAGCCCTTTCTCATACCCAACGAGACGGGCGGCCTCAGCTTTTTTAAGGCTTATCAGCATTTCGGTCCGGATTTCGAGACATGCGCTCGCGATATTCACAAGGTTCAACCCGATATAATCTTTATTTCATGTTTTGCTTTTTCCTACGCCCAGGAAACAATGCTGCTGGCTGCAGAAATTAAAAAACTCCTGCCGCAGACTACGATTGTTGCCGGTGGTGCAGGCGTAAGCGCCCATCCTCACTACTTTTTAAAAAACGGTACGATTGATTTTTGTCTTTCAGGAGAAGCGGAAATCAGCCTGCCACCCTTTTTAAAACTTTTTTATGCGAACATACGCCCGTCTGATCTTCTAACCCTACCCAACCTTTTCTTCATACAAAACGGAGCTATGAAATCGTCTCAAACTAGGGAGTTTACTACATCCGAAGATCTGGATTTTCACTTTAAAAAGAGTTTTGAAACAAAGCAAACAGTTTACTATAGTCTCTGTTTAAGCCGGGGCTGCAGCAAAAACTGCCGCTTTTGCAGTCTACACCTGTGTCACGGCAGGCAGTTCCGAACCGTACCCATAGAAAAAGTAATTTTAGGGATAAAACAAACTGCAACGAAAATAAATGCATCAGGTAAAAGTATAAGAATCAACTTTGAAGACGACAACCTATTGTTAGCACCCGATTATTTAATCAAAGTTCTCAAAACCATGCGCACCTATATTCCAAGGGCAGTTTTTTGTGCGGAAAACGGTCTGGATTACACTCTGCTTACTAAAGGATTATTAGAAAAGCTTATTCAATCAGGCTTTGGTCAATTTAACCTTTCCTTAGGCTCTACAACTAAAAGTGCAGCAAAATATGAACACAGAAAATTGAATCTTTCGCTCTATGAACAGCTGGTAAACATAATACACGCCCATAAAATAGACTGTATTTCCTATTTTATCTGCGGCCTCAAAGGGGATAATAAAAACACTATA
>CAZEPL010000146.1:0-2428 GCA_964514135.1 uncultured Spirochaetaceae bacterium | reverse complement strand
GCTGAAAAAGCCTTAGTGCAGCTTATACTCAAAAAGAAAAAGCTTTACACGCTTATTAAAAGCAAAGACAGTTTTAAGCCTCATCTTGTGGCCCCGGTTGACAAGGAACTGGTTTCAGAATTCTTTAAGCTGCTTGCTTACCGTTGATAGACTAAATTTATTTTTTACCGAATATTTTCCTAAAAATCAGCGCACAAAATTATAGGTTAAGCTATCATTCATTTATACTTTTCCTTTATATAATTTTCGAAGATTTTTAATACATCGATTAATTCCATGTGATATATTTCTTTGAATTCCTGCCTTACATTTTGCGGATTCTGAATATACGCTTTTATAAAATCCTGCAACTTCTTATTTCCATGATTTAGAATAATATGTTCAATAAAATTACCGTATAAGGCGAATCTGTAGCGCGGATTGCTTTCAGGTAAATTAGCATATAAATCATTAAAATCATAATTATAAAAATAAGTGTTGTGTTCATATATTTTCTGAAATTCATCTTCAGGGTAATTTTTCGGACCGCCGCTATACACTGCAAGCCCTTCGATAAACCAGGATTTTAATTTAAACGTGTCAAAGAAATTCATATTCTGGTATAATATGCAATGCGACAGTTCATGTTTTATTATCTCTTCAATCAACTGATTTTTTCTTTTAATTGCCGATACAATTATAAAGACTACATCACCGGTTTGCAATGAACAACCGGAAACTCCTTGAATATTAAACCACGGTATAAAACGCTTTATTTCAAAAAACTCTTTTAAAAAAAATATTCTTATTCGTTTATTGTATTTTAATCCATGGAATTCTTCTATACTATGTACTATTTCTTCATAATCCGAATCAGGAACAAGAGCGTTTTCTCCGGTTCGAAACGCTACTGTTCCATTCTGGTGATGTTGAATTTCGTATCCGATAATAACGGGCATCCAGGGTGCAAGCGGTCCATTTATGCAGTATGCTACTGAAATAATAAAAAATAAATTCGAGACGAAAATTATTAATATTCGTTTTGTTATTGTCTTCATTTTTGTATTTGAAAATACATACCTTCCAGATTATACTTTTAAACAAAACTCAAACCAAAGAGGTTACATGTTTAAAAATATTTTCTTGTTGAGCCTTCTATGTCTCATATTCACACAATGTATAACACCGTCTGCATCCATAAAACGCGAAAAAAAACCGCAGGACAGCTTTTTACCGCAGCAGCTCTACCCTCTCTATCTGGGCATGCCTATGCGAGAATTCGATGAGATTAAAAAGCACACGGCCGCGCGTATCAACCAGGACAGTATCATGGATTTTCGTATAGAAAAAAAGGAAGCATATGCTGATAAACTAATGTACTCGGTTATTTATTATTTTGACGCTGAAAAGAATAATCCTTTATATGAGAGCTTCTTGCAAAAATAATATTTTTGCAAGAAGCTCTTAAAATGGAAATTGCTAACTTATTATGGTATAAAGAATAAGTATTTTACTAACTTAATATATTTTGAGTTTTGCAATTTCCTCATGAGTTTATAATTTATTTTCACGAAAACTTTGACATCAAAACCTATGTCAATGATCGATACTGAATTACAAAAACCCATGAACAGTATAAATTCGACAGCGGAGAAGGCTTTACGATTCTTATCTGGTATTTTGAAAATACCCTGGTTATTGCCGGACAGATCACAGGCACAGAATGGGAAGAGGCCCTCTGAACGGTCTGGATGACTCTACCAGAGCCAAAAATTTTTGTAGAAATCTATATACGGGACCCATCTAATCACGCTTATCCTCCGCTACCCTGTCTTAAAAATTCATAGCCCATACAGCCTCATTAGTATAAAAAACAACTTCTCCGCCGCAGAAAGGCTCGCTGCCGTAAAACCTGTCTTTATATTTCCAATTTTCTTCTTCATGCGTGATTTCAGTGGCTCCGTCCTGCAATGCAACCTTTCTGGCCTTGTCTACTGCTGAATAAGAGTTCTTTTTAGCCCTTACCAGAAATTCCGCTAATTCATTTTTTCCTATCATATCATTTCTCCTTAAAATCAGTTTTTTTCAGCTAAAATCCTGGCCAGATACCCTCCGTAGGATTGCCCTATCAGCAGAAAATCCTGAGCGGGGATTATTCCGTCGATAAATTCCAGAATAATATCCAGCATCTGATCGGAACCGGTAATCCATGGCCGCCCTTTAGTCTGTCCCATACCCGGCAGATCAAAATAAATTCGCTGCCAATTTTCATGAGCAGATTGAAACAACGGCTCCATACAGCCTTTCATCAGTCTGTAATCCACTCCCCACCCGTGAATCATTACTATGGGCGTTCCCGAACCGTGTATTTCATAATAAATATGTACATCACGTACCGTATACCTCATAAGATTTCCTCCAATATTTTTATATTCCCGGAATATAAAGC
>CAZEPL010000145.1:0-4313 GCA_964514135.1 uncultured Spirochaetaceae bacterium | reverse complement strand
TATTACAAAAATAGTTATCTATAATCACCCACTTCCCCCACCGGCCACTGCAAAGTCTATTGTGCCACGAAGCTTGTTGCATAGCACTATAAAATATTTTTATAATTAAAGCTGAAGCTAACAAGCTTTGATGAATGTGAGGGCTGTCATATGAAAAATAATCGAAAATACGATAGGGTGGATCTGAATGCCAGGGTACGATATGCAATTATAAATGAAGGTGATGCCAAAAACATCAGTCAGGGGGGTATCTGTGTTGTAACCATAGAAGCTCTGAAAAAGGGTGAGGATATGACTATTATTTTCAATTTACCCAACAGTAAGGAAGAAAGATTGAAGGTTTTTGGTAAAGTGAAATGGAGTAAAGAGATCGCACCGCATGTTTGTGTAAGTGGGATTGAGTTCTGGGATATAGATGAAAAAGTTAAAAAAACGATACAGGAATATACAGATAAGTATGTAAAAAAATAAAAACTGCCCTTCACCTTGTTAGATGCAGTTATTCTCTATGATAAAATTAATAGAATTGGAGGCTTGGCACACGTGTATCTGCCTGCGGAAAAAGGATACAGCAGTAACCAGGAAAAGAGTTTTACCAGTGAAAAATTTGCCGATGTTCTACTACCAATATTCTTTTCATAAATGCTCTCCGAACCCCGATTATTCCGTGCGTAAAGCACTCAATACTTTATCCTTTAGAGCTGTTTTGATTCCCAGATATGACCAGAATATACCGCTTGCCAAAAGAGACAGCAGCAGCAAGCCGGTAAGGTATAAAGGTATATGTGGCAGGGCTCTTATAAAATGAGGAATAAGCGCAATACCTGCAGCAAGAGTACCGCTTGCTATCCCAGCAATGAGGAGAAAAATGTGTTCGTAGAGTATGACCAGAGCGATGGATTTTTGATTAAACCCGACAGCCGAGAGCAGAGCGTACTCACCACGGCTTTCCGCCACATTACGCAGAATTATTACGCCGAAACCCGCGGTAGCGATAAGCAGCCCCAGGCCGCCAAGCATGAGGAAGATCATAAGATAGGTGTTTTCCACAACGTAAAACCGGGCCAGGCGTTCTGCTGTTGTAATGACCTCGGCTCCGTATGCCTTAAGGGAGCTGTAAAGGATGCTGCGGGCGCGGTCCGGATTACGGGTGATACCGTTTACAAGCAGCAGATTATAACCGCTGATGCCGGGGAAATGTCGTAAGAAATGTTTTTCTGAGATGATGATACTCCCCTGGAAAATAGAATTTCGCAGTCCGCCGATAAGTTTAACCCTTATTTCTTTTCCATGTTCATTTATATAGCCAAGCTCATCTCCGATTTTTTTGCCCAGGCCCCAAACGATCACGGTCTGGTCGGCCACTGCCGGGATGATGTCTGCTCCCAGCTCTTCATCCAAAGCCAGCCAGGGATTATCGCTTCCCATTTCCGGGCCGGAGATTTCGAAAGAAAATGATTTTCTACGAGCAAATTCCTCCGGATTCACACCGAGCAGGCGGGGAGAAGCGGTGTGATTAAGATTAAGGCAGCTGGCATCATCACCCGGGTATACTCTTAAATTTACATAAGAAGCGGCAGTTAAGGAGCTGTCATCCAGATGAAGTTTGTTTTTTACCGACTGCTGATTTAAATCATGAAGCAGGGGAAGCGTTGTTTCAGCATAGAGAGAGAAACCGCCTGTTCCCGATGACGCTTCGCTTACGGATGAGGGCAGTTCCTGCTGGTTTAAGCCGACCGCAACCACACAAAAAATCCCCACAGCAAGCAGGCCTATTGTGGCCATGCTCCTTTTTTTTCTTCTGGCGGCATTATTAAGACCAAGCATGAGCAGGTTAAGGCGGCTTCTGCTTTTACTTGTACCGAGGAGCGTAAACAGGGTGTTGAGTATAAACATGAAGGCACAGAGCATGAGTGCACCGATAATAAAGAAAAAAGCCGTAGTTAACTCTTGATTGTAAGCCGTTGCAATAATCAGTACGCTGCACCCCAAAAAACAGATACATGTAATAACAATACCGATAAGCGGGCTGCCTTTAACCAGCGGCGGATTGTATTGGAGTGTGTTTGCCTGAAGTACGTGTACCTCTTTTCGTACATAATTTCTTAATGTCCACCATAAAAAGAAAAGAGCGCCGCAGAAGTTTAAGCAAAAGCCTAAAAGCAGGGACAGGGGATGAATAAAAAACAATAAAGAGGTTTGTCCTACCGCTCCCTGCCAGATTGTATTAAGACCGGTAATAAGCATTTGGGTGTAGATAATTCCCAATACCAAACCAAAGGCAGTTGCTATAAAGGCCACACCTGCTCCCTCCACGAGCGCTGCTCTTTGTATCGCTTTTAAATGGATTCCGACGGCTTTTAAAATCCCCATTTCCGTAAGCCTGCTCTGCCTGTGAAAAATAAAAAGCAGAGCGGACAAAGAGAGGGCGCTTATAATAATAAAAAAGCTTAAACCGATAAAAAGTTGACCGAAGTCCACCGCACCGCGCGAAGCCTGCAATCCCTGTTCGCGCACGGGCCTGAATACAAAACCCAGAGCAGCCGGTGCTATGTTCTTAAGCAGTTCTTGAGTGAGATCGATCTTGCCGGTGTGCTTTAAAAAAAATCTGATGCCGGTAACTTTACCAAAGCGGTTTTGCCAAAGCTTTTGGGCCGTGGTTAAACTGACAAAGGCCTTGGGAGTGCCGCGGTAGGTATCCCAATATTCCTCGTCCTTTTTTCTGATTTTACTTAGATATATGGGTATGCCGGGGTGCCAGTCACGGCAGTTTTCCACATCAGCCAGACCGGAATATTGTGGTGTAAGAGAGCGCTCATCTCCATCGGGTGCGATATTCAGTATTGAATGTACTAAAAAAGAAGAAGCACGCTCCTCTAAAGTATTTAGTTGTCCGGGAATAAAATAGCTTAATGTAATCTCGTCTCCC
The DNA here is from genome assembly GCA_964514135.1 of uncultured Spirochaetaceae bacterium. Taxonomy (GTDB): domain Bacteria; phylum Spirochaetota; class Spirochaetia; order SZUA-6; family RPPD01; genus JAFGGG01. Next base: position 1,384 of record CAZEPL010000145.1, on the reverse strand, counting down.
ACATCTGCATCTAAATCTTGTGCTAACCAGCCGGAGATGATAATTTCGTTATCATTCAATTGTTTTGGCACCAGGGGCGGTCCCGGCGCTGAAACAAAAGAGTAGGGAGTAGAATTTCTGCCAAGGCTTAGAGAATTGACAAAGTAAGTGAGTATGGGCTGGCGGGGGTAATCCAGGGTTTCGACTGCCTGTTCCAAAGCGGGTTCCAAAAAAACTCTTTGCGAAACAAGATCAAAGTACGGAGCATGAGGCTGATGCTTAATCTCCAGGCCCAGGTCGGCAAGAGAAAGAGTACTTTCAAGTGCCTGCTTTAGTTCGTCCGCAGCAAGCGGGGGTTGAGCGCGTTGGGCTACAAGGAGCAGGTTGGCTTTGTTGCCCAGATTAAGTCTGTTCTGCAGAACATCCAGCGCTACAAATACGGTTAATGGGCTCACCTGATTATTACTGAGACTGAACAGCCCCAAATGGTCCTCGCCTCTAATTGTCTTTATCTTAAGCTGCAGCGAGGCGGTATCCTGATCCGCGCTAAAAGGGGTGTCTTTAGGCATAAGATCTATTTGTTCAATAAGAAGAACCAGATTATCGCCTGTGCCGGTATTCAGGCGTGCGGCAAGTCGTGTGTTGAGGATTGCCTGATTGCTTTCCATGTCCTTATCCGGCAGCAGATTACTGCTCATATCCCAAAATCGAGAATCCACACCCAGAACCTGTACATCATTAACTATAAGTCCGCTTTGATTATCTACCACAATTCCCTTTAACTTTAGTACCGGAGCTGTGCCTGTTTTCAGTAAAGCTTCCAAGCTGTCTGCCATAGCTGTGGTGAAGAAATGTTCCTTAAGTTCCAGCGCGTACTCGATCTTTGCCAAGCGTTTGTCCACCAAGCGCCGCAGACTGTAAGTAACCGAATTACCGGTAAGCAGGGCACCGACCAACACAGCCGCGCTTAAAGCGGTGCCTAAAAAAAGAGCCAGATACTGACGGTAATAAAAGCGGATACTTTGTGTAATGAAAGTGAACCATTTCATACGCTACCCTTAAAGGCTTCCAGCCGGCCGTTTTTGAGGAGAAGTATTCTGTCCATGAGCCTTGCCAGCTCTAAGGAATGGGTTACAATGAGTAAGGCCATTTTTTCTTCCGCGTTAAGGGTAATGAGCAGCCGGGCAAGTTCTTGTGATGAGTCAGCATCAAGCGACCCGGTGGGTTCGTCCGCTAACAAAAGCTGTGGTTTATTAATTAAGGCACGTACCAGAGCAACCCGCTGGCGTTCGCCACCGGAAAGCTCACCCGGGCGATGATGAATGTGCTTTTTCAGGCCTACTTGTTCTAACAAGGTGAGTGCTCTACGTTCGCTATTCTTTTTCTGCGGCAGCGTGGGAATAAG
>CAZEPL010000144.1:0-4384 GCA_964514135.1 uncultured Spirochaetaceae bacterium | reverse complement strand
AGATTTAAACTTGTTTCAGGTTGATCGTTCTTTGGGCAGGACGGGAGAAAAAACTAATTTGACAATTATCAGATAAGGATTTATGCTTTAGTAGATTAATAACGTAGTGTCGGCGCAAGAGGAGTCATGCCTGTGCAATTCTTAAAAAATAAAAAACAGCTAATCATTCTGATCAGTCTGATTCTTGTTGCCGGATTTTTAACAACGGGTCTGCTGAGTTATTTTATTTCCCTGTCCATACTGCGCGAGCAGATAATATCCTGCACGCTTCCTTTAACCAGCGACAATGTGTATTCGGAAATCCAGCGCGATGTATTAAAGCCCGTATTTATTTCATCGCTGATGGCTCACGACGCCTTTTTGCGCGACTGGGTATTAAACGGGGAACAGGATGTGGCACAGATTACAAGATACTTAAAAGAGATTATGCTTAAATACAATACCATTACCAGCTTTTTTGTTTCGGAGGCCACGCGGATTTATTACCATGCGGACGGAATATTAAAAAGGGTTGATCCCGCTGAGCAGCGTGACATCTGGTACTTCAGGGTTCGGCAGATGCAAGCCGATTACGAGACAAATGCAGACCCCGATCTGGCGAATAAAGACACCATGACCATATTTATTAATCATAGAGTGTATGATTATAACGGTAACTATATCGGAGCTACAGGTGTGGGCTTAACCGTAAGCTCGCTTATCACTTTAATGGAAGAATACGGCCAAAAATACCGGCGCACTATTTATTTTACCGATACCGATGGAAACATCGTGCTCCATGGTTATTCTCTGCCCGGCACTGCCGGCACTATTCATGATATGGAGGGTATCTCGTCCATAGCCGCTGAAATTCTGGGTGACACAAAGCACAGCTTTGAGTATTCCAGGCAGGGCCATACCGTTTATTTGAACAGCCGCTTTGTGCCCGAGCTGAATTGGTATCTGCTGGTGGAGCAGACAGACGACGCGTCCGGTGGAAGGATATTGAATGCACTGCTAATAAACCTGGCAGTATGCGCTCTTATTACCGCGGTTATTGTTGCGCTTACCGTTTTTTCCATCAACGTGTATCAAAAAATCACCCTGAGACAGCAGGCCGAGCTGCAGCATAAGAACTCGGATTTGGAAAAGGCCCTGCTCAGGGTAAAGAATCTGAGCGGCCTTTTGCCTATCTGCTCTAACTGCAAAAAAATCCGCGACGACAAAGGCAGCTGGGAGCAGGTGGAATCCTATATTAAGGACCGCGCCGAAGTAGATTTCAGCCACGGCCTGTGCCCCGACTGTGCCCGTGATGTGTACGGAGAATACTTTGAAGAATCGGACGAGGAAAAAGGAGATGATAAATGAAAAGGCAAAAAGCAGAATCCATGACGCACAGCCTTAAACCGGAGTATCTGCTTTCCCTTGCTGTGGCCCTGGTTATGACCTTGACGGCCATTGCCGGTATTGTATATCAAACTGATATCTATCCAACGGACGAGCTGCGTTATGCAATGGTGCCCAATGACATAATAAATCTGGCCGTAGGCCTGCCCATCCTGCTCGGCTCCCTGTGGCTTGCCAGATGCGGCAAGCTGATCGGTCTGCTCTGCTGGCCGGGCGCGCTCTTCTATATGTTGTACGTCTACATACCCTACCTGCTGATTGTACCCTTTGGCCCGCTTTTTCTCCCCTACCTTATAATTGTATCACTGAGCGTTTCTACAATGATAGTTGTAGTATCGAGTATAAATTGTGAGGAGGTGAGTAAACACCTTGCAGGGAGTGTACCCGCCAAAACCATCGGGGGCATACTTACAGGCCTCGCGGTTTTTATTATCGTCCGCCAAACAGCTCTGATCGTAACCGCGCTTATAAACAGGACTTCCGTTGTCACAGAGGATTTAGTGCTCTGGATCGACGAATTCATGGTAGCCTGTCCGGCATTGCTGGCGAGTGGTATTTTGTTGTGGAGGCGCAAGCCCTTCGGCTACATGTCCGGCGCGGGCCTGCTGCTGGCCTATGGAGTGCTGTCCCTGGGTGTGATACCGGTTATGGCTGTGCAGGCTCACCATAGAGGTTCAACACTCGCCGCAGTTGATGTGATCGTGCTCACTGTTATGGCTCTAATCTGTTTTGTGCCCTTTGGGTTTTTTATGAGGGGTGCTAGTGAGAAGAGGGTGGGGGGAGATTGAGAGGGGTTGTGTGGGGGTGAATGGCCGTATTTTTGGAATATGATGTTATGAATTATACAATGCGGGTTTGATAAAAAATAATGTGAGTAGGGAGAGGAAGCTTTTTGATGTAGCACAGCTTTTAAAAACTGTGGAGAGGTATCTTGCAGGTTTTATTAGGTTTTGTTAATGTTACTGTGTGGTTATTGCAGATAAAGTGGAGCCTTTATGTTTTGAAGGGTTGCATAATATGATATATGAGGGGTTTAGATAGATGAATGGTTGGTGGGTTGTGTTATATTACATAAGGTAATAGCTTGTACGTTAAAAATAGACTTGAAATAACTAAATATTAGAACTAAAATAATGACCTTAGGATTTGAAATGAATAAATATAAAGAGACAGAAATTATAGATCAATCTGAAGACGAAGTATTAGATTTTACTTATTCAATAACTAGTTACGGCGCAGACTACCCTATTGATAGTTTAATTAAAAGATTAAGAAATGAAACAATCAAAATCCCTAAATTTCAGAGAGTTTATGTATGGACTGAAAAGCAAGCCTCGCGGTTTATAGAATCATTATTATTAGGATTGCCTGTACCAGGAATATTTTTTTCGAGAGATCTTGATTCTGCAGATTTATTAGTAATAGATGGTCAGCAGAGATTAAAAAGTTTACTATATTTTTATGAAGGTCATTTTGAAGATAAAGTATTTAGGTTGAAAGATGTACAGAAACGTTTTGAGAATAAAACTTATGAAGAACTAGAAGCAGATGATAAAACAAGATTAGATGACTCTATAATTCATGCAACTATTGTAAAGCAAGATGAACCTAGTGAAGATAATAGTAGTATTTATGGCGCTTCCGGGTCTATAGTGGGAAACTATAAAAAATGTTAATCTTCAGGCATGAAAGAGACTCTTGAAGAATTCTATACGAACCTCCTTGGCGTAACCGATCTTTGGGAAGTTGCCTCAATCATTCGAGACAGCAAGAATAAGGAAGTCACTGCCAGAGTATCGTTGAAGTCCGGCGTTCCATTGCTTTGTACGATCTGCAAAAATCCAGCCAGACTGCATGATCATCGGTATCGACGCTGGCGACATCTGGACTCATGCAATCATAAGACCATTGTTGAAGCTGATGTTCCCCGGGTGAAATGTCCTAAACACGGGGTGAAACAGCTCTCCGTTACCTGGGCGATCAAAGGCTCGCGTTTCACCGCTGAGTTTGAATCAACGGTGTTGCTTTGGTTACAGTGCGATTCAACTTCTACAGTTGCCGAGAATTTTGGGCTTAGCTGGGACGAGGTTGATGGCATCATGTCTCGGGCAGTCAAACGTGGATTGGCCAAGAGGGAAAAAACAGCACCGAAGAACATAGGGATTGATGAAACATCATTTCAAAAACATCACGAATACGTGACGGTAATCCTGGACAAGGATACAGATACCATCATCGATATACTGGACGACCGGAAGGCTTCTACCCTCAAAACAATGGTTCAAAACCCCCTAGGAAAAGAGTAATTTTGGCCGGCTGCAGAGCATTACCATGGATATGTGGGATCCTTTCATCAACGCTGTGAATCAGAACTTTGCAAACGCCGAGAGCCTCGTGGCATTCGACCGATTCCATGTTTCACAACATTTTGGTAAGGCTCTTAACAAAGTCAGGGCAAAAGAACATCAAGATTTCAACGGGGGAGGTTTCAAAAGCCCACTTAAACACTCGAAGTATCAATGGCTCAAGAATTCGAATCGTACTGATAATAGGGTTATTCGACGCAAGGAATTCATGAAACTGACTCGTCTCAATCTGAAGACGGCAAGAGCCTGGAGAATTAAAGAGACGGCATCCACGCTTTGGGATTACTCATATATCGGTGTTGCTGAAACGAGCTGGAAAAACTTGCTTGGATGGATCAGTCGCTGCCGTCTGGAGCCGATTATAGTTGTCGGAAAAATGATTCGTCGTTATTTCTGGGGTATTTTGAATGCGATTCGGTTAAAGGTAAATAACAGCATGCTGGAAGCGAAGAATGCTTGTATTCAGCGTATTAAGAAAATAGCCTGCGGTTTTCGTAACAGGGACAGGTTTAAGACTGCAATACTATTTCATTTAGGCGGGTTGGATCTTCATCCTTTTCCCACACGATAGCCGGAAGCGCCAAAATTATTTAAAACATACAGAAGTCTTAACGTAGCTGCCAAACAAAAAG
>CAZEPL010000143.1:0-4391 GCA_964514135.1 uncultured Spirochaetaceae bacterium | reverse complement strand
GCTTTACAAAATAATAATGTTTTGGGCTTGATTAATTGCTGAATAGTTACGAAAAGAGAATAAAAGGATTCAGCCAAAAATTATTTTAATATCAATTTCCCCGGTATTTAACACGTATATATCGGAATCCCATAATTCTTCTATTATAATGCTGCTCTATTGCTGCTTATGCCTGCATGGAATCATATACCATTTCTTGAATAAAACAAATAATTGTAATCAAAATTATTATTGTCGCTATTATCGCAAAAATCTTGAGTATGCTTTTAAATAATCCTGTCATTTTAGAAAAATAATACCACAGATAAAAATAAACTGCCGCAGTAATAAGTATTAATACAATTAATAACACCAGAGAATTATATTGCAAAATCAGGTTAAAAATGATTATTAAAAAAACTAAAGCACCCGGTACACACAATAAATACCAGCCGTGTTTTTGTTTTTGCGCAATATGCACCAAACCGATAATTATACTCATTATAAGACCCATGGTATAGGCAGTAATATACACAAGCAGCATAATAAAACCGAATAATACCACTATACTTGCATGATAAGATGATTTAAAACCGCCAAATACATAATAACTTAAGAGTTGAAATCCTGCGACAATGGGCACTGCGGCCACAGCGAACGATATAATCGCGGAAATTATATTTAGCTTATCCGATTGATTATTAATTGAAACGGTTTCTCCACTCATCTGCTTTTTAAAAATTATGATTCCATAAATTTAAGATGTCAATAAGCCCTCTTACATCGAATAGATAAACGTCTTGTTGTAGGTAATATCCGCCAGCAGATAAAAAACGGCGGCAAAGATCAGCACATTTTCAGGGTGCTGTTCATAATAGCTTTTCTTAAAAGCGGAACGCTGATGATACTCCAGTGTGGTTGATTCCTTGTTTTGATTTTTCTCCCATTTCACATACACAAGCTCGTCACCGGCCATTAAATACTTTGTTCCGTTCTTATCAATGCCAAAGACGTACACCGCAGTGTCGTCAAACAGCTTAACCTCAAAATACGGCTCTTTTTTATCAAACTTAAAAAGCAGATAACCGCTGGCCTTATTTTGTACATCTTTAATAACAAAACCGGAATGGCCTTGCACCAGCTCGCCGCTGATAAAGTATTTTGCCTTATGTGAGGTATCATACACCTCCATTGCCCGGTCTTCGGTATACATTTCTTCGTACTTATCGACAACGACCCGCTTGAAAGAGCCCAGCAGGGTTTCGCTGCTGTCGGTTATGGGCGCGGTTCCCTTCGGATTTTCCGCGGCGAAAATGATGGTTACTGTTTCAAAATCATCATCTTCTTCCGAAATGATGATCGCGGATTTGCAGCCCAATAAGCCGGCTGCAATAAGCAGGATTACAAGTAGTTTTTTCATTATCCGTCTCTCCTTTCCTCAATGTTAAAATTATCACAAAGCTGCGGCTTTTTGGTTCATACTTTAGTCTGAAAGAGCCGTATGTTGCAGCGGCTTAAAACGGATCAACTTCCGCAAATGCAAGTTTTTATTACTCAAATCAATTTCACAGTTAACGGTTTTATGAAGATCAGTCTCTTTATCAAATTCGTATGAGCTCTTCCAGCCAGGGTATGTGTTCATTCTTTCTTTTCCACCACACATCTTCCCAGATATAATGAACGGCCAATTGTTTGTATTCTCCGTATCTTTCAAAGTATTTTAACAGCTTTTTATTATCAAACTCAAGCAGCTTTCCGTATTGTTCGAGAAGCGACTGAAACATGTTAATTGAACGCCTGATTGTCGCGTTTTGCAGGAGGATACCGATTATAATATATTCATATAATGAACCCGGATGGCCCGGACGCATGCCCTTCCATCGCTTGACAATTGGTCCTAAAATTTTTTCATTACGAAAGGTTTTATTGAAATCACTTAAATCGAGGTCAAGGTTAAAGCGATATGTAATTTCATTTATAAGGGAGCTGATAAAATCTTCAGCAAGCGGCTTGTTATAATAAATATTAACTAAAATACCAGGTCTGTTTGCTGTGCTGTTATTTGTAAATTTTAATCCCAGCTGCTTGCCTCTCCAACACATTGTCTGCCAGCGTATTCCGGGTTCCCAGTAATTATCACCGGAGGTGAAATGGTCGGGTTTATGAAATGTCGCGTCAAAATTAAACGGCCTGGTCGCCTCTACTTCTATAGTCTTTATAAGTTGTAATTTCACTAAATTTATTTAAATCCGTACGTCAGATGACAGCCGATAAAAGCATAGGAACTACTCCCCATCTCCGGCCCGGAGTAGTCGGTGCGCACCAGCAGCGCGATCCGCTTTTCAAAAGGACTTTTTACAAAGCCCAGCACCGTCCTGCTGGTCGGTGAGTAACCGGCGTCTTGGGAAACCCTTTTTTTTCTCCCTTTACTGTCAAACACATAAATAGAGGTTTTACTGAAACCCGGCGTTTCCGGATCTTCTTCTTCAACCACTTTCACCGTCATCTCGTACTGTGCCTGCAGGCTGTTTGTATCGATTATACGGCACTCCGAACAGTTAGACTGAATTCCCTTCTCAGATAAAGCTCCCGCAATTATCGTATACTCTCCGCTCCAGAATTGAGCAAAGCTTTCATAGACATTGCCTGAAATCCCGCCGTCCGGTCCTGTGGTGTGATTCCAGATGAGTTTATCTTCGACCATATCCATAATCACCACGCTTAACTCCTTGCAGGGACCATAGTTGCCGCAGTCGCTTGTCATTCTGCCGTAGGCAAGATTGCCCGCTTTTGACCAGCCGATGATAAATATGCCGAACTCATCGCTTTTGTAGGTGTAGGTCTCCGCATCCGCCCAAAACAGGGCAAAAGTAAAAATACATAAAGCTAATAATACTAAGGTTTTTTTCATTGAACCCTCCTCATGATATCATGATACCCAGGCTTATAAATGATAACTAAAGTTTTGTTTCTCTGCAATTCATTTTGAGGAAAATAAACAATTTCCCACTGAGGCTAATATAAGGAAGGTAAAATAATTTAATTCAGAAAAAATCCGAAATATGCTATAAGTTAAACGTGAAAGGAGAATAAAGTGAAGAAATTGCTGCTCAATGTATAAGTTTTGATGCGGAAGAATGGATTGAAGCATCATTTTCGCAAGGGGAGTTCTTAAAAAAAATTCTCGTATCAAAATCACTTTTAGACGCGGATGTTGTTATTAGTTTACCGAAATTAAAAACTCATGATTTAATGTGGTATACAGGTACGATTAAAAATTTCTCAGGCATTGTTCCCGGCGGGCAAAAAAACAGATACCACAAAGTGGCTTGTGCTATTATCAATATGGACCCATTAGATATAGCAACGACGCGAATAGCTTCTAAGAGGGGTTTAGGTATAGGTGATATTAATAAAATAAAAGTTGTGGAGGAAACCATAAAAAATGTTAAAGTCGTCGATTTTTTACAACATTCTAATTTTAAAAAACAAGCATAAAATACTTGTGTAAAATTAGGTGTTTATCTATCATAAAAATAATCATACTAAGATAGACAAATGAGGTTTTAAAAGATGAAAAGAAAAGTATTTTTATTGGTATTTCCTGGACTGAGAACGGCTATGATCGGATTAAAGAAGGCACATATGAATATGCGGTTTTAGGATGGTCACATGACGGAAAGATCGCTTATGAAGAATATGTTTCTATTGACGCTATGCCGGGCACTGCTCGCGGATTTATCGTGTTCGATCTGGTAGATGATAAGATTGTTTTTGAGACATCATATGCAAAACCTTATGTTGATGATTCTCACAATAAGCAGACTGAAGAGGAGTGGTTTGAGCAGAGCAGGACCAAAGTAAAAGACTACGGTATCATTTTCAGCCAAGACTCTTATGCCGGAGATGTGCCTTTTACTGACGATAAGAGCGACGCTGTTTTTTGCCCGCTGATAGTAAAAAACGGTAAAATTATGCAGGATAAATTAGTTGAACCGGCGCCTATGGGAGGGGAAGGTTTGAGCGGGAGTAAAATTGTTATGTTAAAAATAACCGGGTCCGGGGAATCAGCTAAGATTCAAGGAAAAATTATCGTCGAGACTTTTAATGCGTCTATTACGGAAAAAGCCGGTTTCATTAATATTTACAAGAGCCCTTTTGAAGACCGTCTGGCGGTTCTGGTTGAAACATATTCATGGGGTTTTGAAGGCTCCGAGGAGCGCGGCATTTTTTTTATCGGATGTCATATGAAATACGGATTTACATCCGATGCGGCATATAAAAGCCTTTATGATAAATGGCTTTCAATTGACTATTCAAAGTGAGTATTTCTATCTTTAATACACATAAATCTCTTTTTACTGAGGAAATTGCAAAACTCAAAATATATTAAGTTAGTAAAATACTTATTC
>CAZEPL010000142.1:0-4447 GCA_964514135.1 uncultured Spirochaetaceae bacterium | reverse complement strand
TCAAAATCTTTTGACAGGTTGAAAAAAAAGATTCCATAATAATATTTATTAATTAAGGACAGATGGTTTTAAAAATATATAATCCGAGCACATTCAATTTTTGCTGTACTTTTTCCTTTTAAGCGGTCTGATTCAACTATAAGGCAGGCTGCTGTGGCAGCCTGCCTTATGTGTAAAATATCTCTCATGTAAAAACGATCCGGATTCATTTTAATTATAGAATGCTACTTTCCCTTTTTAACGGGAATCCATATCTCAAACGGCACATCATCGGAATTTTCTTCTGTAGGTAGGTACACCTCAATTTCTTCATCTCCCGAATGAGTATAATCGGTCGCGGGGAACCAATCTGAAAATATCCGCTTCCACACCTTTTGAATGGCATCCGGCATTGGCCCGGAACCACGGAAAATCGCCCAGGTATGCGGTTTAATGATTCTCGTTTCCAAGGGCTTTACATCCGCACCTTTCTTAGGTTCCATTCCTATCATGTAGTTAAACTCTTCCTGCTGTTCAGAGAAATCCATACAAATTCCAAGACAGGAACCGCGCAAAATACCGTTAGAATCTGAATGGGACATAATGGTGTCAATTTTACCGCTGCCCATTACCTGCTGCCAAAATTTTGGGATTTCCACAAAATTCTGGCCGTCCTTGGATGTAAAAAATCTCACCTCTCCGGCTACGGTAATTTCTCCTAAATTTTTGATTTCATAGTCCATACAATGCTCTCCTTTGATTGATAATTGGAAAGACAATGGTGGATAGGCTTTAATCGTGGCTCCCGCTTTCCGGACCACACCAGGTGTAATACCGTGCATGCGTCTGAAGGCCCTGGTAAAGGAGGCTTGAGATTCATAGCCATACTTAATTGCTGTTTCAAGGATTTCAGCACCCTGTAGAATATCCACTGCAGCCAGAGTCAATCTGCGACGTCTTAAATATTCAGCAAGGGTGACATTTGTAAGCATACTAAACATCCTCTGAAAATGGAAACTGCTTGTATAAGCCTCTGCCGCTATTTTATTAAAATCCAACTCCTCCGACAGGTTGTTTTCTACATACTGTAGTGCTCGATTAAAACGTGTTATCCAATCCATATCTTCCTCTTATTCAAGCAGCATATACCAGCAGCAGACAAAGGTTTTGATTATTTGTGCTTTCTTCTGGTAAAATTATGAATAATAGCACAGTTTCTAACCAAATGCTACGGTCAAATTACAGCCTGACAGCTACTGGTTAGTGCTTTTTTATCATTTGACTAACATCCACTTTCGTTCTACACTTTTTAAAGAAAGAATAAGTATATGTCAAAATCTAAAAAAACAAGTGAAGAACCGCACCTTAAAAAAGCCTTGGGCGTGTTTTCTGTTTTCAGTATTGCCAGCGGTGCCATGATCAGTTCCGGGCTTTTTATCCTGCCGGCTATTGTATACGCCAAAGCCGGTCCCTCAATTATTCTGGGCTACTTTTTGGCGTCGCTCCTTATTATTCCTGCCATGTTTTCCAAAACAGAGCTGGCCACGGCCATGCCCAAATCGGGCGGCACCTACTTTTTCGTACACAGAAGCTTAGGTCCGCTCTTCGGCACCTTCGCGGGATTTGCCTCATGGGTTTCCTTAAGCCTGAAGAGTGCATTTGCCCTTGTGGGTATCGGTATTTTTATAGAGCCCCTGGCCCAACACCTTCCTTTCCAGGCCCATATCATTACCAAGGGCATCGCCGTCATCTTTACTTTAATTTTCTGCCTGGTTAATATTCTGGGTGTAAAGGAAAGCGCCAGACTGCAAAACATAATGCTCTTTTTACTTTTACTGGTTTTGGTTGTTTTCAATCTGATCGGCATTAACAGCCTTACCAATATTCAAAATTTTAATCCGTTCTTAAAACACGGCTGGCTGCCTGTCATAACGGTAACCGGTATGATTTTTATCTCATACGGAGGACTTACCAAAATCGCTTCCGTGGCGGAAGAAATTAAAAACCCCAGCAAAACCATACCGCGCGGTATGTTCGCGGCATTTTCCGTGGTAACTGTAATCTATATACTTACGATTTTCATAACAATTGGCATCAGCGGCGACCAACTTAAAGACTCACTCACACCCATATCCGATGCTGCCAAAATATTTTTAGGTCAACCCGGATTCATTCTGCTTGCTGCGGCCGCCATGTTTGCCTTTATTACCACAGCCAATGCCGGACTGCTCTCTGCCTCCCGCAATCCTTTGGCCATGGCCAAAGACAATCTCATCCCATCCTTTTTTACACGTATGAGCATTAAATTAAAAACACCTACTATATCCATTCTTTTTACTTCTCTTTTTATGGTTCTGATTATCATTTTTTTAGACTTAGAGCAGCTGGTCAAGGTGGCTTCCTCTATGATGCTAATTCTTTTTGCTTTCGATAATCTTTCCTGTATCCTTATGCGCGAAAGCAAGATCATCTCATACAAACCGTCATATAAATCACCGCTTTACCCTTACTTGCAAATTATCGGAACTATCCTTTATCTGGTATTAATTGTCGAAATGGGTTTTATACCCCTTTTAATCTCCCTCGCCTTCTTTATAGTATCTTTTCTATGGTATATTCTCTATTCAAAATCGCGCGCAGAAAGAGATTCCGCGCTTATCCATATTGTAGAGCGGATTACGTCAAAAGAGATTAAATCTCGTACCATTACCGATGAGCTTCAAACCATCCTCATTGAAAGGGATCAAATAATCGAAGACCGTTTTGATAAAATCATCAAACATGCCACCATTCTTGATATCGATGAGGAAATTGATGCTGATGAACTCTTTCGGATTATTGCCGACACCTTCTCTGAAAAATTTAAGATAGAAACCAGTACCATACTTGAGCTTCTGAAAGCCCGTGAAGCGGAATCATCCACAGCCATTCATCCGGGATTGGCGATTCCTCACATTATTATCCCCGGCACATCACTGTTTGATATCATCCTCATCCGTTGTAAAAAGGGCATTCACTACGGGCCGGATATCCCTTTGGTAAATGTGGTCTTCGCTTTAGTGGGTACAAAGGATGAACGCAACTTCCATCTACAGGCACTGATGGCTATTGCTCAAATCGTGCAGCATAAGGATTTTGAGCACAAATGGATGAAAACAGAGAGTCTTGAGGACCTGCGCAGCCTGATGCTGCTCACCCAACGTCTGCGCAAGGGAAGTGTCTGAATGAGAATATCCTGACTCTTTATTCCATACGTTCCATTTGTTCTCTAATATAATCCCTTACGTCCTCTGTCTCAAAACCTGCTTTATGGGCTTTCTCCCTTATGGCTTTATTATATTCTTCTTCTGTAAGTTTAAACCGCTGCATAAGCATATGTTTGGATACACCGCTTGTCTCAGAAACCGCCTTGAACGTATCTGTTCCTCTGATATGATCGGGATTAAATAAAGAAATCTGTTCCGTAGTTTCCGTAATACTTGGCATTTTCCATTCAAATCCACCCGCGGCTGTCGCAGTTCCGATAACAATCGCAAAAATCAAAATGGAAAAGAAAATAATGAAATTCGGGGAGGCTTTTTCTTTTCTCGGACCTGCTACATAGAGAGTATTCTCTACGGGGCAAGCATTCACACACAGATTACAGTTTATGCATTCAAGAGAATCAACGCTTTTGTTTACCTCTATCTTGATGTTAACCGGACAAACCTTATCGCACGCCATACAGTGGATGCATGAATCCTCATTCCTCTTCACCTTGAATAATCCTATAGGATAAAGCAGGCCCAGGAATGCGCCCATAGGGCAGAGATATTTACAAAAAAATCTATCAAATAAAAAAGATCCCAGCAGGCTTACGATTAAAATGATAAAACCAATTAAAAAGCCGGTAAAAATCTCAGGGCTCGAAAGATGATGGTAGGCAGCCCAGGGATCATACGGTCGCATAACAAGCTCACCAGCTATAATCGTCCACAGAACAAATACCAATAAGATGATATACTTCAAAAATCTTGCCGACCGGTCTATTACTGACGGAATTTGAAACGAGTGCTTAAATAACTTCTTTCCCAATTTGGAAAAAAGCTCCTGCATCGCCCCGAAAGCGCATAAATGGCCGCAAAATGCTCTTCTGAAAATAAGGGCTAATATAATAACAGCAAAAAAAAGTACAAAACTGCTGATAGCGATCTTTTGGATCATTATACCGCTAAAAATAAAAGTAAAAGCTGATTCAATGGCTCCGAAAGGACAGAAGGCATCGACATTGGGTGCTGCCCAACCCAAATCGTATTGATGGAAAATACCAACAGCTGTGGAGAAGAGCAGAATAATAACAAGGAGTAAGAACCGAAAGGCTTTGCTAATTCTCTGACTCCTTTTTCTCTTATTCATAATGCTGTCTCATTATAATAAAAGCTTACTCCCGTATCAATTAAAATATCATGTAAAAACATTAAAAAAAATT
>CAZEPL010000141.1:0-4749 GCA_964514135.1 uncultured Spirochaetaceae bacterium | reverse complement strand
AGCTGCTTTGGCTGGAAACTAAAGTAGGTATGTAAAACAAAACGCGGAAAATCAAAGATCCTTTCCGCACTGTCCATTATAACCGAATCTGATGATGCGACGATTCCTTCGTATCTTTTGAGTTCAAAATCAGCTGAATGAATGAGCAGAACAACACAGGGTACGGTTAATATCCTTGTGAGCCTGGTACGGAGATCATCCGCCATTTTTTTGGAGTGTGATATCGGGGAGTCAATAGCTATTCTCACCTTATCCGGTTTAATACGAACCAGCGTATTGCCGATTATCTCAATAGCCTGATCTGTAATTTTACTTTGTCTGTAGCTGCCGTGAGTAGCTGAAGTATCTCTTATCACACCATCGTCAGCTAAAAAGAGAAAATGTCCCTTCAAATAGCTTTCTATAGTAATAAGTACATTATACCAATCAATTCCCAAATGCTGATTTTCAATTTGCTTGGCTTCGATAAGCTTGTTTTTTCTTTGGGTACTTGTTTTTTGTTCCACAACTCCGCGAAGCAGGCAGTTGCGTTCCATTTTGGAAAGCCGGTAATGATCTCCAACCAGTTTTAAGGCGGATTTATCAGAATAATTTTTATTTTTTAAGTAGCGATAATCTGTAACCGCACATTTAAAATTGTCACTCACGGTAATTTTCATTTTGTGCATTTCTTAAAGAAAAAAGCAACCCTGCAATTTAAATTTAGTAAAATATAATCGCATGGAATGAGAATTGCTTTTATTTGTATTCTTTAGCGTGCAATTTTAAAATTGCGGTATTATACATTGACATAGTAAATAAAAGCATTATAATTGTATATAATTGAAGAAATATATAAAAGTCAGTTTTTGGCAAGGGTAACAAAAATGGCAAAAAATGGGAAAAAGGTAAGAATATTTTCTGCTCTTGAAGTGGCAAATATCTGTGGAGTTGTCAACCAGACTACAATTAATTGGATAAAAAACGGGCATTTAAAGGCTTTTATCACACCGGGTGGACAGTACCGAGTATATGCTGACGATTTAATCAATTTTTTGAGCTCCCGCGGTATGAGAATACCGGAAGAGCTTGAGCAGCTGGATGATGAAAAACTTGCCTGGAATATTATTTTGGTTGTTGATGATGATGAAGATATAAATGATTTACTTAAACGATATTTATTAAAAAAGTTTCCCGATTATACTGTATTGCAGGCATATGACGGTTTTGAAGCCGGCAAGCTTATTTCAGAGCATTCACCGGGGATTATCATTTTAGATATAAATTTGCCCGGAATTGACGGACATAAACTCTGTCAGAAGTTAAAGGAAAACGGTAATGCACAGAGCCCTGCCATAATAGCTATTACCGGCTTAAATGATCCTGTCGAAGAACAAGCCATTATTCGTAACGGCGCAGATGCTTTTTTTGCCAAGCCATTGGATTTGGAACAATTGAATCACAAAATACATGAGTTGATTGATAAATATCGAGGAGAAGATGGGTAAAAAATCTCAGTCTCTCATACTTATTGTGGAAGATGAAGATTCAATTCGACTTACTTTACGTGATTTTCTTAAGCAAAAAGGCTATCAGGTAATTGTGGCATCTGACGGAGTGGGTGCGCTGAAGCAGTTGCTGGATAATGATGTGGATCTTATTGTTACTGATTACAGGATGGATATTTTAGGCGGTGATTATTGGATTCGCTTGCTTGAAAAATACTGTTCCGATAAGAATATTATTATTACAAGCGGTTTCTTGCAGCCTAATATACATATTCCGTTTAAGGTGTTTTACAAACCCTTTGATTACGCTGAATTAGAAAAAGAAATAGTCAATGTCCTTGAACACGCAAAATAAGGCAAATAGTCAGAAAAAAGCATTCAGGGCTCGAATTTTTGGTCTGGTACAGGGAGTAGGATTTCGCTACTCGACTCAAGATAAAGCGCGGCGGCTCGGAGTAAAGGGTTATGTTAGGAATATGCCTGACGGCTGTGTTGAAGTGTTTGCAGAAGGAGAAAAAGAAAGTATTGAGGATCTTTTGCTATGGCTTAAAAAGGGTCCTCCGGGGGCTTATGTGCAGCAGGTTGATTATAATCCCGTGTCTTATAGAGGTTTATATAATAGTTTTACAATTGAGTTTTAATAAGGATAAATAATGGCAGGTTATCGTACGGTTGAAAAAAAGTTAATTCCCTTACTGCAAGAGCTTATTCGCAATAAATGTGTTAATGATGGTACACTCGATTCAGGTCAGGAAATACGCTCTGCGGAAAAACTGAAAAGATTTTTCTCCAAACATGGCATAAAAGCGAAAATATTGGAATCACATCCGGGGCGGTCTAATCTCTTGGTACGCATACCCGGTAAAGATCCCCGGGCTCCTTCGCTTATGTATATGGGGCATTTGGATGTAGTTCCGGCCAATAGTGAACAGTGGAGCTGTGATCCCTTTTCAGGAGATATTCGCGGAGGTTACATTTGGGGACGGGGTGCTGTGGATATGCTCAATATAACCGCCTCCCAGGCAGTGGCTGTTGCAGAGCTTGTGAATAAAAAGGAACGCTTTCCCGGCGATCTTATTTATTTAGCTGTTGCGGATGAAGAAGCATCGGGAAGATTGGGCGCGCGCTGGCTCGTAGAAAAACATTGGGATAAAGTAAAGGCCGATTATATGATTACGGAATTGGGAGGTTTTTTTATTCATAACAAAAAGGGTTTGGGAATTACCATCTCTTACGGCGAAAAGGGTATTGTGTGGGCACGTTTAAAGACAAAAGGTACGGCAGGACACGGCAGCCTGCCTTTTAATTCTGATAATGCTGCGGTAAAGGTAGGCAGGGCAGTTGAGCGAATTGCACGCTATACGCCTAAGCATACCCTTGGCGAAGAGTACTTAAACATGATTAAGGTCATAGGCGAAGATAAAAAACAAGTGAAAAGCCTTTCTCGTTTGAGTGAATTAAGAAAGGTTTTCCAGAAGATTTATCTAAAAGCACCGGGGCTGGCTAAATTTTTGCACGCCGCCAGCTGTATGACAATGAGCCCTAATTTGGTAAAAGCCGGAAACAAAACAAATATTATTCCGGATTCAGGTATAATTGAGCTCGATATTCGTCTTTTACCGGGACAAGTTGTAGAAGATGTGGTGAAAGAAATAGAAAAACTATTGGGCCCGTTAAATGAATATTTTACTATTGAAATTACGGAGTATTTCCCTGCGAATGTTTCCCCTCTAGACACCCCCTTATTTGAGGCCACAAAAGAAATTGTCTCGCCTGTATATCCTACGGCATACTATGTGCCGCTTTTTATCGGCAGTGTAACCGACGGCAGATATTGGCGTAGTAAGGGCACGGTTGTCTATGGTTTTTCTTTGTTTGACGAAGAGTTTTCTATAGATGATTATACCGCTATGTTTCACGGAAAAGATGAAAAAATATCAATAAAAAGTTTAGAGCTTGCCTATAATTATTTTCACAAATTGCCTGAAGTTTTTTTCGCGAAAGCCCGGGCTTCCCTCTAATCCATACCGATAAAATAACTAGATAAACCAAGCAGTGCTACTATGGATGAAGAAGTTTTTAAACAAAAGCTTAAGGCTTACGCGGATCTCTTACTTTCGTTGGGAGTGAATCTACAACAAGGTGAATACTGTTTAATTCAAGCCCTAACCGTGCATCGGGAGCTGGCCTTGGCCTGCGCTGAACAGGCGTATAAAAAAGGCGCGTCTTATGTGCATATCATATATTTGGATGAGCTGCTTGATGCTATGCGCCTGGAGTATGCGGATTTTTCCAGTTTGGATTATTTTTCAGGCAGTGTTAATAAGGCCTATGAAGAGGTCTTGGAAAACAAGGGAGTATTTCTCTCCTTTACGGGAAGAGAGAGAATAGCAGCATATGACAATGTTGATCCTAAGCGCAGTAACAAAATGCTTTTGGCAAGGGCGGAAAATCTCGCGTTTTTTCATGATAAGGTAAGCACAAATGCCCTAAAATGGTGTGTAGCTGCCTCGGCAACAGCAGGTACGGCGCAAAAAATATTTCCGCATTATCCTTCAAAACAAGCCGTACAGAAATTGTGGCAGGAGTATTTTTTAATATGCCGAATAAATACTTCCGATCCCTTTAAAACATGGCGTGAGCATATCGACAGACTTAATGCTATTAAACGCAAACTCAATGAGCTCAAAATCACAGAATTAGTATTTAAGGGTTCGCAGGTAGATTTAACAATCGGCCTTTCAAGTAGAGCCCTCTGGCAGGGAGGAGAGTCGTATTGTCAAAACGGCCAGATTTTTGTTCCGAATATTCCCACAGAAGAAGTATTTACAGTCCCTGATTTTCGTAAGGTTAACGGCTGGGTAGAATGCAGCCGTCCGCTTGTATATCGAAATATTTATATAGAAAAGATCCGGCTAGAATTTAAAGACGGGATGTTAACCGATATTTCCGGAAGCCAGGGGATTGATAATTTAAAGCATTATATTTTTTCAAAACCTGAAAACAAGCTTTTAGGCGAAGTGGCCTTGGTGGAATCAACTTCGCCGGTATATACCAGCGGCCATGTGTTTCACAATCTGCTTTACGATGAAAATGCGGCAAGTCATATTGCTTTCGGATCTGCATTCGCCGAATGTTTTAATGGAATTGAACAGCTTGACTTAGAGCAAAAACATGAGGCGGGTTTCAATCTGAGTAAGATTCATGTTGATGTGATGATTGGTTCTCATGAGGTGAGTGTCTCAGCGTGTTTAAACTCAGG
>CAZEPL010000140.1:0-4785 GCA_964514135.1 uncultured Spirochaetaceae bacterium | reverse complement strand
CGGAAATGTCAAAATACAGGTCTTCAGCCTATCAGGCGATATTGTAGCAGTGCTGCGCGAGGGCAGGCAAAATGCAGGCGAGTATGATGTATTCTGGGACGGCAGAAACTCAGGCGGAAGAATTGTAGCCAAAGGGATCTATTTTATACGCATAGTGGCGCCGGGTGTCGATGAAACACGAAAAGTATTGGTGGTGAAATAAAGTCCGTACCAGCTCTTCTTGTCATACGGTAAGAATCCTATTATGATAATGCACGTATTTAAAAGGAGAACAATGACAGCTTTATGATACTGGCATGTGATATCGGTACTACCACAGTTAAAGCGGGCATTATTGATCATAAAGGCAGATTGAAAGCCTACAGCCGGGAGCAGTTGTCTGCTCCGTATGATCCGAATTTTTCAGCTGAGCAGTGGCGGACAGGATTTAAAAAGGCCGTGCGAAAACTAGCGGCAGCTGAAATCAAGAAGATAAAAGCTGTTGTAATGAGCGGTAACGGTCCGAGTATCGTGCTTCTGGATGACAAAGGGAATCCGCTTGCGCCCGTATTATTATGGTACAATGAACCTGATAAAATTGAAGG
Organism: uncultured Spirochaetaceae bacterium; assembly: GCA_964514135.1. Taxonomy (GTDB): domain Bacteria; phylum Spirochaetota; class Spirochaetia; order SZUA-6; family RPPD01; genus JAFGGG01. Next base: position 4,201 of record CAZEPL010000140.1, on the reverse strand, counting down.
CAGTAGAAACTGCCGTTCCTATTTTCTTCCCAAACTGGTATGGCTTGCGAAACATAGTCCGGATATATTTGACAAAACACGGATGATACTTCCCTGCCCCGAATATATCTGCTACCTGCTTACAGGCCGGGCGGCTACCGCTTTACCTCATGACGCTTACCGGGATTACTTCTGGTCCGATGCGGAAATTTCCAAATTCGGATTGGACAAAGCCATATTCCCGAGTTTTATTAATCCTACGGTTGCCTTAGCACAGACAACCCGTTCAGCCTGCTCAGAGTTCGCTGTGCCGCAGGGAATACCTGTGTATTGCGGCGGACCTGATTTTTTAATGGCACTGTTGGGAAGCGGAGTAATAGTGCCGGGCCGTACCCTGGATCGAGCCGGCTCTTCCGAAGGTATCAACCACTGTGCTGCGAAAAAGACTATGCACCAAGATCTGCGTACTTTACCGGGACTGCTGGAAAACACGTACAATATATCAGGAATTCTTCCCCGGTCCGGAAAATTGTTGGAGCAGGCTGTAAACGAATGTTATCCTCAGGCGATCTCATGTGCAACAGCATTTTCCGCTGCCTTAGCTGCTGCTCCCGGTGCGGATGGCCTGCTCTTTATTCCTTATGCAAAGCAACAAAAGAAACGGCAGGGGAGGAAGAATTCCTTGGGCTCTTTTTTGGGATTGCGCGATGACCATGAACCTCATGTTAAACTGCGGGCGGTTATGGAAGCACTGACCATGCAGCAGAGGCTTATTCTACAGACAATCCGGAGACTGGGCTTTACGGTATCGGAGATGAGTATTTCCGGAGGACAGGGCCGTCATCATGGATTAATTCAATTAAAGGCCGATATCTTAAAGACCAGGATAAAGGTCCCGACTGTGCTCGACGCCGAGTTGATAGGCGGTGCCTGCTTGGCATACTGTGCTTTGGGAGAATACAGCACCCTGCCACAGGCGGCACAGAATATGGTGCACTTTATGCAGCAGTTAGAACCGCAAAGACAGTATGAACAACTGTATGATGATTTATTTCAGCATTTCGTACAAAAGCTCAATAAGCAAAAAGGATAAAGTCAGCTAAAATTATACATTGCTTTCGGCCCCATTGCTTTAAGCTCAGCTTGTGTTATTTTTCCATTTAAGGCATAATTACATTTTAAAAAATATTGCATGAGTGAAAGGTTGACCCTTATGTCTTTATTGGTTATAGATCCGGTTTGCGGTATGGCGGGTGATATGTTCTGCGCAGCACTGCTCGATTTGGGCGTAGAAAAACAAGAGATGATTGATGTTATGCAGCAGGTAGCCCGAAACCTGGGAAAAGCGAACATCAACTGTCAGAACGAAACGCGTCTTGACATCCGGGGAATAAGACTCAACTGTGAATATACCCTGCAGGATTTGCACTCAAGCAGCGATTTTTTATCTGAAATACTGCAAAAGGCATACAGTGAGCACAGCATCCACGGGGAGTATAAAGAGTATGCGGACCGCACTTTTTCAATTTTAAAACAGGCAGAGCAGGCTGCTCATAAAAAGATAAGCGGGGGCGATCAAAAAAAAGCGTCTGATCATCATGCTGTTCATCTGCATGAGGCACAGGATATAATAGTAGATATTATCGGCAGCGCCTGGGCCTTGCAGCAACTGGACGTTCAGCTTAAGAAGGTGTGTTGTGTAGCGCCCGTGGCAGTCGGTGGGGGAGAGATCCGTTTTTCACACGGTAGTTTTTCCGTACCCGCACCTGCTACTGCGGAAATTGTTGCCCGCTATGCTATTCCCACAGCTTCCGGACCTGTAGACACGGAACTGCTTACTCCTACCGGTGCCGCTCTCCTGGCAGCGCTAGGGCCTACTTTTGTAGACCGTGCCGAGCGCTCTTTCTCGTTCCCGCAGCTGGTTCGTTCCGGAGTAGGTTTTGGGAGTACTTTTTTTGAGAGCAAAGATAAAGCCTCTGTTAATGCGCTTTTTCTTTTCCTGATGGCTTTGCAAGATGGCTGAAGATACCTTGCTTTTTTTAGATTTTGATGGTGTAATCTGTGACTCAATAAACGAAACTATCGTAAGCTCCTGGCTGGCATATTATAAATACCTTATAAAGAAACTTCCTCTCTCTGTGCCCTGCGATTATAAAAGACGTTTCATGCTGTTTCGTCCCTTTATCCGATCCGGAGAGGACTACCTGGTAATTCAGGATATCATAGCCAATAATACAAAAATGAAAAATCAAAAGCAATTTGATAGTCTGCTTACAATAATTGGGGAAGAGGTTTTACAATACTATAAAGAGGTGTTTTACAAGGCCCGCACGGAAATCTTTACAACCGATAAAAAGTTGTGGCTTTCTTTAAATCCCCTCTATCAGCATATGTTCGAAGTGGTAGAGAAAAGTGTGTTGTGTAATAAAGTGTATATTCTTTCTACAAAAAAGCTTGAATTTATTCAAGAAATACTGCAGGCTCATGCTCTGAGCTTTGATCCTAATAGAATAATATACGCGGGGCAAGAAGAAAAATTGTGTATAATTAACCGGGTTCTGGATCAGGAAAAAAAGCAGCACGCCTATTTTGTAGATGATCAGATCAGCCATCTCGTTCCTAATCCGAATTCTCGCATAAAGACCTTTCTGGCTGCTTGGGGATACATTGAGCAGGTATGGCTCAGGCAGAATGAAGTGGAGATTATCTATCCCAACCGGATGGGAGAGTTGATGGCGCAATTAGAGTGCTGAGAGTTTGTGGTATGAGCTCTCGGCGTTTCAGTGAAATGTGCGCAATTTTTTATAATCAATGCCATATTTTTTAACACGCAGTCCCATAATTCTCTCCGTAATTCCCAGGACCGCTGCAGCTTGAGCCATGTTGTCTCTACTCGATTTTAAGGTCTCAAAAATAAGTTCCCGTTCCACATTTTCCAAATTATTTTTCAAAGTACCTTGGACCCCCGTATGTGTGGCTTCGGCAGTCTGGAGCGAGGGTGGAAGGTGGTGGCTGTGGATAACCCCATCCGTACTTAATATCAAAGCTCGTTCAATGCAGTTTTCCAATTCACGCACATTTCCGGGCCAATGGTAACTCATTAACATATCGATAGCAGGTGTCGAGATGCGTTTAATATTTTTATGGTTTTTTCTATTATACTTATCGATAAATTGGTCGCAGAGTAAGAGAATATCGGATTTTCTGTCCCGTAATGGAGGAATGTTGATGGGGAATACATTGAGTCGGTAAAATAAATCTTGCCTGAACTGTTCCTTCTGAATCAGTTCCTCCAAATCGCGGTGGGTAGCGACAATGATACGCACGTCTGCCGTGATTGTCTGGTTTCCGCCTACCCGTTCAAATTCTTTTTCTTGCAGAACCCGGAGAAGTTTTATCTGAATGGCCGCTGACAGGTCGCCGATCTCATCAAAGAACAGAGTTCCGCCGTCCGCCAGTTCAAAACGTCCTTTACGCAGGGCCATGGCCCCGGTAAAAGCTCCCTTTTCATGGCCGAAGAGTTCGCTTTCGATTACCGATTCCGGCAATGCCGCACAGTTTACCTTGATAAAAGGTTTTTTTGCCTGCAGGCTGTTATAGTGTATGGCATGGGCTACCAACTCCTTGCAGGTTCCGCTTTCACCTTGGATTAAGACGGAAGTATCACTCCCCGCTACTTGGGCAATCAGATCGTATATATCTCTCATATTATTGGAGTTGCCGATTATATTGGAAGGTCTGAAGCGATCCTTAAGTTCTTCCTGCAGGCGTTTATTTTCTTCAAGTAAGGAAATGTGTTCTTCTTGGGCATCAAGGGCTCTCCTTAATTTTAGGGATTACAACGGGTTTACCGGTTTCCACGACCTTGCCGGTAATACCCTCTCCTATTTTATACTTTCCCCGGGCTTGCTCTGAATCAGAAAGGCCGTAGGCTTCTTCGATTATAATCTCCCCGGAAATCTTGTTTACCAAAGAAATTGTACCGCGGTGCATGCCCATGTGGAGAGCCATGAGTTTTAAAATCGGACCTATAATCTCTTTTAAATCCAGACTATGGGCTATGGCCTGGCTTAATTCGAAGAGAAGCGATAGTTCTTTGAGCTTTGGCTCCAGATTTACAGATTCGGTTTCTGATTTCATGTATCTAAGATGCGATTATATAATAATTTTTAAGATATATAAATAGGAATTCTGAATTCGAAACCACAGATTTCACCGATTA
>CAZEPL010000139.1:0-4893 GCA_964514135.1 uncultured Spirochaetaceae bacterium | reverse complement strand
AAATATAAAGAGTTTGCTTAAAGGGTACCACCGTAGGTGGTTTAGTCCAACAGCGCATATATGCTCCGCTCCTGTTGGTCGCTACGGGCTTCGCCACATTTTCACCTCCGCTATCGCTACGGTGAAAACGTCATATATGCGCGTGCCGTTAGACGCAATTTTTTACAAAGGGTTATCTTGAATAAATATACTGATCCAGATTATAAAAAAGCAGCATTAATAATAATTGATGTTCAGAATGATTTTACTTTAATGGATGCTCCAGATAAAATAGAAGGAACATTTGAATTAATAAATGTTTATAATGAGATAATTGATATATTTAGAAAAAGAAATAAACCAATTATTCACGTTATTAGATTATAATAAATTAGCAATTTCCATTTTAGGAGCTTCTTGCAAAAATATTATTTTTGCAAGAAGCTCTGTTTATTAAAAATAGGCATAAGATTTTAAATCCATATTATGAAAAACTTTTTTTGACAGGCCGCTGAAGCCTATGCTTATTCTGGAAAAGGTTTGGCCGGCTCTGGTTTCCCTGTTTGCAAGCCACAGGTATTCTTTTATCAAAAATTATATGTTGGGCGGAGAACGGGAAAGGGACAGTGTTATGAAACTTATGTATCAACCCTATTTGCGGATTGGTATAATGCATCTGGCCATGATAGTTGGAGTATTGTTAATCTTAAAGTTTTGGCAAAGAGTTTACCTGTTGGTGGCATTGGTTGCTATCAAAATAATAATTGATCTGATAGCCCATCTTAGGAAACGAAGGAAAGCACAAAAATCATAGTATATTATACTGAATTATACTAAGGATAAGGAAACAGCTGACAATGAAGTTACAGGATTTGGGATTAAGAGCTTGGCACCGGGAAAAAATAATACAGTCAGCTCAGTCTGAGTATCGTATTGCCAGGGTGAGCTCCGTACATAAAACCAGTTATACGATTAGAAATGAGGAAACGGAACTGCCGGCAGAGCTGACCGGCAAAATATTATACGGAGCCGAATCCAATCTTGATTTGCCGACAGTCGGTGATTGGGTAAATGTACAGTATTATGACGAAAATACTTTCGCGGTTATTCATGATATTCTCCCGAGAAAATCATTGTTGAAGCGGAAAACACCGGGAAAAAAAATTGAGTATCAACTTGTAGGCGCTAATATTGATGTTGCTTTTATTGTACAGTCACTTGATTTTGATTTTAATATTCCACGGCTTGAAAGATATTTGATCATGTCTCATGAAAGTAATATTACACCTATAATATTATTCAGCAAATCCGATCTGATTTTACAAGAAGAGCTCAAGCAAAAAATATTAAAAATAAATGAAATTAATCCTCATCATAACATAATTGCTTTCAGTAATAAAACCGACCAAGGATTGCCTGAAATAAAAGGGATAATTAAGTCCGGTGAAACTTATTGTCTTTTAGGATCGTCCGGTGTGGGAAAAACAACGTTAATAAATAAACTTATTGGTCATAATGTATATACTACATGTGCTGTGCGTGAAAAAGACGGAAAGGGCAGACATATCACAGCCCGCAGGCAATTAATAATTCTGGAACAGGGCGGATTGATAATTGATACTCCGGGTATGAGAGAATTGGGTCATATCGGAGTCAATGCAGGGTTAAATAAAACTTTCACGCACATAAGCAGGTTAGCGGAAAACTGCCGTTTTAAAAATTGCACACACACCAGCGAGCCCGGATGCTCAGTTGTTGAAGCACTTAAAAACGGCAAGCTAAGCCAAAAGCGCTATCAGAATTATTTAAAAATAAAAAAAGAGTCTGAATATTATGAAATGTCCTATCTGGAAAAAAGAAAAAAGAGCAAAGAGTTCGGGAAAATGTATAAGCAGTTTAAGAAAAAGATTAATAAGGATAAAAAATAATTCTTTAAAGTACAGTTAAAATCATGTCTTTGTCTGCTGATTGCTGTACTGATTATTAATAAACAAGCCTGTACAAAAAAACACATAATATGCTATAAAAGAATAATATCCAACTGATAAAGGTGAAAAACATGGAAATACCGGGTAGTGACAGAAAATATAAAGTATACGATGGTCTAAAGACCGCTAAGCTGGGGACTGAAAATAATCCTGCAGTAGTGAACGTAAAAACAAAGGAGAGGTTAAAGGAAGTAGCGGCCATATTTAAAAAGAATAAGTGGAAATATAAAATAGAGCTTGCACCGGATAAAGCGGAAAATATTACCGATTTAAAAAGCTTGTTAAAACCGGTAAAACCTCTAAAAGTCAAAAACAAGGTCGGACGAAATGATGCCTGTCCCTGTGGAAGCGGCAAGAAGTATAAAAAATGCTGCGGCAAATAAAGCAATCGGAAAAAACAGGATATCCTTTGCTGCAGGTAGTTATAGTTTTAGCGGATCGGGGTTGCCGTGCGATGTTAAAAAGCGTGTTTTTAGTTTGTTACTCAGTATAATCTTTAGGCCCGATGACAATTTTAAATAAAAAAACTCCTTCTTTATCCTTAAAATTACAGGAGAGTGTGACATTATTCTTTCTGAAAATTTTCTTGTCATCACGGGTTTTAATGGAGTTAATTAAAAGTGAACGACGTTGCTCATTTAATTGATCGATATCGATATTGGCTTTTAACGAATTTACAAGGGTGTAATTGTACACAAGCTGATTTCTGGGGATACTCATGACATTGTCCAATATAGTTTCAGAATCAATCATAACCGGACAGAGTTTGTTAATCTCATTAGCCATGTTCATGAGCTGTTTGTCGAAATCTGTTGGTGACGTAAGCACATGATTGACGATTAAATAGCCGATGATAAAACCGGTAATCAAACCCACAATCATTAATATGATGTTTCGCATATTTTTCTTCTCCGGCTGCATATCCCTGCTCCTTATAACATCTTGTATCTGGTTATAATATACCACAAAATAATTTTGTAAAAGTGAATTTATGACAGTTCACATTATAATCAAATTTATTCAGCGATATTTTTTTGGTTTATGAGAGGTGGCTAAAACTTCGATAATTACTGGTGTAACATCGGTAATATTTCGCACTGTGCGGAATATCAGCGCTGCTTTACCATATGCAATGAGTGGTACCGGATTGCGCGTGTGTTGAGTTGTACTCATATCTTCGATATTACCATGATCACTGGAAATAACTGCAGTGCAATTATCCGGTAAGTGATTAATAACACCGGCAAAAAAATTATCCAGATTGTCGAGAAATAATAAAGCTTTGTTCATGGATTGGGAGTGGCCGATGAGATCGGAAAGAAAACTTTCATACAGGACAAGATCGTAACGGGAGGCGATTCCGGCCAGATCTTTGCCCGCCTGATAGTAGCTTATGACAGGGATTGAATTGAGTTCATAGTGTAAGAGAGTTTCCCGCGTCATATCCCAATGTACGGCATGCCCCTGCATAAGGTCCTCAATATCGCAAAAAGGCAGTCCGGAAGCGAGTACACAGTGTGTTGTAACGGAGTGTCTGCGTTTGTGTTGTTCTACTAACTGAAAGTACAATGACGAGTATGAGTTGGCAAAGAGAGCGCTCGCACCGGCGGCAAGCGCTCTCTTGAAAATATTATGTTGTTTAATGATATCAACCAACTTTTGATTGGGAAAAGCCGGAAGATGAAATCCGATAAGCTCGGCGGCATTTATTCCCGTTAACAGAGCGGTTTGACCTGTGGCACTTTGCGGCAGTCCTTTAATTCCCAAACAGGCATCAATACTATTGAATAGCAGCCCCTGTTTTTCGGATTGATTGTTCTGACACATCGGGCCCTTTAAAAGTGAGTTCAGGGTTGGCATTGGAGCTTTTGAGAAAGGATTTGCCGCAGATGGAGGAGCAATACCAATCCCATCAAGAAAAATGAATAAAACCGTATGAATAGCTTCAGCTGACATCATATACCGTAGCACTTTAAATGTTCAGTGGTGTAGCATATACTCATTGGGCAATGTAGGTCAAGGATACTGAATTGATTATATGTGCGGCTTTTTTGACACTGATTATTATAATAAAAAAACAATATTCATTTACCCGTTTTTAAAAACAAGATAAAATTGTATAACATGAAAGAAGTGAACAAAACTAACGGTCTGAGAAAAATATATGATCTGCTTTTTGCTTATTATGGCCCGCAGGGATGGTGGCCGCTTGAGAGCAGAGCAGAAACAGGGAATTATGATGCCGGTGGTTATCATAAGGCTGATTATACGGTACCTCATTCGGCACAGCAAAAGTTTGAAGTTATACTCGGTGCGGTGCTTACCCAAAATACCTCCTGGACTAATGTAAGCAGGGCTTTACATGCATTGCTTCGAGAGCGCTGTAACCTGCCTGAACACATACTCGATCTTGCTGAAAACAAGTTGGCGGATCTTGTCAGACCGAGCGGTTATTACAATCAGAAAGCTAAAAAGTTAAAACATATCGCAGCGGCTTTTACTGAAAAGCGCTGGCTTTGCGACGGTACTGCTCCCTCCAGAAAAGAGCTGCTGGCTCTTTGGGGGGTAGGGGAGGAGACGGCAGATTCCATCCTTTTATATGCCTTCGGCCGCTGTTTCTTTGTAGTGGACGCCTATACCAGGCGGCTCTTAACACGGATGGGAGTTGTCGAGAAGAAGGCAAACTACACTATAATACGAAATCTGTTTCATAAACAGATTAAAAGCAGGTATTCACTTTATAACGAATTCCACGCACTTATTGTACAGCATGCTAAGATACACTGCAGGAAGAAACCGCTGTGTACAGGGTGTCCGCTTGCCCGTGTTTGTGATACTAAAATTTAGCATCTTGGAATTTTAGTAAGATTTTTTGTAACTATTCAGCAATTAATCAAGCCCAAAACATTATTATTTTGTAAAGCCG
>CAZEPL010000138.1:0-5217 GCA_964514135.1 uncultured Spirochaetaceae bacterium | reverse complement strand
CAATTTCCATTTTAGGAGCTTCTTGCAAAAATGTTATTTTTGCAAGAAGCTCATTTAAGATTAATTTACAAAAGAAAATACAAGAGTGAGGGTGAATTGTCATTGATGTATGTTAATTTTACTTTAAATTCGCCCGGATTCTGCTTAATGATTCCGAGGCTATGCCTAAATATGAAGCAATATGATACTGGCTGATTCTTTTTTCAAGATTCGGATAGTCTTCCAGGAACTGCAGATATCTCTCTTTGGCATCATGTAATAATAAACCGGCTTCTCTTTTTTCTTTGAGAATAAAAATCAGCTCGGCCAATTTCTTGGCCACTTCCCGCCAGCACGCATGGCTGTTCAGCAGTTTACGGTAGATCTTATAATCGATTACCAGCAGCTTAGTATCTTCCAATGCCTGGATGTATAGTTTCGATTCTTCTCTTTGTACAAAAGCAGCATAAGAAATTGCACATGTATTTTCCACACAGAAGTGCTTGACAACCTCTGTTCCATTCTCATTGATATAATAAAGGCGCAGCAGACCTCCCAGATTAAAACCAATGCGCTCCGGTATTTCTCCTACCCGTAAAAAATATTCATCTTTTTTTATTGTGATTTTCTTACTGCGAGCACAAAATTTAGTCAGTTCCTCTTTGGGAACCGTGTCTTTGATATTAAGTTTATCAGCGACTTTATTGATATAGTCTTTTTTCATGTTTAAAATCCCTCATTGCAGCGCAGTCCTTTTATTCTTTTTGCCATATAAATATCCGGTTTGCCGAATCCATTGGCATCGGGTAATACTCCGATAATTTCAAATCCCATTTTTCGGTAAAACTCATACGGATGATTCTTTAAGTTTTTTATCTGTTTTATTTTATCGATAACCTGAGGATATAAATCTATGCCCGACAGCGACGTCTGTTAATTTTCGTCATCGCTTCCTAAAAATATGTTTATCCCGCCCATGTTTTTTATTTCCTCTTCCAGGCATGCCACAAGCTTGCTGCCGATTCCCCTGCTTCGATACTCATTATCACCAACCAGAGGGTGTAATTCCCAGGATATCCCATTATATTCGGGGATCGCACCCACCCAGCCTATTACTTTATTATCTAAAACAGCGATTTTGTTGACTTTTTCAGCTGTCAGCGCATCTCTTACTTCTTCCAGGGCCTTTTCTATGGTAGGCCATGCCTGCGGATGGTCATGCTTGAAGCCATTAAATAATAAGGCAGCGGTTTGATTCATGAAGTCCCGGTTCTCCGCCGGAAAATCAATTATATCATATTTCATACTGACTCTCCTTGATTTTTATCTGTTTTTCAGCCGGTTGCCGATCGAAAATGCTTTTCCCAGGTTTCCCGTTACCCGCGCGTAATGTGTTCCCATAAAAACTAAAGGATCAATCCGTGCAAACTCTTGACCGCGTTCCAATTTCAGATCTTCATTCATATGTATTTCAATAATTTTACCTATAAAATAATCATGAGAGGGAAGCTCGATTACTTTTTCAACCGAGCACTCAAGGTTTAAGGGACACTCATATATTAAGGGAGCGTTTTCAAGGGTACCGTAAAAAATGGTAAAGTTACATACCGCCGCTTTATCCACATTTCTACCGGAAACAATACCGCAGAAATCCGTTTCCACCGCCTGATCCGCAGAAGGAACATTAACCGAGAACACACCGGTCTCCGAAATTAATTGATGAGTAAAGCGTGATTTCCGAATTCCCACACCGATCATGGGGGGTGATGAATTCACAATTCCACTCCAGGCAATCGCAGCAAAGCTGAGTTTGCTTTCCGCTTTACCGCCTACGAGCACAGCAGGCATGGGGAAAATTAACGTGTCAGGGCCTAATTTTATTTTATTCATTTGTCACTCCTTATTCCATTAGCAGGATATAGACATTGTCAATATCGATTGGGGTAAACTCTATTTTATAAAACCAGCCGTCCATTTCGCCGGGCACACCGGTATCGCTATGCAGCGTAATGGTGACTGTTACTTTCCCCTTTGCTTGTGACAGTTTTTGAATAACTTTATTATTCTGCTCATCAATAACACTTAAACCCAAACCCACTTCAGGGTTTAAATATGATATTTCCCAGATCTTAAACAGTATGTCGCGCTCTCTTTCCTTAGTTGCCGCATCCAACAATTCCTTTTCAAGAGATTTTATTCTATTGAGGGGATCTGCATTAATATAATGATTATTATCTTCATGGCAGTTTAAAAACAAAGAGAGAAACATTAGTAATAGAATATAAAGTATCTTTTTGCTACTCATGGTTTAAAACCAATTATTCATTTTAGTAATAGTTACGTACATTCTATTTTAAGAAATCTAACAGGTTCCTTTTTAATAAAATTCTCTTCTAAATAAGCAATTATATCGATATGATTTGGAAATATCAAATAGTTATGGCTTTCATCTACAGTTATCCATTTGTACTCATTATGTTCTGAATCCGATAATCTAACTTCAACCTCATTCTCAACGGATCCCACAAAAATGGGAACCAGGTTAATACAATTTTGGTTTACTTCGTAAAAGTATTCAACCTTATTAGCAGAGTAGAGACTATCGGGAGTAATACCCGTCTCTTCTTTTATCTCCCTTAGCGCTGCTTGCCATGCCTTTTCTCCCTTTTCTATTTTTCCGGAAATCATCTGCCAGCTGTTTTGTAAATATTTACCTTTATTATTTTCTTTTTTACATATAAAAGCCGCGATAGTAAACGATTTAATCGGAACTTCCTCTCTTATATCAATTTTTTTGTATAAATCCTTTTCCACTTTTTTTCCTTTCCAGTCAATTTAAAAAATGCTTTGAAAGTGTTTACCCACCAACTTTCATAAATAATGTGCTACGAATCGCTGTTTATTCCCATAAAATCCGCTAAAGCTTCGGGTTGCTCAAACAGCGGTGCCCCGGTTTTAAACAGCAGCTCAACATGCTGATGACCGAATGTCACAAGAATGCAGGGCAGACCCAGCTCTTTGGCCACGTGATAATCATGTACGGTATCACCGATCATTACTGCTCGGGCAGTATTTACTTTTTCCCTCTGAAGAAGACGCTTCCCCGCCAGCACTTTTGATTTTGCCTGCATATTGTCTAAGCCGTAAGCTCCTTTAAAGAGCCGGACAAGCCCAAAATGCCTTAATGATCTCTCTAAAAGCTCCTGTTCCATGGCTGAGAGAATAAAATTGGAAACACCGGTGGCCGCAGCTACAGCCGCCAGCTTTACAAGCTGCTTACTGACAGCAGCCTCATGCAGTTTCATCATGTAGTTCCGGTGAAAGCGAACGGAAAGCTCCTCGAACTCGCTGTCCGTATGGATTTTAAATCCGCAGCGTCTGTAGTATTCGATGGCTGGGAAATTGAATACCGAGGTGTATCTGTCTCTTGAGAGTAAAGGCAACTTATAGTCCTGCAACAGCATATTCATGGATTGCACACAGATATCAACATCATTTAACAGTGTTCCGTTCCAGTCCCATACTATAGCATTGATATCAGACGGTGACCAAGATTCGCAAAAATCAGCGGACAAAAGCAGACTCCTTTTTTATGGACATTTTATGCAGTATACAAGCAGATATTTTATTTTCAACTATTTTTTAAGGTACTTGGATACCATTTGCTTAAGGAAAATTGAATACAGGTAATGCTGGTGCAAGTGTATGATGCCCGCTGCTCTTCTTTGTTGCTTTTTAGTCTACTTCAGAGAAAAAATCGGTGATATAAGAGCAATAGTTATTGATCAAAACATAAAATTGTATAATCATTATGGTTAGATTTTTATATGAGGCATTCCTTTTTTTCGATTAGATTTTTAATGAGGCAATGCGACCTATTTACTTCCTGCAGGATTTGTGATAGAATATTTGATTGAAAAGCCATTTACAACTCCTTGTATTATAATGGTTTGTTAGGGCAATTCAGATCATATTAATTTTACAAGGGGTTGTAAATTACTTTTTACGGTTTTTTTATATAAAAACCGGACAGTAGTGACTTGTATTATATATTGATAATGCTACATTTAGTGTTGGAGGAAGCAACTATGGCTTATAAAAAAATTCATATATTCATTATATTTCTTTTATGTTTAATTTTCAATTCTTGTGCTCACCTTTCTTTTACTCATAAAATAAAATTCATTAATTCTGATTTATCATTAGAAAAATCTTCTTTAGTAAGTAACAATCTTATGGCACAAGGTAAAATAATAGATTTTACTAAAGCATACAAAGGCGGTAAGTTAAATTTAAGTAATGCAATAATATTAGAATATGATAGTAAAACTACAGGTTGGACTGAAGAAAATAATGTTTTTCACATTGCGCTTATTAAAAAGGACACGCTTATACCTGAAGCAAACTATATGTTTATACAATTAGAATCTATCGGTGATAATTTATACAATGCAATTGTTGCTGTAAGAATAAAATGGAAAATATATTGTATGGTTGAAAATGAGACAACTCCTGTAAAAGTTATATATGACAATGTAAATAATATTATTGATGTATCTTTTGACGGTGTATTTATAAATTCAGATGATTTAGATGATATGCTTGATATTAAAGGAAAACTATTAGGAATAATTAAAGGAGATTAATTATGAGAAAAATTATTATTGTTTTGTTGTTATTTGGTATTATATTGATGTTATCAACATGTATGTCTGCAGAACCAATAACAATCACAACAAATCACCAACAGCAATTTGATAGAACACTTATTTATACTGGACTATACTTGCTTGATGAAGGGCTATATACTCATAATCTGCTAGGTTTGGTGTCTGCTTTTATGGAAACATTACAAGATAGCTTTGCAGAATTAAAATTATTTGAAAAAGTAATAATTAAAGAAGAGAATGGTATTATTCCAATCGTTGATAATTCATTAGAGGTAAGTGTGATAGCCTTTTCCATTTCAAGCATAGCAGGGACATGGGATATCGTTTCAACCATATCAGTACAAGTACAAGTGTATGATCAGGCAAAAAGAATTGCTGGTGAGAAAACAGAGGATAAAGATGATACCGGATTAATATATATTAAAAAATATTATGAACAAACGACTGGTCAAAACCCTTACGAACTTTTTTCAAAAAATGTAGAAAAAGTTATAACAGATATATTTAACGATCTGTCAAAAACAGATTTTAACAATCCTGATTTAATTGTAGAATAAATGGATATATC
>CAZEPL010000137.1:0-5332 GCA_964514135.1 uncultured Spirochaetaceae bacterium | reverse complement strand
CGGATCATCACGGCCGAGGAGGGCGGAAGGAATGTCGAGAAGCAGGTCACTCCGGCGGAGGTCAGCGCCTTGCTTGAGGGCATTGCCGGGCTCGGCTGGTTCACCGAGGAGTTGTATTCCTCCTGGCATACTCCATGCGGGCAGTGTTATACCTATTTCATCAGCGTATCATATCAAGGCCGGGAGAAGACCGTGCAAGCCGTTAATGGCGGAACAGACGCCCCCGCCGAATACTGGCAGGTTGTTTCGCTCATCAATGGGATTATTCCCCCTATCACACCCACTCAATGAGGAAGAAATATGAAATTCATTACGAAACTGATAAAACCCCTTCTCATTCCACTCGCGGCATTGCTCCTGCTTCTCATTCTCTACGTCAGCGGGTACGTCGTAGTGCCTGAAGACATAGGATTCGGGGTATCCATTACATCAAAAGGCTGGAGTGCCGTGGCAACCGGGATCGAAAAAACCGACTCCGGCGGTTTGCGTATCGACCTGATCATCCGCAATGAAACGGGCGATTGGAGCGCGATGCAAGCCATCGACGGCAAAGCCGTGGTGCTTACCGACAAAGACGGCAAAACCACCAACTGCCCTACGGTGTTTGTCGGAACGGGCGGCCACCGCGTGGCGCCGGGTTTCCAGATACGCGGCTTCCAGGGCGGCAAAAAATCCGAGCCGGTAACGCAGATGATCTACGTAGAGTGCCCGCAGGCTTTCATCTCTCCGGGATCGAAACTTTCCATTGAATACAGCTACGTCACCGGCCAGTACAACTACTATGAAAAAGATGCCAATAAAGTCGCGGCCATCTTGGAGGTCGATCTTGACAACGTGACGAAGGATATAAAATATCCAATCGCCACGCCGGGAGAGGGGTTGATCCAAGAACCCAATGTCGAGATTACCGCGCTCAATGACGTCGTCTTGACGCTGACCGGGATGACACGCACCGAGAGGGGTTTGCAGTTCACATGGCAGACGTTCAACCCGGGCGAATACCAAACCTACGTCCATATCGGCAATCCTCCTGTTATTGGCGAAGACGGTATACTCTATGGCTTTTAGGTAAGTCCGGATATTGCCTCCGTGCCGATCAGCCCTCCCGACAAAACCGCGGAATGGACGACCGAAGTTGCAGTTCCCGAAGACGTCAAGGGTCTGTATATCATGTTGAGCGTCGAATCGGGCAAGCAGCGCCTATTCACGAACTATTGCCTTGATATTACTGATAAATAAATATCATGGAGCGTGTACCGTTTTACTTCCGAAAAAGCCACCCCTCACTTTTCTGATAAAAAGGTGAGGGGTGGTTATAAAGGTGCTTAATGGGTGGTGGATTTTTCGATGAAACACGCCACACGCCGCACAAGCAGGAGGTGATACGTGGCTGGTGCGGATCATGATCAGTTTTTTGATCTTCCTGTTCCGCGTCATCCAGCGGATCTTTGAAAAGAAGACCGGAAGGGACCCCGAAAAACACGGAAAAAGAAAATGTTTTTTCGGGGTTCCTCAAGCTGCCGCGTGCTTGGGACGAAACAATAATTTTCTGCCTGATAAAGAAATAGAAAATTACTGCTTCGTCGAGGAGCTCGTAGGTGGTACGGCTCTCCAGCCTCCTTTTATTAAAAGCTGGTGAGAAATCATTTATATTTTTCGCCAGCTTTATTTTTTTCCGTCACGGCGGATTTCTCATCCGGGATTTTCGTTTCGCCCGCCGGGATCGCCTTCGGGCGGTCTTTTTGTTTTTTTTGGAAGAGCGGTTTTTTATCCGTATAATTTTGTTATAGTCGCATAATGCCCCCTTTAACGGGAGGCAATTGTGAAAACGTTAATAATCCTTCTTTCCTGACAGGTTTTTCAATTGTTGTTTTATCGATTGGACTTTGTTTTTGTCGGAATTCAAACCAAAACCTCCAGATAACGCCTTATCATGTTGCCGACCCGCAGTACATCGGCTGTCTCAATCAGCTTCGGAAGATTCTTTATAGGCTCCCTTATATAATTTCTCAAAGCCTCTTTTACAATATCGATCCCTATTTTATGGCGATAGTAAACTGCATCACAAAGAGTTTTTTCCTTGTTATAAATACGGATTTTTCCATCATTTATCTTTTGGAAAGATATTCCTATCTCGAACCGCTTTTTTCCAAAATAAACAAGGTGGATGGGAGGATGGCTGGGCAGAACGATCTTGCGTTTATGTTCGATTGCGATTTCTACAGCTAGGGGTTGAAAGGTAGTCAAATGATAAAAAGCAAGGGCTGAATTCAAACAAATTACACCGTCAGTGACAAGACATATAGCTTCGATGAGACTTGATCTCGGCTCATGGTTTGTTAGTACATAAAGACCTCTTTTGACCTTTCTGATTGTTCCTTCCTTTTCTAGTTCAGCGAGGTAGGTATTATGTATGCCCTGTTCCTGTATTTCGCCTGTGGAAACATACCCATGGTTTTCTGTAAAAATAAGCATGATTCTCTTGCGGATTTCGTCCTTCATATATATATTATCGTAAAAT
Source organism: uncultured Spirochaetaceae bacterium (assembly GCA_964514135.1). Taxonomy (GTDB): domain Bacteria; phylum Spirochaetota; class Spirochaetia; order SZUA-6; family RPPD01; genus JAFGGG01. Next base: position 2,811 of record CAZEPL010000137.1, on the reverse strand, counting down.
CTACGGCGAATATCAATACTTGCCGTAGATTTTATCAAAATATCAAGTTGGCATACAGTTGTTCCATAGGATGAATTTAAAAAACATAAGGAAAACATTATCCCTATTACCGACAGCCACATAGTATTAACTTAATCATTTACCATTAGAATTAGTGAGATGAAGGAGATTACTGTCACTGTGCATGAAAAAAGCAGATCTCTCTGAGAAAGTTTGAAGAACTCACCGATCAGTGAATATGTAGAACGTGATGTCATCGAATTGAACAGCCGGGAAAATGTTAAAAAGGTACTCAACTCGATAATCCAAAAAAAGGGCATCAATTTCTCAGACGACTTCATCGTCTATCATGACGGCAGTTATTTCGGACTGGTATCTTTTTTAACACTCATAAATTATGTGTCCAGTCTGCAGGATCAGGAACTGCAAAACGCGAGGGAAATTCAGCAGTTTTTATTGGCAAAAAATAAGATTAATGATCCGGATATCAAAATTGAAGCTAATATAAAAATGGCACATGAATTGGGAGGAGCTTTTTATTTTTCCATTAAGTTAAACGAGAATAAATATCTGGTTTCCTGTTTTGATGTAAGCGGTAAGAATATTTCAGCGTCGCTGGAGACAATAATGCTGAGTTCTTTTTTCGCATATTTAAACTACAACAGTGATACAATAAATCTTGAGAATGAGGAAATGCTGGAAATAATCAATTATCTGTGTTTTGATCAAACACCCGCTTCAATGTTCATATCAGCTATTTTTCTCTTTATTGATAAGAAGAAAAGAGAGTTGGAGGTGTTTAATTGTGGTTTTACCAACCCGTATTTATATTTTATGGCAAAAGATAATAAAGCTAAAATGCGTACCTTGCAGGTTAATTTTCCTACCATGGGTATCGATGCTGAAATTAATTTTAAAAAAGGTAAGACCGTGCTGCCGATCACAAAGCATATGAAATTATTCATATATTCAGACGGTTTAATTGAAGCAAGGAACCAGTACGGCCATATGTATGGTTATAAAAAATATTGCTTCACCGAACAAAGAATTTAAAAAAAAGTTATTTTCTCAGATCGATATCTTTATGGGTGATTCTCCCCTTGTTGATGATATCACAATCCTGCTGATAAATTTTTTAAAGTGAATTGGTTACTTGCGGAAAACGCTATTTATGCCGGTATGTAAATCCATAAAGGTGGGTCCTCATCCGCTAAAAATGTATCAGCGCTTTAATTACACCGTCTTTATACCCCTCCACAAGATCAAAAGCTTCTTTTACCTGGTTATAAGGGAAATTGTGAGTCGCCATAAAAAGTGGTCTTACATTGCCTGAAGCTACTTTATCTATTGTGAACTGTGCGCATTTGTTTTGCCTGCGTACGTTTTGGAATGTTATTTCCTTCCGCCTTGCGGTATCGACTTGGAATGAATAACGGTCAAACTCGGGGATGCCGATAATCATTACTTTTCCACCCGGTTTCACCACGGAAAGGGCCTGATCAAACGCTTCCTGCTTGCCGCAGCACTCAAAAACCACATCCAAAAGAAGAGGTTCCTTTTGGGTAATTATTTTTACTATATCCTCGTTTTGGGGATTCCCCGCCCAAGTTGCACCGTTTCTGGCAGCTGTATCACATCTGTAATCCAGAATATCAGTCATATAAATCTTTTGCGCTTTATTCTCCATGCAGGCAAGCATAACACTTAATCCGATTGGTCCGGCACCTAATATGCCCAAGGTTTTGTTTTTTAGCTCTGCTGACTGTATAACCGCATAAAATCCGATTGCCAATGGTTCGCATAAAACCGCCGCCTCTAACGAAACGGTTTCGGGGACCGGGAAACAACAACTATCGGGCAAAACAATATATTCGGAAAGACATCCTTCCATCTGACCGGGGCAGCCCAAAAACTTCTGATTTCTACAGGTATTGTGCCGTCCCGCTTTGCATTGATAGCATTGATTGCACGCAATAAGCGGATCTACCGCGATTCTTTGGCCCGGCTGCAGATTTCTCACACCGGAACCTACGGCCTCTATGGTTCCTGCCATCTCATGACCGACAGTAAACGGAAATTGGATAACCTGGGACCCGATCCTGCCCATTTGATAATAATGAATATCGGAACCGCAGATACCGACAACCTTTACCTTAATCAACACATCGTGAGCACGCAATTTATCAGGTGGAGGTACATCTACTATCCGTAATTCTTGAATATTAGTAAGTTTTATTGACTTCATTTATTGTCACATACCACATAGATTATTTAACAGTTTCATAAATATAAAATCATTTTATTCTGAACTTATATTAGAGCATTATTATTAAATTATCAAGTTATGTAGATTATTTATATTTCTAACAGAGGAAAAAACAAAAACTATTCTGCTTGTTGCCTGGTAAAGGGTAGTATTACTTTTTGGAAAGAAGATGATGTGTTTACAGCCGGAGTCGCGTCCTGTAACGGCATAGAAGAGAAAGTTTTAATTATCTCCTGTCGACAAGGCTGCTTTTTTACGGATCCGTCACTTGAAAATTCAGTCTGCTGCTTCAGCTACAATAAGCGATGCAGATTAAAGTGGATTAGTTTTTCAGTTTGCATCTTGGTAAAAGCAGGTTTATAACAGGCCAACACGGCAAGATATAAAAAATCGGTGCGGTTTTCAAAACGTAACATAGTCAATGGTAAATAAGGTATAGGGATTATATAAGCGATTTTTTTACCCCACATCCTTTAGGAGTGTTCCACTTTATACTAGCAGCTTAGCTATAGTTATATTATTTATCGAGAACCCTTTAAAACCAT
>CAZEPL010000136.1:0-5334 GCA_964514135.1 uncultured Spirochaetaceae bacterium | reverse complement strand
TAATTAAACAGCAGCCTGATGGTTCATGGGACTCGCCCAATAAAAACAAATATAAATACCCTGATGTTAATTATAGTCTGATTGAAACATGGAAACAGTTTCGTTTTCTCATTCAAAAGTATGAGTTTACCAACAAGGTCCCGGCAATTAAACAGGCTTCCGAATATTTATTTTCATGTCAAACTGCAGAAGGGGATTTCCGGGGTATTTTAGCCGGACAGTACGCCATGTACTATTCCGGTACCATAATGGGGCTTTTGATTCAAGCAGGCTACCAGACTGATCCCAGAATAGAAAAGGGTTTCCAATGGTTACTATGCACGAGACAGGATGACGGCGGCTGGGTTGGCTGCTTGAATATCAGGAGTCAAGCAGCTTGTGGAAAAATTCCTATTCCAAAATACACAAAGCCACTATGACCGAAAAGGCCAAACAGGTTCAGCTGTGGATCAGTTTGGCAATATGCAGGATATTTAAGAGGTTTAATTAACAGTTAACCATCTTAAATGCATGTAAACTTTCTGTTTTCTCGGCAGGGCTGTTAAAAAAACCGAACCAATCGCATATTTCAGCTCCGAATTCAAGAAAGGCGTTATATTTGGCTGTTATAACATGCTTATCTCGGACGATGTCTTTAGCCAGATAATTTTTCCTTGGGAACGGATCCTCCATGTTTTGGGAGACAAAAAAATCTTCCGTAAGGGTTGTTGTATAGTGTGCATTATTCAAAATACCGGCACGGGCCAGAAAAATAGGGCCGGCACAAATCGCGGCCAGCAATCTCTCTTGTTTATGCAGCATCCTTATAAGTGCATAGAGATCCTTGCAGTCGTCATGACGGAAGCCGCCCGGAATAATTAAACCTTCAAGGGTAGGCTGCTCGATAATATCTCGTACCCGTTTTCCCGCTCTATAGATTAATCCTGAGCAGCTTGTTTTAGCGGAACCGTCGGAAGATATGGTCATGATTTGTTTGTTTTTATCTCCGGGACCTTGAGACAGTACATGACAGGCATATGTAACTTCCCAATCTACCATTTCGTTATAAATGTAACAGGCGATTATTCCCATAGTTTCTTCTCCTTTATAAATCAGATAATATGGTTTAATACAGATGCTTTACCCATGATTTCGCATTTGCACAATCAGTATCATCAGATTTGCCTTTTGCTGTAACAGCAGTTTTATAAGCGTCCGGCCTGTTCTTTTTAAGCCAAAGCAAAACCTCGGGATTTTTATTTTCCCCCCTACAGTGCCGGGTTCCTCTAACAACCGCTCCGCGTTTTGCTAAGAAAGGTAGAGCCACTTCCAAAAAACGCTGTGGCGAAGCTGAGTCCATGGGTGCGGCATGAGTATAAAAAAGGGCGATATTTTTTTTATTGAGATCAGTGCTTAGAAGTAATTTCTTAACAGGATCGGGAAGGTTGTTGCCGAAAATAGGAGTTCCGATAATGATAAGATCATAGTGTGCAATATTTTCTATAGAAGCATCTTGAATGTCAATCAATTCCGCATTTTGCTTAAAAACGCACACCAGGGCGCGGGCAATCTTTTTGGTATTGCCTGTTTCTGAATAATACAATACCGCTGTTTTCATGATTTAACTCCTTTTATGTAATTACAGATTTCTTATAAAATAATAATAATAGACGGACCTCAAAAAAAGAGAGGATAATCAATGAAATTCGGAGAATCATCAATTGTGATTGCGATAGGCAGAGGGGCTCAGACCATAGCTGCGCTTGAAAAGGTGGCCGAAATGGGATATGTCAGAAAAACCGATCCTGTCGGAGATCTCCTGGACTGAACAGTTTGTATTACGCAGCATATTACCGGCAATGCGCAGACGGACTTTGGTAAGCAGAGGTATCATATATACACTCGTTAAATCTATAATATATTAATTGAATGAGGAAATTGCAAAACTCAAAATATATTAAGTTAGTAAAATATTTATTCTTTATACCATAATAAGTTAGCAATTTCCATTTTAGGAGCTTCTTGCAAAAATGTTATTTTTGCAAGAAGCTCGAATGATAAATAATTTAATTCAAGAACACAAGTGCCCAGTTTGTAAGTGTTGCATTTAAAATTAAAAATGTTGAAAATAATTTGTGACGCTGTATAATAAATTCCAAAATGATAGGAAAATGTAAATATATTATTGTGCTGATTGCATGCTTAAGCTGCCTACCCTTATTCTCTACAGGTCCGTCAAGTATTTCGGTCAGGATTATCCCCATTGCCCGCAATACTGCGGGGCAAATACTGTGCAAAACAAGTTATACCTGTACAACAGGTGCCCAAATGCCCATGCCCATCTATTCTCATCTTTGTGTGGTTTCCGTTGAGGGAATTATCGAAATTAAAGAGTTTGCTAATTTTGATCCTGATTATAGCAATTATGATGACATGTTCGATGAGTTAAATAGTTTTTCTCGACAGTTAGATGAATTAACCCTTAGTTCAGAAAATGATGTACTTGAATACTTCAGAGAAAAATATGATTTTACTATACCGATTGAAATAAAGGAGAATGAGTATGAGGAGATTATCCTGGAACAAAGCGATTATGAAAACGCCCAGGTTGTTTCAACAGGAAACCACAGTTCAAGTAACCTGCCCAGCCCTAAGATCCAGGTATATTATAGGTATGAAAACATTTATTATATTGACGGCATTCTTATTCTAAAGAATAGAGAATAGCAGCACGATTATGGCGAACTCAGACAACATTGTTGATTACTATGGTTATTCAATTTAGAAACTAAGTATAAAAAGAAATAAAGTTATTCAAAGGGGATTGTTTATGAAATATATTACTATCTTTTTGTTTTGTATTCTTATAATAGCAGGAATTGTTTTCGGAGAAGGTCAGGGTAAAGGAGTAACTGTGACTAACGGTGAAGTAGAAGTGCTCCATTGGTTGACCGATAGCAGAGACGCTGCTGCTATAGCTGTACTGAAGCAATTATTGGAAGATGAAGGATATTTAACAGATCTTAACGATGTTGCTCAAGCTGAAGAGTGGGATAAGCTTATACCCAAAGTTGTTGCTGACATTATGAAGTATAAAGAGAATTATGTGGCTGTTCCGGTATATATACATAGGATTAATTGGATGTGGTGTAATCCTGGAGCTTTTGAGAAGGCAGACGCTGAGATTCCCGAGACCTGGAAATAATTTGAAGTAGCAGTAAAGAAAATACAGAAAGCAGGATTTATTCCGGTGGCTTGGGGCGGTCAACCGTGGCAGGAGACTACTGTATTTGAAATGATCGTAGCTGGGACCGGCGGTTCTGATTTCTACAGGAAAGCTATGGTAGAAGCCGATCCGGAAGCTTTGAATAGCCCTACAATGGTGAAAGTGCTCGAAACCTTTAAAATGATCAAGCAGTACACCGATCCAGGTGCACCGGGGCGAGATTGGAACCTGGCAACCGATATGGTCATCAAAGGTGAAGCTGCCATGCAGTTTATGGGTGACTGGAACAAAGGTCAGTTTGAAGCTGCCGGTAAAGAACCGAATGTTGATTATATTGTAACATATGCTCCGCAAACAAGAAGACAATTCATTTTTACTGTTGAAAGTTTTATCATGTTTAAGGTCGATCCAAAGAATCAAGAAGCTCAAAAAGCCATGGCCTGTTTAATCATGCAGCCTCAATTTCAGGAAGTCTTCAACATAAAGAAAGGCTCGATTCCAGTTCGTATGGAGATGCCTGATGATTCTTTTGATGAAATATCACGTCTTTCCATGAAGGATTATGTTACCAGTGCCAAAACCGGTGATTTGCTCCCTATCCTGACACACGAAATGGCAGTTATGCCTGACATTAGGATAACAATTCTGGATGTGGTCACTCATTTCTTTAACTTCTGATATGACAACAGAAGATGCAGCTGTTCAACTTGTACTTCGCTTGGAAACTATTAGAAAGGAGATATGATGAAAAAGATAATTGATTATTATGGTGATTTTAATGAAAAAGACAGGCTCAACTGCAGCTTTGGTCAGATTGAGTTTATACGCTCGCAGCAGATAATAGTGTGCTATCTGCCCAAAGCACCCGCAGTAGTTTTAGATGTGGGCGGAGCGGCGGGTAGATATTCCTGCTGGCTGGCCGGGTTGGGGTATGAGGTGCATCTCATTGATCCTGTGCCCAAGCATATTGAACAGGCAAATATTGATGGTTTGCACTCAGGCTATTACCGAGATCCTGAGTTTAGAAAAATAATGAAGCAGGATTTGCAGGATGGTCAGCATCGAAATCCCACAGGAAATGAACTATACTTCACCGATGCCTTTTTTCAGCATCCGGATGAGCTGCGTTCTGAAATGGAAGAGGCCGGTTTCAAGCATGAAGCTACAATTGGTATTGAAGGAATAAGCTATATGATGCGGGATTTTGATACTATTTGGGATACTAATGAGTACCGGGAATTCTTATTAGATATAATTCAGCGTCTTGAGTGTGAGCCGACTTTGATTGGGGCAAGCCCCCATATTATGGGAGTTGCTTACAAAAAGTAATAAAAAAAATTCCCAATTTAAATCAAATATTACTATAATAAATAGCAGCTGGTGCGCTTTTATAGATGAAAAAAACAAGTTCATTAAGGGTGTATACTGATCTGTCTCTCCCCAAAAACAGAATTGTAATTCATCCCAATGATGGTTTTGATTTAGGTTTAACCGATAAGAGTAAATTGTATTCCATATATTTAAACGCTCAAGACAGGAATGCTGCTGCAAGTGATGCATATGTACATGGATACATTATTTTGGACAATAACTGTAATTCGGGTACTGTAAATATCAATACAAAGATCTGGAAAAATATCGGCAAACCCCATAAAGCAGTACTAGCCTGTAAAGGCAACAGTGTATTTTTAATAACAAATACCTAGATCTATGTTTATCTAAGATTGGTGCTTTGGCAGGTTTGGAAATGCTTATCGATGAGACTCAGACAGGTCGTGATTATAATTTCTTGTCCTACATTTTTCCCTGATATATAATCGATGATGGTTTGTACCGCATGAGCTGCAAGTAATGAATAGTTTTGGCGCATGGTTGTAAGAGCAGGGACAAACTCCGCTGCCATAAAGATATCATCGAATCCCGTGATGCTATAGTCCTCCGGAATCCTTAAGCCCTTGTTTAAGACAGCCCTCATCGCACCAAGGGCCAGGATATCATATATTTAATATGATCTTTATGAAGACTCATTACTTTAATGGTATAATACGAATTTATTTGCTGTCAAGGATAAATATAATTGCATTTAGAATGAAAAGATATTAAAATTTATTTGCTTGCAGAGATAAATT
>CAZEPL010000135.1:0-5354 GCA_964514135.1 uncultured Spirochaetaceae bacterium | reverse complement strand
TTTTTTTGTCAAGGCAAAAATCCCTTGAATAGCCATGCTGCAGCAAGCTGCAATTTATGCCAATCATAGTATATAAACAATATAAATATATTTGAAAAAATGCGAATAAATTCCTCCACAATTTCAGTAATCCTTTCAATATATATTTTGATTTTTGCATGAAGTTCAATTATTATTCTTTTAGTTTGGATACTTTAGCTTTGGATACTTTAGCTTTGGATACTTTATCCTCTTTAGCTGAATCCTTTTTTGAAACCGGCATCTGGGCAGGAGCAGCTGTCAAAATACCTAAAATTTTATCAAGTTTATAATTTAAATTTCCAAAATTCTTCATTAATTCTTCATTATTAATATGATAGCTTTTATCTCTAATTCCATCCGGTTTGCCGGAATACTCACTTTTGTTTTTATCAAAACAGCTGTTGCAATATACCGGTTTATCACCCGTTGGTATAAATGGGACTTCACAGCTTCTGCCGCATTCAGCGCATATTGCTTTATGCATTGAATGTCTTTTAGCATCTCTTCCGCCAAAACTCATTCCTCCGGAATTTCTATCTCTAAACCCTTTATTCTCTTTCCCGCCGCGGCTCTCAAAACAGCTGCTGCAGAAAATAGGTTTATTACCGCTTGGCTTAAATGGGACTTCACAATTTCTACCGCATTCATCACATATCGCTTTATACATCTCTGTCCTCCCTGAATCTCTGCCGCCCGACCATTTGTCAGCGCCTCCTTTGTATCTTTTATCATTTCGTTTAAAATTGTTCATAATTTTTTACTCCAATTATTCTTTGTTAGGCATAAGAATTTACTTTTTCGTATAATTGATAGGAATTGCTATAGCCGTTCTTATCGCCCGTCGCCGGTTGTTCAGTAAACGTAGGTGTAAAATGGCGCTTAAGGCGCAGAAAAACATGGTCGCAGCGGCATTTCTACACATACATTCCCTCTTTTTTTACATTATAGCACCCATAAGGCAGAAGCTCAAGCGAAAAATTTTAAGCCGAGAGCTTATGGACACAAAACTTCCCGTCCATCGCTCCCGGGTGTGAATACGGGATGTATGGATTTCTTCAAGTGTTGCTTACGGCGAATCCCGACCCTTCGACTCCATACAGGTAACAATTTTAAATTATAGATAATTTTATAATCTGAGTCAAGCTTACTGAAGCCCATGAAGCCCTGAAAAGCCCAAATTAGTACTAATCAAAAAATCAGGCAAAAATCCGTTGAATAGCCATATTGCAGCAAGCTGCAATTCCCGGTGGTGGCCTGCCTTTCGCAACAAGATGATTTATTATCCTGTCAATCTGCTCCGGATCTGTAATAAAAGCAATTATCTGCATTTCAGATCCACATTTCATGCAAATTAACGGATCAATACCATATACTTTCCTGATTAACCGTGTCCAGATTGATTTTTGCTCTTTTTCATCCAGAAGATTCATACGTTTCAGGCACGGATTTTTTATTATAAGAGTCGTTGCTATGAATATATACATTATTTCCCATAATAGATAAAAGCCGCCCAGTAAAAGGGACTTGAATATTTATTGGGCGTCTTATTCTGTGCATCAATCGTTTTTATTGCAGCCCCTTCTTTTTCAATATCATATTTTTCCGTGCTTACTGCGCCTTTAATGAATGCCCGTTTCATCTCTGTCATTGCCTTGTCATAACTCAATCCCTTTTCCTGCACCAGCTTATAGACGCCGATCATAAACTTCATCGTCGATTCATCCGCCACCTGCCATAACGAGACCGATAAACCATTGGCGCCGGCGATCAAAAAAGCCTGGGTCAGTCCGACGACGCCTTCGCCGCCGTAAATCCTGCCCAGGCCGGTTTCACAGGCGGATAGATTGACAAAATCGGCGTTGAGCTCAAGTCCGGCGATTTCGTTCATCGTCAGATATCCGTCTTCATTGTTTTTTTCATTTTTAAAAAGCGAGAGGACAAGAGCGGAGAGCTCCGGTATTTCGGGAACAACGAGTCCATGGGTGGCGAAATGGATTACGCGGTAATTTTTCAAAATACCCGATTTTGACAGACTTTTAATTTTCGACTCATCAACGGCTTCACCCGTATAGACTTCGGAATCTTTAAAAATATTCTTTATTGCCGTCACTTCAGTGAGGGTTCCCGGCAGATTAGGCCACTTCGCCAGCCCGAGCGTGCTGTAAGCGTTTCTGGTGCTCGCGCCCCGGCTTAAAAGCGCCAAGGTCTCGTCCTGAAGGTTCTCAAGCTGCTTTTCAGAGACGAGCATGTCGGTTTTATATTGGATTTCGTCGTAAACGGCGCCGCCGAAGCCGAGAAACGGTTTCCGCGCCGCGCCGTACTGCCTTTGAGCGATCATCTCATTGACTGTCAGCGACTGGCAATACTTGATGTTATATTTTTCCACCAGGTATCTTCCGTCCGGCATGATGAGTTTTTCAAACGGCAGAAAAGCCAAAATGCCGCCTGGGATGATCACGAGATCTGTTTTACCGGTCAGCTGCTTTTCAATGCCTCCGAACAAAAAATTGTAGAGCTGTCTGCTGATAAATTCCATACTTTCTCTCTCTGCCTGCGAGAGTTCCGGCCGGGAGAGCAGTAACCGGTAATAATTTATTATTTTGTCAAAATCATCCTCGCTTACTTTTTGCTCTTCTTTTTCTTCTTTGCGTACAATTTTTAAGCCTCGCAGTTTTCCCGTTGCGTAATCTATGGTGCTTTTATACTTTTTATTGATACCTGCGACCAGTTCATCGCTTTTAACTTCAATGGCAAAGATGGTATTATTATCCACTACGATTTGTGCAGTTCCCGCTATGAGATTCAGATTGGCGTAATTGATAATAGCTGTATTGTCATCCAGCTTTTTCTGATATTCTTTAATGCCTTTAAATCTAAGACTTTTTTCATCGAGTTTCTTACTCATCTGCTCTATAAGATATTTGGAAGAAGAGAGCTCAATAATGTCGAACGCCTGATATGTTTTGTTGTCACGGATATATGTGGATACAAGCCACTGGTAAGTATGTATTTGTGATGCCAAGTAATCCCTTCGCACCGCACCTGCAGCTGTAAGACGTAATTCTTCTTTGATTTGTATAGATCTGGTAAAATTATCTGATGCTTTAGTATAATCTTTTAACATCCAGTAAACACAGCCAATATTACGTAATTGCCCAGCGATTTTATTTTTTTTACCTAATTTCTCATAAATTATTAATGCTTTATTGTAATACTCAAGCGCTTTTTCATATTGCCCAAAGGAATCGTAAACCGTGCCTATATCATTTAATGTGATAGCGAGAAACTCGTTATCACCCAGTCCCTCAAGCATATCTAATGCTTTTTTGTAATATTCAAGCGCTTTATCCAACTGACCCCAAACAAAATACAATTGCCCTATTTTATCTAAATCAATTGCAATATCAATTTTTCTTCCTGCTTCCTTATCGATATTCAAAACTCTCTCGAAATAATTTAGTGCTATATCATATTTACCTAAAAAATTATATACCGAGCCTATATTATTTAACTCTATAGGCACCTGTTCTTTTATTTGTTTATCTATAGCGATGAATAAGGCTTTTTGGTAATACTCCAATGCCGTATAATACGAACCCCAGGCATCATATACTAATCCAATATTGTTTAATAAAATAACAATCAAATCATTCTTGCCTAATTCTTCGGCAATACTAAGCGTTTTGAAGTAATATATAAGAGCCATTTCATACTGATACAACTGTTTATAATAGTAACCGATCCAGCCATACTCAAGTATTAAATTAAATTTTCTGTTCGGGCCTAGTGTTTGATCAATTTCAGCGACTTTTTTAAATTTATCAATGGCCGCATCATAGTTAGAATTTTCAGCCAAAGTTTTTCCTTCATTGAAAAAAGCATCAGCCTCTTTTGCCGTCTGGCCAAACGTCGAAGTGAAAACTGCAAAAAGGAATGTGAAGGCTATTAGTATTTTTATCATTGCTACTCTCTTTTTTATTAAACGATTTGAGATTTTTTTCTTTATTCCCCCGCGTTTCCGTGTCTCTATGGCAAACTCCCGTTGCCGTTTCTACTTCTCGATAATCGTGTAGCTCAGCATTACTTCGTTGATCCGGGCCTCCCGCTGCTGCACGGATAATCCGCGCGTGATTAGTTCTTTCGAGCTTTTTCCCAAAGAAGAAAACGATTCCTCGATATCCTTGAACTGCTTGGTGGAGGCGATGATCTTGATGAACTCCGTGCCGAAGGGTTTTTCAAGCTTGAAGGCGAATCCGTAGGATTCATCTGGGATGGAATAGATAACGTTCTTCTTGATCTCATTGTTGTCATGAAATTGATTGGGAAAAATGAGCTGCATCTCTCCGTTGACGTCGATGTGGTAGATCTTGATGTAGCATTCGGCGTTGGCGTAAAAATGGATGATAAGCTCCTCGCCGTCAAGATACGTTCCCCCGTTTCCCCGTTTCGTCCAGGCCTTTACCATGAGATTTCCGTTCTCGTTCGGCTCGATCTTCTTTAATTCGGCCAGCACGGCGAGGGCGTCGTTGTAATTGTCGGGTAGAAGCGAGACATTGAGGGGAATCAGTGTTTTGGGGATCGCCACCTTAACGCTCCCCATGACCGTTCCAGTTTCCACGGCGGCAAGCTCCAGAAAGACCTCGATGTTTTTTTCCGCGTCAAAGAACCTGCCAGAGAGCATGGCCTTGATGTTTTTCAGGTTGCCGACGCGCGCGGAATCCTGTTCGCTGAAGACGTCGCTCAGATTGAGCTGTTGTGTTTCCAGTATCTTTTCGAGCTTGTCGCGGGCAAAAAGCTCAAACTGGGGACAATTCTTTAATCCGAGCGCGAGGGCGCTCTCCAGGTAACGCGAAAATTCGCTCGACAGGTCCTTGTCCGCGTAGGTGAAGGTGCCAAAACAGACGACCATCGGCCTGGCCTTGTCCGCATAGAGCTTTGATAGCGCCGAGCTCAAGAGTGTTTCCATATCATCTGCGAAGATAAGCGCAGCGCAGAAAAAAACAAAAAATAAAACGGCGGTTGAAGCTTTTCTCATTTTTTACCTCCCTGTCATGACGACCAAGACCGGGTTGCCTGAGGCAGCAAAGGGGTCGGGCGAATATATGTTATTATTTCATTATATCGCATTTTTAAATGATTTTGTAGTTGTAATGGAAAAAAAGAACCGTTTTAAATTATGGGCACCTCTAAAAACTCATATCTTAAGAAAATGATGTTTTTAAAATTTTAGACAATTTTATAATCTGAATCGAGCTTCCTAAAAGCCCATGAAGCCCGGAAAAGGGATCATACGCAATATTGCTGGACAAAATATTTAAATATTGTATAAATAA
>CAZEPL010000134.1:0-5572 GCA_964514135.1 uncultured Spirochaetaceae bacterium | reverse complement strand
TAAAAAAATTAATAGTGCTTAAGTGATTTTTTTAATTTTTTTGCTGAATAGTTACCATCGATCATATCATAAATATTTTAAAGACATCTTAAGTAAGGTCTTTATTTCGGCTGAGTCTGCTATTTTCGAACACCAGGCTGGTGTTGACAATTGGCGCATGTCCCGTATTATACCGCTGATCACAGGAAAAAATAATATAGAATCAGCCATGATCATCTCAACCGACATAACTGAAATGAGACAGATGCAGTTATCACTCATAGAAAGTGAATTACAATATAGGGATTTAATCGAGCAGTTAGCGGAGGGCATTCTTATTTTAAATAACGATGGCCTTATTCAATATGTAAATCCCACTGCGGAACAGATATTTAAGAAAAGAGCTACCGAGTTAATCGGACACCTGCAAAAGGATTTGCTCGCTTCAAATGGAAAAAATGCAGAGATCGAAATTACACGGTCGTCTAAGGATAAAATAATAGTAGAATCTAAAACCGTAAAAATAACCTGGGGAAATAAAACAGCATACCTGGTTTCGTTACGTGATACAACCCAAACAGTTGCCTTAAGAGAAAAATTAAAACGTTTATCTTTTTATGACGAGCTTACGGATTTATATAACAGACGTGGTTTTTTTGATATGCTCGAGCGCCAGATAAAGTTATCAAACAGAAAGAGAACAAAGTTTTTTCTCTTATTTGCCGATTTCGACGGTCTTAAAGAGATAAATGACGGTTTGGGACATGTGACAGGCGACAAAGCTTTGGTAGATTTTGCTCACATATTAAAGGGCTGCTTTCGAGAAAGCGATATTATTGCCAGGATTGGCGGAGATGAGTTCGCCGTTTTTCCTATAGATGCCGATAAAAAGACCTGCGAGCTGCTCTTAAAAAGAATAGACAGGACGATCGAGATGTTTAATAACAAAAAACAGCAGCCTTAACGCTTGGCGGTAAGTATCGGCGCCGCCTTTTATGATCCGGATAAACCCTGCACACCGGACGATCTGTTAAGCAGAGCGGATGCTGAAATGTATAAAATAAAAAGAAAAAAAATAACAGCTAATTATATACTTCAAATTCCCTTACTGAAAAGACAGTATCCTCTCCAATAAATATTCTGATATATCTCTCATTTATATTTTCAAGCAACACCTCATTCACGCGATTAACTCCGCCCGTGTCTTCCGTAACCGTAAAAACGTCCTTCCAGTTATTACCGTCAGAAGACGCCTGCACTATAAAAGAACTGGGATAATGTTCTCCCCACTCCAGAACAACTCTGCTGACGGGCATTTTCCCGCCCAGATCTACTGCAATCCAGTGAGGACCTTTTTCCGTTGCCGTCGACCATACGGTTTCATCCTTACTATCGAAAGCCATGGCTGTTTCACACCCGCTTTTCAGTTCCGAAGAAGCGGTTGCCTGTTTATTCAGGGCTATATTCGGACCCAACGCTTTGGCATATTTATCGATATAATTCATCTCCATATCCATTAATATGTGAATACCCTCTTCATTATATACCACATTATATTTCCGCTTCATTTCTTCGTACCAGGTTTTAATAAAATCATCCCAGTACTCCTCGCACACTACCTCGTAAATCTCATCTCTAACCTGCGGGAATGTTAATGGAATCATCCTGCCGTCTCGCTCCTCCACAGCGGCATCTTTGTTTTCTTCATAATATGCTTTCAAGACTTCCTCCGTTATCGCGGGCAGAATATGATCAGCGAACTTTTTGCGGAATTCTTTACGAAAATGTTCCAGCGCTATTTGTTTTATAATGGTTTCATGCGGTATACCCTGCTTAGAAAGTTCCTCGTACGCCGTTTCAAAATCAGGATTATCCATTAGTCCTCTGTCCAACTCTTCCAATACGGCGACCTCCTGAGCCAGATATTTGGAAAACAAATAATTCTTATGCCAGTTTACGTCCGTGGCAATCTGGCGACGTCGCCGCGCGGTAAACAATAAGTCTTCCCTTACATCCTTGATCCTGACCGAATATTCCTTGTCCTGGTAACTGAATTTTGCGAGCCATATTTGATCACGGGAACAAGAGTTTAAGATACCGGTCAGCGTAATTAATATCAGCAGGCAAAATGTCAATGATCGAACCAACATGCAATACCTCTTAAAAAAAAAGGGGGGGGGAAAGATGAACTTCTCCCCCCTTTTTTTGTGATGTATGTTTTTAATTATTGTTGAAAGTGATGCGTGCCAGGTTTGCGGCCCCGTTTGTACTCTTGATGTAAATGGTGTGCGTCCCTTTGGCCACATTCGGATCCATACCACACCCGGTCCAGTTATAGTTACCCCAGCCGCCGGTGGAAGAATAATTGACGGTTCCGATCCGCGTTCCATTTGTACTGTCCAGTCTTACCTCCATGCTGCCGTTTAAGGTGGTCCCGTATTCGATGCTGAAATTATTATATCCGGTAGACAGATTCACATTATTGAACCTGATCCAGTCACCGGGATCAAAACTTCCTACTCCGCCGGTCCAGATCGTGACTCCGCTGGAACTACTGCATTGCCAAGAGTTTAATGTGAAATTCCCGGCCGTGCCACCGCCGCCGCCGCTGCCGTTTACAGTAATGTTAAAATTCATTGTGGTTTGTGCACCGCAGCTATTTGTATAGGTGGCTTTAGCTGTGCATGAACTTGACGGATAAATAGTTTGTTCACGAGATGAACCAGATGTACCGCCTCCGCTCCATGACCATGATCCACCTGATGAAGGCTGAGGGCCAAATTTTACTTTTGCGCCTGAGTCGACTGTTACATTTGAAGTCCGCTGCCAGCTTCCATTGTTTACCTGTAGGTAGGGGGTAATTGTGGAGGCAGTGCAGCTGCCGCCGCCGCCACCACCACCGCCGCCGCCGCCGCCAAGTGGTGTGTAACTGAAATTTCTATAAGTGGTACTAAGGGCCCCGGAATAAGACCAGTTCCCGAGCCAGTCATTCACGCTGCCGTCATGGTTCCATACGTTCATCATTACCTGCATGGGATGGGAAGGCAACGAGGAACTGCTGCCATTAACCGTTCTGCCTCCGTACTTAATATAGTTAGAAGCCCACTCAATGCTCGTACCACCACCCATAAACTCATGGCCACCCTGGCCACTCTTGTAATAGTTGTACTGCCATCCTTTGGTACCGATTTTTTCCACATCGATTTCATCCCAGGGATTGCCGGTGTAAAGAAAGAACGCTTGTACTGTACCGCTTTTGGTAAAAGTAGACATACTAATGTTGAATGTTCCGTAGGTAAACGTATCATTACTCCTGTACTCTCCTCCCGAATAAGCCCTTCCATGACGCGAGGTGTTATTCAAGGTGATCTTCATCCCGCTTCCACTAAAGCTTATATTATTGGGATTCCAGGCGCACCCGAAAGGCGACCCGTTGTTCCAATCCGCTTTATTCCACATACCGCTGTTAAACGATGTCAACGAATCGCTTTTTGCGGAACTGATGGTTTTTGTCACTACCTGACTTTCCTCGCTGCTTTCAAATTCAGTAAGCGAACAACCAAATAGAAATAACAAAACCACAAAACTAATGAAACCAACATATAAGTTTTTTCTCCAATTCATAAATACCTCCTATTAAATAATTGGAAAATTATTATCCTTGCCAACGGCAAGTAAAAATAAACATTACCTGGTTTTCCAACCACAACCTTTCATTAGTCTTCATACTTTTATTTATTGATTTTTAAAAAATTTGTTTTTTAATATATCTGCAAATTTAATTTGCTACTTTTTGGATAGTTATTACAACATGAAACCGATTCCATATACACTGCAATCGATTACAATGTTGAGGGAGTTTCTAAAAAGGAGGTGTGATGATAAAAATATGCTTTTTTTGATACGGACTACTGTTTAATATTTTCCTGTAAAAGAAATGCAAGTGAGTCAGAATCCCATAACAGATACAACTGCTTTATATTTACAGAAATATTATATTCTTCTTTCATTTGATACAGCATAAATTCGGGTAAGGTAATAGTAATAGTATCAATCTGTGCCGAATCATTGGTTTGGACATTTAAAAAATTATATGAGAACGACTGGTCCTTCTCAAACGATGCAAAATCTTTCCGGAAATCAATTATCTTATTTTTCAACTCTTCATAAGAAATCTCCGTAAAATCTAAAAAATACTCAATTCTTAATGAAGGAAAAGGCTGTTTCTGCTTTTTTTGCCAGCTGTTTCCCTGCAGTACATAATAATTAACTCGATTCCCGCCATAATCAGACTCTTCGATATTGAGAACAACGATTACGTGCTGATTCTCCCCGGGGAAAAGACTGCAGTACTCGGCAAAAGTCCCGCCGCCTGTGTTGCATGTACTCCAATCCGATTCAACCGTATTTCCGTGAAAACCCAATATCCGATATTCAGAACCATCAGGATTATCGCTATGGCAGTCGTTTGGCATGAGTTTATAGAGAGCACCGCTTTGTAATTTCACATTATATTTTAAAATATTTTGTAAAAAATCTTTAAAAAGCTGAGTCTTATTACCGGATTAAACCGCAGAAGATCCGTTTCCTGTTTCACCTTTGGTGTTGTATTCGCGAAAACCAGTAAGATTACCGTCTAAGCTTATTTCAGAAATACAGGTATCATCCCATTTTTCACCCTTATATACCGCCAAAATTTCAAAAGTAAATTCAGAGCCTTTCAATCCGCCACATAGTTTAACTATCTGATAAAAAGGCGTATCCGCTAATTCTACCGTCTTGACAGTGCCGTATGAGTCACTTACCTTTAATTTTTTAACACGGTTATTTTTTAAGTAGTATTCCAAATTGCCATATCCGTTTCTGATAAAAAAATGTTTTAAAGTAAGTGTTTGGTTTTTTAGCTTAACGAATATCTTTTGACCTATTCCGTCTCCTGCTACCCCTTCACTCCAGGATTTCCATGTATTGTCAAAAACAAGTGCCGCCTCATAAGTATTTTTGGAAGAAGGCCGCAAGGTACTGGTTGCCGTTACTTCAAGCTCCAAAGACCATACTGCATAGGCAAGTATATGGAATAAAAAAATGCAAACAAATATTTTAGCTTTCATAATTAATTTTATAAGCCCATTTGTTTTTGAAGTCAAGAAATTTAATTAATTTAACTGACCAGGCAGTATTTATAGGCAAACGCTCATTAATTATAATACCTCTACTATCATCATTCGCCGTCCGGATTTATCCGAGTAATCCCATATCGTCCATCCTCCTTACATATTTTCTGACAGGAAACCGAGAGAGGAATGAAAAGCTTTAATGCTCGATAAAAAAGCCGCATAAAACCCAGCCTTAAGTCCGCCAATTTTAGCCTAAATTTAATCAATTTGGGGTTTGGAATTTTTTAAAAAAAGAGTTATATTTTGAACCATGAAAACTTATAAACTACTTATACCAATACTTTGTTTGCTATTTCTGTATATACCTTTTGTACATTCTCAGACAGTAAATAATCCGCGTGCAAAAGCCGGAACCAACATATCGTTCTAAATAAATAAATAATAGGCTTTTTTATAATCCCAGTCAACCAAATTTG
>CAZEPL010000133.1:0-5656 GCA_964514135.1 uncultured Spirochaetaceae bacterium | reverse complement strand
ATAACCATTGATGGTGATCCCAAAGTACTGAGCAGCTGATGGTCTATACCCGGATGGTAAAGTAAAGATTGTTTGAGGTGGAGTTATTACGGCATTTGCCGCAGTATAATTAACCGTACCTGTAATGTGTATATTACCGTCGCTGTCAAGACCAAAAGCCACAGGCTGGGTTCCTGCTCCATAATCCGCAAAATTAACGGCAAAACCGGGGCCGTCTGCTCCCGCCACCTCGATATAGGTCATCTCATCGTTTTCCAAAGGCGGTGTGCATGAAAAAAACATAAAAAACAAAAATACTGAGACAATAATCGTACTAAACAATACTTTCATGATTTTACCTCCTTGTTATTGTATGATGCCTAATTTATATCCCCATAGTGGTAAGAATTCCGTATGCCGTTTGGTATGTTCTGTTTTTTCCGCGGCACATAGCTTTTTTTGTGTGGTTGAGTGTGTATTGACAGAAAAAAACAGAAATCATAACATAAAACGTAAATTTTTAATGATGAGCGGGTCCATGCTAAATCAGAAGAGCACTTTAAAAAAATTCTGGTTCTTAAAAGGGAACTTAAGCGACGGCAATACCATATTCATTAAAATCGACACTTTCCCCTTTATAATTGGCAGGGATAAAAAATGCCACCTGTTCCTCTCATCCGAGAAGGTATCCAGAAGACATACCGAAATCTATCTGCAGGACGAATATCTTCGCGTGCGTGATCTTGACAGCATGAACGGCACTTTTATTAACGGTAAGAGGATTTCAGGCAGTGAGTTCCTTCGTGATGATGATACGCTGGCCTTAGCGGATCAAGAGTTCAGGGTATTTTATACGGATAACAGGACGGCGGTGGGATTGAAAAAGACGAGTTATTTTCAGGGCCCCAAGAAACAGGAATCATTCTCCCAATTTTATAAACTTAGTAAACGCGAGGAAGAGGTACTGTTTTGTCTGCTTCAAGGCAGATCATCCAAAGCTGTGGCTAAAAAACTTTTCATTTCCGAAGGAACAGCCAAAAATCATATCCTGAAAATATTTAAAAAAACAAACGCCCACTCACGGTTTGCCCTGCTGGCCCTTTACAATAATTTCCCTGCGGCAAAAAAGCAGAAATAATTACACGAATAACAAATTTTTAAGCTAAAAAATGTCACACTTTGCTTTTCTTCACTGTATAATTAATTGAAAGTAAGAAACCAGGTATATGAAAGAATCCTATAATCTTTCATGTGCTTCCGGTAAGGAGCTGAAATGTCCACGATGCAGAAACTGAACATACATCATAAAAAACCTCTTATACAGGACAAAGAATTGATTGTCCGGGCACTGGACGGTAATAAACATGCATTGGAATCCCTGATCTCACGCTACAAGGACTGGATTTATAATCTTGCTATGAGGATGGTCATAAATCCTGAGGATGCCGAAGATATCACTCAAGAAATCCTTATAAAAGTTATCACCCACTTAAAAAATTATGATGAAACTAAAGCGGCGTTCAAAACCTGGCTGTACCGGATAGTGGTAAATCACATAATTAATATGAAAAAAAGGGGTTTGGAAAACGCCACCTTCAATTTTGACAACTATTATGAAAGAATGGATTATATTCAGGACAGGCAGCCTGCCGATACACCTGAAATCAAGGCCGCGGTGCATGATACCATGATAAACTGCGTCATGGCCACCCTTATCTGTTTGAACAGAACCCAGCGGCTGGTAATAATCCTCGGTGTTATTTTTAATGTTACCTCAAAATTGGGTGCCGAGATTATGGACATGAGCAGCGCCAATTTTAGAAAAATACTGTCACGGTCGCGAAAAAAACTCAAGAATTTTATGGGTCAGACCTGCAGTCTTGTTAATAAACACGCGAAATGCAAATGCCATTTAAAGATTACGGAGCTTATAAACCATGGGTACCGCGATCCGCATAATTTAATCTATGACAAACTCACGTATACCTACCTGATGAAAGATGTGATTTCGGGACGGGTAAACAAATTCATGAACAGTTATTTTTATAAATTCAATGATCTTTTTCAATCACAGCCTTTCTGGCAGGGTCCTGATATGAAAGAATGGCTTAATAAAACAATTAAAAGCAAGGAGTTTAAAGATATTTTTAGCTTGGATGCTTTAAGCAGTATAAATAAATTTCTCATAACCGGTTACGGAAATTATCACAAGTATAAAAATTAACTCACATATACAAATTTTAATAAGAATAGTAGTATGCAATGAAAAGAATAGGTTATGTGAGCTTCTTGCAAAAATGTTATTTTTGCAAGAAGCTCGGCAAGTAATTAATTATCATGAGTCTTCTTTACCTTCTGAGAGGATTAAGCTAAAAAAATAATGTCGGCCGAAGGTAGAGGATGTGGTAATAACTTAGAGCGATTGACCTAATTGTAATATATAAAAAAATACAAGGTTCACATCACTATATGAAAAAAGATCTGATATAAAATGCCTCATTAATTCACTTTTTTACCATAATTGCGCTACAATGAGTTAATAAGGTTTTGTACGATGAAAAAAGCAAAAGCGGTTTTTTTATTATTCTTTATTTTTGCAGTTCAACTTTTCGCCGATGAAACACCCCGCGTTTTTGTACAGCTGGGACATTTTGATTTCGTGCTTTGCGTGGCTTATTCTCCCGACGGTAAATATATCCTTTCCGGAAGCAAGGATAAAACATTAAAACTTTGGGATGCGGCTTCGGGTAAAGAGATAAGAACATTTACAGGACATTCTGATCAAATAAGCTCGGTGGCTTTTTCTCCTGACAGTAAATATGCTCTATCCGGAAGCTGGGATGACACCTTGAAACTCTGGGATGTTGCTACGGGTAAAGAGCTGAGGACCTTTCAAGGGCATGCCGACTTTGTTGAGTCGGTTGCCTTTTCTCCCGACGGCAAGTACGTAGTTTCAGGGAGTGGGGATGACACGGTAAAGCTGTGGCAGGTGGAGACAGGAAAAGTGCTTAAAACCTTAAAGGGACATGCCACGGATATTACATCCGTGGCTTATTCTTCTGACGGCAGGTATGTGCTTTCCGGGAGCTGGGATGCGCTTATCAAATTATGGGATATAAACAGCGGTAAAGAGATAAAAACCTTTAGCGGCCACGCGTATACCATTACTACGGTGGCTTTTTCACCTGACGGAAAATATGCTGTTTCCGGAAGCTGGGATGAGACTGTAAAGCTTTGGAATGTTGAGAGCGGAAAAGAGATAAAAAGCTTTCGAGGACATTCCAATGTCATTTCCTGCGCGGTTTTTTCTCCCGACGGGAGCCGGATACTTTCCGGAAGCTGGGATAATACCATAAAACTGTGGGATAGAGAGAGCGGCAGAGAACTTAAAACCTTTACCGGGCATCGGGATAAAATTACTGCTGTTGCTTTTTCAGAGCAGGGGAAATACGCGGTTTCCGCAAGTCAGGACAGGAGCCTTAAGCTCTGGGACCTTGCTTCGGGAAAAGAGCTGAGAGTGTATCAGGGCTACTCTCAGGAGCTAAAGACCGTAGCCATTACACCTGACGGGCACTCTATGCTTTCGGGCGGTGTGGGCAATACTATAAAACTTTGGGATATGACTACAGGTAATATCGTACGGACAATAAAGGGTAATTGGGATTATATTCTGTCAATTGCCGTTTCACCTGACGGCAAATACCTGCTCGCCGGAGGAGGTAATGCCGTGTTAAAGCTCATAGAGATCGGCAGCGGTAAAGAGATAATAAATTTTAATGGACACGCGAATATTGTCTCTGCGGTGGCTTTTTTGCCCAATGGCGGGTATATGGTTTCCGGCAGCTATGATAAGACCGTTAAACTGTGGAACCTGCAAACCGGTAAAGTTGTGAAAACATTTATCGGCCATTCCGCTTTTATTACTTCAGTGGCTGTTTCGTCCGACGGTAAGTATCTGCTTTCGGGCAGCTTGGATAAGACTTTAAAACTCTGGGACATTGCTTCGGGAAAAGAGCTTAAAACGCTGCGAGATCACTATGATTGGGTTACGTCCGTCGCTTTTTCTCCTGATGGGGAATTCGCTCTGTCCGGAAGCTGGGATAATACCATAAAGCTGTGGGGATTAACAAACGGGGAGGTACTGAAAACTTATCGCGGACATGCATACTACATCACTTCGGTGGCCTTTTCAGAGAACGGTGGCAGCTTTGTTTCGGGAAGCGGTGATTATACCGCAAAGTTATGGGACGTCTATTCCGGCAGGGAGCTTAAAACCCTGCGCGGACACAGCAATGTAATATCTTGTGTAATATTTTTACCGCAGCTTAAGCGTGTGCTTTCGGCAAGTCTGGATACAAGTATAAAGTTGTGGGATGTGGCCGCGGAAAAAGAGCTTTTCACTTTAGGGGGGCACAGCGATACGGTCTCAACCGTAGCCTTGTCTCCCGACGGCCTGCAAGCTCTGTCGGGCAGCTGGGATACCACGTTAAAGTTGTGGGACATGCCGGAGCACAAAGTGATAAAAACCTTTAGCGGACACACGGGGTATATTACTTCGGCGGTTTTTTCAGCTGACGGCAGGTATATCCTGTCCGGAAGCTATGATATGACACTGAAACTGTGGGATCCGGCTGCGGGAACAGAGCTTAAGACTTTTCGAGGTCACACTAATGTTGTCTCCTGTGCGGCTTTGGCCGATGACGGCAGATACGCGCTCTCCGGCAGCTGGGACAAGAGCATTAAACTGTGGGATATAGGGAGCGGGAGAGAACTCAAAACCCTCCGAGGACATACCGATGTCATAATTGCTCTTGATCTATCACCCGACGGAAAATATGCTGTTTCCGGCAGCTGGGACAAGACCGTCAAGCTGTGGGATATTGCCTCCGGAACGGAGAAATACACATTAAAAGGACATATGGACCTGGTTTCCGGTGTGGTTTTTTCACCCGACGGAAACTATGTGCTTTCCGCAAGTTATGATAATACATTGAAACTGTGGGATACGGCTACAGGCCAGGAGCTTAAAACTTTTACCGGGCACAGAGGTGCAATAAATAGCACAGCTTTTTCTGCGGATGGCAAGTACGCGCTTTCCTGCGGGGAGGACATGCTAAAAATATGGGATATAACAACCGGCAGGGAGATAGAGAGTATAAGCGGGCATGCCTCTTATATCACCTCAGCCGTATTTACTCCTGCCGGAGATTATGTGCTTACGGCAAGCGCGGATCATACTCTGAAACTATGGAATATAATGACCGTTAACAATCTGGCCACCTGGGTAAGCTTTACAGACGGTGAGTGGGTGGTAATTACAACCGAAGGTTATTATTATTCATCGGTTGACGGAGCAAGGTATATTAATGTACGTGAGGGCAATCGGGTGTTCGCCGTAACCGCTCATGAAGATAACTATAACAGACCCGATAAGGTGAGAGAAACACTTTCCGGAACAGGGAAAGATAAATAGCATCAGCCGGCTATTTAATATCCTCGATTATTGCCTTGGGAGCATTCTCTCTGACGGACTTAATACCGTTATGACAGCCGTCTAAAGAAGTATAGCCTTCGCTTACGGCGATTATTTCACCGTTCGGGGCTTTTAAACGGAATCTAAATTCACCCTTGGCATCTTTATACACTTCGAACTTTGCACTCATAACTTACTCCTTTT
>CAZEPL010000132.1:0-5660 GCA_964514135.1 uncultured Spirochaetaceae bacterium | reverse complement strand
TAATTATGGAGGTGTATCATGACAAAATCAAAGAAAAGGTTATTTTGTCCTTATGCATTTTTAAAAAGGGTAATAAGGAAAATGAATTTCATTTTCACATTTGTTGATTACTATCATATCATTTTAATTACTGCTTTATCAGTGAGCATTGGGATTATTTTCATAGCTCTTGATATTCTTGAGTTTCCCTTTATTTCTTATGATTCATTTAGTTCGATTATTTGCCTTGGCGGTACAAGACACACTGTGGGTGTCTTGGCAGCGCTGTTTTTAATTCCACTGTGTGCTGCAAAACAGCGTTTTGGCTTTTTAGGAGCACTCTTATTGGGGATTTCTCTCTTTCTTCTCTGTGCAGTGCATATAGCGTATATGTTAATTATGAGAACTTACCGTTTTGAAGAACAAATACACGGCCCCATTATCTGGGCTTTGGTACAGCTGCCCGTAATTATTTACGGGTATAAATCTTTTATGGAGGTTAAAAAAAATGAATAAAGCAATGAATGCCTTTGAATTTAATATTATGTCGTTTGCGTTTTTTGTGCGCGATATTTTTGTACAGCCGGAAAAGGTTCTTGATGAAGTTGAAATCAATCAGGGAGACAACATTCTTGATTACGGATGCGGAACCGGCAGTTATTCTTTTACTGCGACTAAAAAGGTTGGTGACAGGGGAATGCTATATGCTTTGGATATACTTGCGCTGGCCGTTAAAAAGATTGATACGCTTATCCTTAAGAGAAAAATCTCAAATATAAAAACCATATGTTCCGGTTGTATTACCGGATTAAAGAAAAATCATATCAATGCGGTTCTTTTTTTTGATACGTTTCATATGTGTGATAATAAAGAATCAATTTTAAAGGAGTTTTATAGAGTGCTAAAAACAGACGGTGTCTTCTATTTCAGCGATCATCATATGAAAGAGGAAAAAATTATCTCTGAAATTACACAATCCGGATTATTTTCCTTATTAAGTAAAGGTCAAAAATTGTATGTTTTTAAAAGGAATAAGTAAAGGAGGATTTTTAATAAGTACTAAAAAGTACTTAAGCACGTTGACTTTTTTGCCCTAACATTTTATGTTTGCAGCTCTTATGCTGAATATGCGCAAGCAGGCCGGAATACGAATAATTCTTCTCTATTGGTTCAGTTTTATGGGTTTAAGCGCCATGAATCCCTTTTTCAGTCTTTACTTAAAAAAGGTGCTGATATTTACGGACGGACAGCCAGTTAATCTTTTAATCGGACTGCTTTTATTTTCAAAATCTTTCCTAAGTCTGTTTTCCAATCCGGTAGCCGGTTACGTAGCTGACAGATTTAAAATCGAAAACCGAGTACTCTTGTTCTGCGCTCTGTTTGTAATAGCAGGCGGTTTTTTTATTGGTATTCCCAGTTTTGGTCTTATCAAGGACATCGGCATACACAATAAAATACTCTTTATCGGAATCGGGATCCTGCTCACCGGATTATTCGCAAACCCCGTCTATCCGCTTATTAACACGGAGACACTGGAATACTTACACGCCCGCAGACGTCCCGCTTCCCTGTTCGGCCGCTACCGCATCAGCGGTACGCTTTCCTGGGTTGTAAACACAGCCCTTGTGGGTATGTTTCTCTGGTTGTTAAATGATATGGCGGCCATCATGATTTATTTTTGTATTGGATTTGTTTTTCTGGCAGTTGTCGCCTTCTCGGGAGTCAAGGCTAAAATATCAAAGGTTAAGATTCCTTGGGATCATCTTAAACGCAACAAACCGTTTAAGCGTCTTCTCATATTCTGTGCTTTGCACTCGTTCGGACATTTCGGCACCTTTAATTTTACTGCTTACTTTTTTGATGATCACCACTTAAGTTTTTTAATTATAGGGCTGGCCTTCGCGGTTTCCGCTATCCCTGAGCTGCCGGTTATGTTTTATTCCAAAGCCATTGCTAAAAAACTGGGAAGTTACCGTATGGTGATTATCGGCGCCGGTTTAATGATTATAAAAAATCTGCTGCTCGCTTTTATTACTCCGCTTGGTTTTGCCGGTCTGGTGCTGGCAGTAAATTTACTGCATGGCCTAGGCTTCGGGCTCTGGGTGCTCGGTGTTATTAACCTGATAGATGCCTGGTCGCATAAAAACATGCGCGCTATTTACATGAATCTGTTTAATGTAATCGGTATAAATATTCCTATTGCAGTGGGTGTCCTGGCAAGCGCTTTTGTTATTCACTTTTTTGACAGCACATGGATGATTCTTATTAATATGTGCGTTTCTGGATCCGCTATTTTATATTTTATACTGCGGTTAAAAGATGATGCAAAAAAGGTTTGAGCGGTTCTCACATTTCGATACTATATGTTTACTAATAATTACCCGTAATAGAAACATAACCGCTTGAAACATCTGTTTCCACATGTTTAGAACCTGTTGGGGTAATATCATAATAGATCCTGTTTGTGTTTCCCACAGCAATAAATTGGCCGTGGGAATAAATAATATCGTTCAATCTGTCTGAGCCTAAGAAGAAGCTTTGACCATTAATAAATCCAGTCAGATCACCATATCGGCAATAACCGTTTTCGCCAACCGCCATGAACATACCATTACCGTAGGCAACACCATGTAATACTTCTAAAGTAATATAAGCATTCCATGAGGTACCATTATCAGTTGAATAGGCAATAGTATTGTTGCCGACAGCCATAAATATACCATCAACATAGGTTGCAGCGTTATAATGTCGGTTATCTGCACCATTTATATCGATTATTATTCCCCAGTTTTGACCGTCTGTGGTTCTGCAACTCTTTCCGCTTGTCCCTACCGCTAAAAAGTATCCGTTGCCATAAGCTAATCCACTGTATGCTAGACCGTTTCCCTCATCAGATGAGGTCCAGTTAATGCCGTCTGCTGATACGGCACGATCGCCGCCTCCGCCCACAGTAACAAAAATTCCGTTTGCATAAACTATATCATACATGGGACTTCCCGGCGATCCTCCAGTATAATCAATTCTTCTGCCATTTAGGGAAACCGTCACTTGAACTCCGATAGCAACAAACCGTTCATTAGATCCTTCCTGGCTAAAGCAAACATGCTCATAAGCAGGATTGGGATGAGCTGTCATTGTACTCCAATCATCCAATTCAGCGGCGTAACTCCATTTTCCCATAAAGGAAACAGCAACGAATTTCACAGCTATATAATCTGCTAAAAAGTCGCTGCAGGAAATAATTAGTGGTATCCAGAGTAATACTATTGCTTTTTTCCAAATCACTTTTTACTCCTGAGCTGTTGAGAAATTTCGGCTATAATTTATTTTATTTTTGGTCCGCATATTAGATTATGGATCACTCTTTAATTAAAATGATTTCCACCCTTCTATTTTTCCACCTGTTCTGAAAATCGTTAAAGTGTACGATGGGTTCCGCAGTGCCGTGTCCCTCAGTGCTTATGCGGTTTTTATCAATACCCCTTTTTACAAGTTCAGACCTGATATAGTCCGCCCTTCGTTTGGAGAGCGGAATGTATTTTTCTCTATTAGCTTTTTCAGCTTTGACCGGATCATTCCAATAAGGATTTACCGCGTGTCCGATAATAATGATTTTATAATCTTTATATTTATTGCACATTTCCACCAGCTTAGTAAAAGCCTGTTCGTGCTGTTTCATTCTCTCTTCGCTGTCCGCAACAAGTATTTCTTTTTCTTCACTGAAAACGAAGCCCGCGTTCTTTATGTAGATGGTCTTGTGGGTTGGCGTATCTTTTATTTGTTCTACTTCAAAGTGGAAACGGTAACGCATGCCAATGTCTATAAAGCAGAAGTAACCCGTATTCTCTGCTTCAAAAAACACATTGCAGCCAGGCGAGAGCACAAAGTGGAAGTTATCATAGACTTTCATATCCAACTCTGTCTTGAATACAAATGACATATCAGAATAATAATACGTCTCATAGTTTGGAGTATCTATTCTGCTGTCTATTATATGAAGTAAATATCCTATACCCACGTACGGAGTTATATTGAATGTGCCGTCCCAAAAAGGGAAGGTGTATCCTATCAGTGCGGAAATAAAGAACTGATTGAACCAATTAATGTCGTCGTGATCCGGTGAAATGAAATTGTATCCGGTATGCAGAGCAAAGGCGCTGTTTTGGAACAGTACGTTCCTCACACTGGCGCATAACGCGACGCCGAAACTGAAATCGGTAACATTGTCGTAAATATCTAAAGGAAAAATGACACTGGTACCCAGATACGGATCGAATATAATATCATTTGTATTTTCGCAATATATGTTAAAAACCGTTATAAAGCATAATTTAATTGTTATTAATATTTTCATATCCACCCTGTTTTATCAATGTTTTTGTGTTTTAAAGAGAGCACAAAAAACTTGAACTGTTTTTATTTTGTGGTTAATCTACCGCACGCTGTTGACTGTTTCAATCATACTTTAGTATGATTGAAACAGTTTTGTTATAAAAAAGTACTTTTCAGTCAATCAATGAGGTATTAGAATGAGAAGAATCTTATTTTTAGTGCTTACGATTTATTTCTTTTTAACGCTCGCCTGCAAAACAACAGATGATAGTATATACTACCCGGCTTTAGACGGTCAGCTGGACCCCTTTCAACAGGTAAAGCTGTTAAGCAAAACCGTAAACATGGGTGATTTTCTGGAGTGCCCGCCGCCCGAGGGCTCCTGGCAGAACGGCAGAACAATTGAGGAATACTTTTTAGAGCTTATAAAAAAAGGCTTTACTGCCGTCCGCATACCGATCAGGTTTTCCGCATATGCCGCTAAAAGCCATTCGTATTCCATAAGTAAAGTATTCTTTGAACGGGTAGACTAGGTAATAGGCTGGGCTTTAAAGTATAATCTTGCCGTGATTATAGACCTGCACCATTATGAGGAGCTCAATCTCGACCCGCACAACCAAAAGTCGCGCTTTCTCTCCATCTGGCGCCAGATTACGGAAAGATATAAAGGCTATCCGGACACCGTATTTTTCGAAATCTTGAACGAGCCCGCACATAATCTTACACCGCCGCTGTGGAATGAGTTTTTGTACGATTGTCTGGTTGAATTACGACAGATCGATAATCATCATACGGTGGTTATCAGATGCGCGCAGTGGAGTGATGTGCAGGCGCTGGAAGAATTGGTTGTTCCGGAACAGGAGACCAATGCCATTGTTAGCTTTCATTATTATCATCCCTTTCTGTTTACCCATCAGGGAGCCTCATGGGGAGGTCCTGATGTGGCAACAACAGGCATTGTTTTTCCGGGTCCGTCTGCAGAACCTGTTGTTCCCGCAGAGGGTGTGTCACAGTGGGTAAGGGACTGGATTACCCGCTATAACCAGGTCGCTGACCCGGATCTTAATCCCTGCGGCTACAAGCTTATACGCAATGAAATTGATTATGCCGCTCAGTGGGGAATACTTCACAAACGGCCTCTGTTTATGGGGGAGTTCGGTGTTGTGGCCTCTGCCGATATGCGGTCAAGAGCAAACTGGACAAAGTATGTGCGTACACTGCTGGAAGCCAAAGGCATTCCCTGGGCCTATTGGGACTTCAGCGCAAACCTTAAAGTCTACGATGTGGAAAAGCGCGAATGGGTGAAAGAACTGGTTGAGGCATTGGGATTATAAAAATATCAGTAGGTA
>CAZEPL010000131.1:0-6231 GCA_964514135.1 uncultured Spirochaetaceae bacterium | reverse complement strand
CGTATTTTGTAATAATTCGACCATGAGCTATAGAGAGATTGCCCCGCCAGTGTCTCCAGTTTTTGTACGACAATATCTTTATTAGGTTTAATATAGTGGGAAATGGGAATGGGATTTACTTTTTTGATATGTGCTTCCGCACCCCGGACTTCAATAGAGACCTTGAGTAGAACGGAATCTCCGGTATTAGCCCACATACTGTAGGGATCTTTCGGATTTACCCTCCAGGTTTGACCGGAAATAAAATTACCCATGGAATAAATTATCAGTTTAGGTGCATTATTATAATTTATTACTTCAAAGGGCTGGAGCACATGAGGATGATGTCCGTATACGATATCAACGCCGCTCTGAATTAACATTTTAAAAAAAGATACTTTGCCGGGATCGGGTAGTTCAGCATATTCTACACCTCCGTGGTAAGAAAGAATAAACAGGTCATATTGAGATGTAATTCGTGAGAGTAAAGCAATCAATTCTTTTACCTGCTTTTCATTATTGTAATCAACTACATAAACAAACGGGTGTTCCTGGGGGATATTGAGAAATTGGGTTAAGGCTAAAAAACCGATTTTTATTCCGTTTTTATAAATTGTTTCCGGTCTTATGCTTTGGGTAATATTTCCACGAAGCCCCGAGTAGAAGAGGTTTCCACCGGCTTCTTCTTTTAGCAGGAGAATAGCCGCCAGGGTTTTTAATACTCCTTGTTCAGATTGATCGGTTGAATGGTTGTTTGCTAAAGAAAATACTTCAATCCCAGCTCTCATGGCTGCTGCTACATAGGGGGGCTGCACATTAAATTGCGGATATGTTGAGTAAGGACGATCAGCTACAATAGGAAATTCCAAATTAGCAAAAGAAAGATCATCTGAAAGGAGGATGTCTTTTACATTTTCATAAATAAGATTGTAATTCTTCATTCGGTAATTTACATTATGGGACATAATGTCACCCAGAAAGGTACATTCAAGCAGAGAAGATGTTTGAGCTTCGAGGTTTAAGATAATAAGGAAAATATATAGAATTATATATATATTTTTTTTCATAATACTACTAACTCTTTGCTTCAGAAAAAGCCACCACTGATTGTGATGGTTAAATAGATAGTAAATAGG
The DNA here is from genome assembly GCA_964514135.1 of uncultured Spirochaetaceae bacterium. Lineage (GTDB taxonomy): Bacteria > Spirochaetota > Spirochaetia > SZUA-6 > RPPD01 > JAFGGG01. Next base: position 5,116 of record CAZEPL010000131.1, on the reverse strand, counting down.
TGGTGGCTTTTTCTCCCACCTCACATCCCACCAGCTTTGTTGGCGGGATGTTTGTCTAACATACTATTTATCGAAATCAGAGTAAACGTAGTAAAGAAATAAATTATATATTTTCTAAAAGAAAGTACACAGCGATTCTCATCTTAACAAATGAGAATCGCTGTAAAGTGCAACTTGAAAATTTAGACTTCATATGTTACCATATTATAGTGAACTGTAAGTTGTCATAGGCATAAAATTAATATGAACTTATAAATTTATGCCCATTATTTTATATAATGCATAATAAGAAAGGTTTATAAATGATATACTTAATGATCATCGATCAACCAATAGAAGGCATATGTGCTTTTACGGGAAAAGAAGTACGTTTTGATGGTCCGTGCGCTTTTTTTGATAACCAGGATATGTCTCGCCCTGTTTTAACAGAGCAAGCACTGAAAATGGGATTTACCATGAGCTCCTCTACCCTAAAAAAAATACAAAATCTGCTTGCTGAAGGAAAAAAATACGAAGAAGTACAAGAGTCTGCGCATCATGAAATTGAAATTCTAGAAGAAGATAGTTAAAAGACACTTATTTTTCTTTTTTATCATTAAAAGATGGATAAAAAGCACAGTAAACCCCTTTACAATATCTTTTTTAAAGGTTACCTATTTAAGAGTTTATTATTACGAGAGTGGAGTTTTAGCAAATGGAAGCAGTAGATACAATTATAAAAACGCTTCATCCGTTGGAAATTAAGGTGTTGCTTCATGTGCGAATTGGCAAAAAGCTTAATACAGCCAACCTTATTCAGGAGCTTTCCTTTAATTTGGGTCAATGCAATCAGGTTTTTAGCTGGTTGAGTATGAAGGAACTGTTGGCAGAATTAGAGCGTTTTACAATTATCTCCTATGAAATAACTGAATTGGGTGAGGAATATTATAAGCAAGGCACTCCGGAGGAGAGAATTGTTACTCTGTTGGAAAAACAAAAGGAGCTTACACTCCCCGAGGTGGCCAAGTACTTGAACATCGAGAACAAGGATGTGGGATCGACATTCGGCCTGCTTTCCAAGGAAGGTATGCTTGCCATGAATGAGACCAAAGCAATTTTTATTGCAGATAGTACTAAAAATCAAAGGCTTAAACAATTAAGAACTTTACTTGATCTTTTACATGAAAAGAAATCCGTACAGGATACAGACCTTGAACCCGAATTACAGAAATTAGCAGCTTCATTAAGTAAAAAACGCGGATCAGGATCAAGTATTTGTAAACAGGTAGAGCGGGATGAAGTAATATATATACTGACAACACAGGGAGAAGCAGTTAAAAAAGCCTTACAGGCAAAAGGCGTTACGGGCCAAGAAATCGGTGTGCTCACCACTGAAATATTGAAAAGCGGAGAGTGGAGAAAAAAGGGTTTTCGCAGTTATAATATCAATATACCGCCCGTGAGAGTACTGCTTGGCAGAAAAAATCCTTATGTTGAATTTTTAGATAAATTAAAAGATAAGCTTATTTCATTAGGTTTTGAGGAATATGACGGCTCTCTAGTGGAAACCGAATTTTGGAACTGCGATGCTTTGTTTATGCCTCAGTTTCACTCGGCACGGGATATTCATGATGTGTATTATATAAAGCAGCCGCAATATGCTAAAGCGATCACAGAACCATATTTGACTCAAGTAGCCTCAACACACGAAAACGGCTGGCAGACAGGCAGCAGGGGGTGGGGATATAAATTCGATAAGCAGTTTACAAAAAAGCTCATTTTAAGGAGTCAGGGCACAGTGCTTTCAGCAAAAGCATTAGTTAATGCTAAAATACCGGGTAAGTACTTCGGCGTGGTAAGGTGTTTTCGTTATGACAAGGTTGATGCCACACATTTGGCCGACTTCTATCAAACCGAAGGTATTGTTCTGGGGGAAGATGTGAACTTAAAAACCCTGCTGGGTCTTTTAAAAATGTTTGCGGAACAGGTAGCAGGTGCCAAAGACGTGAAGTATGTCCCCGGCTATTTTCCTTTTACGGAGCCTTCTGTGGAAGTGCATATTAAACACCCGGAACTCGGTTGGTTTGAGTTGGGAGGAGCAGGGATTTTTAGGCCGGAGGTTACTCTTCCCCTGGGTATTAATGTGCCGGTTTTAGCCTGGGGATTAGGCATTGATCGTATGGCTCTTATGTCGTTGGGCTTAAAAGATATTCGAGATTTATTTCAAGCTGATATAGAACAGGTGCGTTTACGAAGAAGGAGTTGAGTTATGCCGAAAATTGAAGTACATGAAAAGCTTTTTTACAAGTTTCTTGGGAAAAAACTGAATCATACTGAGCTCGTTGATGTTTTGGAAGCAGCAAAAGCTGAACTGGATGAGGTTAATAAAGAAGAGGGAATTATAAAGATTGAATTGAATGATACAAACAGGCCGGATTTATGGTCAACCTTAGGGTTGGCTCGCCAATTAAAAGCATATCTAAGTGGTAAAATATCCCAATTTGACTTTTTTTCCACTCCGGAAGTACAGAAAGAGGTAGATGATCGGGTGATTTTCGTGGATATGGAGCTGCAACATATCAGGCCCTTTATTGCTGCTTTTGTTGCCGAGGGTCCTGCAATTGACGAAGCACTACTTATCGATTTGATTCAATCGCAGGAAAAACTATGTGGGAATTACGGCAGTAAACGCAAGACAATAGCTATGGGTATTTATCGATCGGAAAAATTAGAGTATCCGATACATTATATCGCTGCAGATCCTCTCAACACGCGATTTATTCCGCTGGGCTTGGACAAAGAATGTAATCTAAAAGAAATCCTTGCCCTCCACCCCAAGGGAGTGGAGTATGCAAATATAGTTAAAGAATTTGCCAAGTATCCCTTCTTAAAAGATAATAAAGGCGATGTGTTAAGCTTCCCTCCAATAATAAATAGTGAAAAAATTGGAGCCGTAGAAGTAGGCGACACCAAGGTTTTTGTAGAGCTTACCGGTACCGATATATATACTCTTTTTCTTGCTGCTTCTATTGCAGCATGTGATTTCGCCGACGCAGGATTTAAAATAAAGCCTGTAAAAGTCTGCTATCCTTATGAAACCCCATTGGGAAGTGAAGTTATAACACCGTTTTATTTTCAAAAACCTATTATGTTAGATATACAAGAAGCTAATAAATTATTGGGCGAAGAGTTGTCTGCCGCAGAGGCGGCGGATTATATTAAAAAAATGGGCAACAGAGTAGCTGTGGAAAAAGAAAAACTCACGTTATTTCCTCCTGAATACCGTAATGACTTTATGCATTCCGTGGATGTAGTTGAAGAAATTATGATAGGGCGCGGTATAATCAAGTTTACTCCTGTTATGGCAGACGATTTTACCATAGGGCGACTTACGGAAGAAGAGGAGTTTTCCCGCAAGGTGCGTGATATTATGGTCGGATTAGGTTTTCAGGAGATGATTTACAATTATCTGGGATCCAAAAGAGATTTTATTGAGAGAATGAAGATGCAAGAAGATACTATTATTGAAATTGCCAATCCAATGACCGAAAGTTATGAAATTGTACGTAATTCAATTATTCCCAATCTCTTGGCTTCGGAGGCTATATCCGGTAATGCTGTATATCCGCATCTGATTTTTGAAGCGGGCAAGGTAGTATTGAAAGATAAAGATGAAAATTACGGTTCTACAACAAGAAATTATCTGGCTTTTTTCTTTTCGGATAGAGAAGCGGACTTTAATGATATAAGTGCAAAGGCATCCGCACTTTTCTACTATCTTTCCAAACAGTATAGACTAAAGGAATTGGATGATCCGCGTTTTATTAAAGGCAGAAGCGCTGTAATCCTCTACAAGGATCAGTCTGTAGGTATTATGGGTGAGGTCCATCCCGATATACTTGAGAATTGGGGTATCGGGATGCCTTGTACCGTAGCAGAAATAGACCTTGATTTAATAAAAAAATAACTATTTTGGAGGTTTAAAAATGGATATAATCGTTGTAGATGTAAGTCTTCCAAAAAACTGCAATATAATAGTTGGTCAAGCACATTTTATAAAAACCGTAGAAGATCTCGCTGAAATAGTGATTACATCCGTGCCAGGTGTGAAGTATGGCCTGGCTTTTTGTGAGGCTTCGGGTCCCTGTCTGATTAGAACAGAGGGCAACGATGATCAACTGGTAAGCGAAGCAGTTAAATGTGCTGAAAGCATTGGGGCGGGACACTCTTTTTATCTTATTATTAAAAATGCCTTTCCCATCAACGTGCTTAATCAAATTAAGCAGTGCCAAGAAGTAGCACGTATTTTTTGTGCCACGGCCAATCCCTTACAGCTGCTTGTAGCCGAAACCGGCCAGGGCAGAGGAATCATTGGTGTCATAGACGGATTCCATCCGAAAGGTGTGGAAAACCCGGCGGATAAAAAAAACCGCAAAGAGCTCTTGCGCAAGTTTGGCTATAAGCTTTAAAGGAGATACTATGAAAAAGTTATTAGTCTGTGCCTTAACTATTTTAATCTGTATGACAGGTTTTGCTAACGGACCGGAAAATCCTCTGTTGGGCAGATGGGGAATAGTGCCGCAATTTATATTACATCAGGGTAAATGCGAATTAGCTACGGGAGCTGGTGCAATCTGGAAGTCTATTGACGATGAGACAATTGTTGTAGTTAGTGAGGATGAAGAAGAAGGTGATATTGAAATGAGTTATGAATTAAATGCTGAGAAATCTTTCTTTACGATAGATGCAGGGGGCGAAGAGATAGCCATACATTATTCTGTGGTTGATGAGTATACAATTGCTATTGTGGTATATCTTGCGGATATTGAGCAGTATAACGTTGCTGTTCTGGTTGCTATTGGCAAGTAAGTATTTTTCTTCCACCCAGCACCCTTAGTCTGCTCCCTCACATAACACTGTCAAAGCTGGTGTTGTGTGGCTTGCGGAATTACTTCCAGTTTCTTTTTTAAATTATCCTTTAAAAACGATTTTATGGCATCATAAAGCTTGTTTTTTATATCTTGCGTTAGCTGATCCTTGGGGTGACGGCATATAAATCTTAAAAATACCGATATGCGGGTTCTATACTGGCCCCAATTCCATGTTAGGTTTTTTTAAGCTAAATTAAAGCTTAAAA
>CAZEPL010000130.1:0-6262 GCA_964514135.1 uncultured Spirochaetaceae bacterium | reverse complement strand
AAAAAAATCAAAAATTCTTATTTCCCATTGGATTTGAAGGAAAAATCTTCAAAAATCCTTTAATAAAGTATATTAAAATTTTGCTCCCATGAATTTCTATAAATTTTCTTATAATTATCACTAAAAAGACAAACCTTACCCTTTTAATACACCATATGAGAAAAAATATCAATTCAATGAAGCAATATTCAGATTAGGCGGTGCCCTCCCAATTTTCAAAAGATGCTTCAGGAGCTTGACCGTCTCTTCTGGATCCATAATAATTGACACAATTTTCATATTTGAACCACATTTCGGACAAACAAGCGGATCTACCCCGTAGACTTTTTTTATCAGCATAGCTCAGGTATAAGCCTGCTGTTTCCTGCTTGCAGAACTCTCCTGTGTTTCAGAAACAGGGTTATCAGTTTCCTTATCTTGTTCCAGATTATGTTTTTCTTTGAATCCGGCTGGCGCTAATTTCGTTAAATGTTTAAACCTTTCCCAGATACCCCTTGTCCTGGAAGCATACAGTCCATATCTCCTGATGTATTGCTTGTTCTTAGGAGGAATATGTGCTGTTACCAGAGCTATGAAGTCTAAAACATTGAAGACCTTGAAATCTTCCTTAACATAGCTTGAGTATTTGGGCGTCTTAAACAAGGCCTTACCATGAAACGGCTCATACTTAATCTAAAAAATACCCATAAAGCTTTTTGACTTGTGAATACAAACTGTCTGTGAGGAAGGCGTAGCAGAACTTTCTGTACTATCTGTTCACCAAATAACAAGGTTCTCTTCTGATGACAAGCCGGATAGAGATAAAAACTCAGGCAGGACAACGGCTGGTTCTCTATAACAAAAACCAGTTTAAGACGGCTTGAGCCGTATAACGGGAAACTGCCACCTACGGTTCTTATGGGGGAAAAGGGCTGTAAAGTACCTGACCTACCAGACGCGGTGCGCCTAACTTAACGAGGCGGGCGTCCTTGCCTGCCAAAATGGAAAATAAATAATATTTTTTTCAAAGGAATCTTCTATGTTTACAGAGTATTTTTTAGAGAAAAGGAATCTGTTAATGCCTCATAATGTAGTTTATTAGCAGAAGAAAGAGGCCCCTTCTTCAATAAAAAGTCTCCTCCAACAGTGTGTTGTTAAAATTTTGCATACCCACCAAGCGAAATGTAATACTGCTCCCTGAATCTTTTTTCCTCTTTTGAGCTAGGTTTTTTACTGAAGAATCAGTAGGACAAGAGGGGTGTGGGGGCGCTTACAGCATGTTACAATGTTAGCGCCGCAAGGCTATCAAGAAAATATAATCAAGGTTCTTTTGAAGAAGATTCCTTAGCTGAAACACATGAATGCTCTGTTAGCCAAAAACAGCAAAAATCAACCTGGGCTAAGGCTTATGAAGAAGGTCTATGGAGTAGATCCTCTGGTTTGTCCCAGATGGGGTTCTCCCATGAAAATAATCGCCATTATCATGGATCAAGAAGAAACAAAGAAGATACTGAAATACCTGGCAAAGATCGGACGTCCGCCTCCTGATTTTGATCCTGCTTCTTTAAATTAAACCACTCATGATGTAAGTATCTGGGAATAGTATGCTCTTTTCCCAAAATTTGTAAATTTAAACCTCAGATGATTGGAAAGACCATAATCACTATCAAGGTGAAAAAAATCTGAAAAACACCTGATAAATCATTCCATCTTACTGCCGGATCGCTTGTATATATCGGGGTTTTTTACTACTGGCAGTTTATTTTTTAATTGACAAATATTTTTAAAAGTTTTATCAATTATACACAGCATATACAGATGTGCGGCCCGGCTTTTTTAGGTGATAGTATCGTCTAGTTCAGCCGCAGAAACAAAAACAGAAGGTGGTATGAATATGGAAATCATTATTACAGAGAGTTACCAAGAGATGAGCAAGGTATCCGCCCAGATAATTTCACGTGAGATTCAGAAGCGGCACGATCTGGTATTGGGACTGGCTACGGGAGACACCCCGGTGGGCACCTATAAGGAACTGGTGAAAATTCATAAACAGGAGGGTCTGGACTTTTCCAAAGTAAAATCTTTTAATCTGGATGAGTATGTGGGTCTGGCATCCCTGCATAAAAACAGTTATAACTATTTTATGTGGGAGAACCTGTTCAAACACATCAATATAAATCCGGAAAATGTCTATATACCGCAGGGCAATACCCACGATCCCGAAGAGTTTTGTGTCTGGTACGAAGAGCAGATTAAAAAAGCCGGCGGTGTCGATCTGCAGGTGCTGGGAATCGGCGGTGACGGTCACATTGCCTTTAATGAGCCAGGCTCTTCCTTTGCCAGCTGCACCAGGGTTAAAGCGCTTTATAAACAGACAATTGAAGATAATTCGCGCTTTTTTGACAACATAGAGGATGTGCCGCGCTTTGCCATTACCATGGGTGTGGGAACGATTTTAGAAGCCCGCAAAATTCTGCTTATAGCCAGCGGAGAAAAAAAGGCCGGGGTCTGCGCTCAGTTTATCGAAGGGCCCGTTACCAGCCAGATAACCGCTACCGCTCTGCAGCTGCATAATTATGTAACTATAGTATTGGATAAAGGAGCGGCATCCAAGCTTAAACGAACCGAGTATTATAACTGGGTGCGCGATCATAAACAGTTAATCCAAAAACAGGTGGGGCGATAGCCTATGCGGACAGCAAATTTATGAAAGATGATATACAGAGTAGTTTACATGACCTGCTTGCCACATCAGCTTTTTTAGCTTCGCTTAAAGTATTAAAACAAAAGCAGGGAAGCCGTCTATTCGGAGAAAAAGTACACCCTCTCTCCGGGCAGGAGATCGAGCTTTTAAAAAAACAGGGAAACCGGGCACAGGATTGGGCCACAATTAGGGTTGCTTCGGATTTTAAAACGGATTGTATCCATAATAACAGCTTTAGCGGTGAATGCGTGCTCGGGGTGTTTACAGGCGCTTTAAAGCAGATCGAGACTGCCGCGACTCTGCCCGATGGGATTTATAACAGTACCATAGCGGATTGTGAAATCGGCAGCGGCTGTCTAATCAGAGATAACGGTCTGATTTCACGCTATCTCATAAAAGACAATGCGATTATTTCAGGCTGCGGAACGCTATCTGCGGGAAAAGACTGTACTTTCGGTAATGGAACGGCCATGGCTTTGGGTATTGAAACCGGAGGCCGCGAAGTATTATCCTTTGCCGAACTGGAAATCGTGACGGCCGGTTGGGTGGCCACCCGGCGGCACGATAAAGCTTTGCAGGAACGGTACCGGGATTTTGTGAGCAAATATGTGGAAAGCATAAGCGCTGATTACGGTATTGTAGAAAACGGGAGCGTCATACGCAACAGCAAACGGATCGAAGATGCCTATATCGGAGAGCAGGCCCTTATTGACGGGGCCACTTTAATACGTAACTGCACAATTTTAAGTAATGCCGAAGAACAGAGCGAAATAAGCCACGGGGCTTATGTGGTAAACTCGTGCGTGCAGTGGGGGTGCGAAGTAACCTCCATGGCAATAGTAGCGGATTCCGTGCTCACCGAGCACTCACATGTGGAGCGCCATGCCAAAGTAACCGCGAGTGTTATCGGTCCCAATACGGGTATAGCCGAAGGCGAAGTTACTTCATGTCTGGTCGGTCCCTTTGTAGGATTTCACCACCAGGCCCTGTTGATTGCCGCCATCTGGCCCGAGGGCAAGGGCAACATCGCTTATGGTGCCAATGTGGGCTCCAATCATACCTCCCGGGCTCCGGATCAGGAGATTTTCTGCGGTGAGGGAGTCTTTTTCGGTCTGGGTACCAATATAAAATTCCCATCGGATTTTACCGGTGCACCCTATTCGATCATCGCAACCGGTGTCAGCACGTCACCTCAGAAAATAGATTTCCCTTTCTCACTAATCCATAATCCTTCGCTAAAGTATGCTGAAATTCCCACGCATTTCAATGAGATTATCCCGGCCTGGGTGCTTTCGGATAATATTTATACGATCATGAGGAATGAGGGCAAGTATAAAAAACGCAATAGGGCCAAACGAAGCATTTTTGAGTTTAGCGTATTTCGTCCGGATATCATGGATAAGGTGATTACAGCCAGAAACAGACTCTTCAATGTTCAGACAGAAAAAACTGTGTACAGCGAAAAGGATATACCCGGTCTGGGGAAAAACTTTTTGCAGGAAAAAAAGCGCCGGGGAGCCATTGCTTCTTATAATTTCTATATAGAATATTACTGTCTGCGCGGTTTAAGGGATCGTATTGAAGAACTGCTGTCCGCCGGTCATAAAGAGGCGATCGCATTGCTCTATGATAAAAAGACTGACAATGCTCTCTGGGAGCACCAGCGGCAGCTTCTGGATAAAGAAAAGTACGGTCAAAGAAGCATACCGGAAAATCTGGAACGGTTTATTATCATACTGGAAAAAATTGCGCAAGATACTTTCAGCGCAAAGGAAAAAGACGATATCCGGGGAGCCAAGATTATCAGGGATTATAAGGAAACGTATACTCAGGCCGCGGATGATGCGTTTATAGTTGCCACCAGAGCAGAGACGGAAAAGGCTGTAAAAAGAATTAAAGAAATTATTACGCTGCTTGCTGTCATTTAATGCTCATCTGACCAAATTTTTCTAAAGAAATACTATTCTGTTTTTTTATGAAGATAAATAAAGTTAATAATTCCTGCTATAATAATAAGAATACCGCCTAATAAGCTAAACCAATCGAATTCTTCTGATAGTAAAAATATGCCCAATAAAAAGGCGAAAAATATAAACGGTAAAAGCATGATAATTGAGTAGAGTGTATAATGAAGAAGATAAGCTTATTCGTGATTATATTTATATTTATTTTAACGGGAGGATTTGCTTAAAATCAAGATGAAATAATTTCTGAAAAAACGGATCTCTCAGATGAAAAACCTGCAGATCCAGACCTGAAATACAATTATATAGGTATTAATCCAATGATGCTTCACATGGGTATGTTCTCAATAGTATATTCCAGAGCTATACACGAGCAACTACTCATTGCTGTTGTTCCCGGTTATTCAGATTTTAATGCAGCCCTTTTTTCCTTTTTACGGGATGATGAATTCAAGTATCAGAGTATATTTGTAGCTTTGAATCTCAGTGTTTTTCCCTTTTCAGATACTATTTTTCCCGAAGGTTTCTTTTTTGGAATCGATGTAATCCCAGTTTTAAGCTTCAAGACTAATCGTGATTCAGATCATACCACAACATCCTTAAGCCTAACTCCTTACCAGACATTGGCAGAATAATTTCTTATCAGAACTTCCCCGGCCCCATACCACATTTCATTGCCGAGAGATATTAAATCAATATATTCGTCATCAATTACAAATCCCTGAACACGTAAATAATCAAAAAAGGCTTTGATGTTAATGGTCCTGTTGCTTGTTCCGGGAGCATCCGTTGGTGTTTTCAGAAAGGCCATATAGTCCCTGGTATAATCCCCGGTTGTACAATTTTCATACCTGGCGAATATGTAGTCATCACCATCTATAGTAACAACTGGTCCTAGAAAGATTGTATCTGCTGAGTAATCCAGCCAGATCATTACTTCACGTGTTATGTTTGGTCCGGGACAGTAAAATCGTTTATATCCCCGATGGCTGCCGGTAGGTCATTGGTTGTGGTAAATGTCTCCCAGGGGTGCCAGCCGAAGTGTATGCTTGGATATGTTTTAACTTCATCTTCCCGAACCCATGTAGGCCAGTTTAATTCCCAGCCAAGGGGAAAATTCACATCACGTGTTATGTAAACAAACTGGCTGTAATTGGTGATTGCCTCTTTGTTCCATATACAATTTGATACGTAATACTCGAAAAATAAAATTTTCCCCTAGTGTTGTTAATCCTACTTTTTTAATTAACTGATAGGAAAAATTATAATTTTTTGAATCCGTGGTTGTACCCTGTGCAAGCAAGGGTATCGGTAAAACGAAGGCTGAGGTAAAAATTAAGGTGAACGCGGCAGCAATTTTTCCCATATTCTTCCCCCGCATTGAGGACAGCAGAAAATATCAATCTTGTACAGCTTCGCCGGCAGTCTCGCCCAGGCCTTCTCCCGGCTGGCACGTGTCGTCATTGTCACCGCTTCCCCTGTTTCTGCTTGCGGTGGCGCGCCAGTATCGTCCCATCCGTACCATTGTTCTGCCGCACGCCTCCATAACGCCGGACGACTCTTCCATAACCGGATTTTAATAAATCAAGCCAACCCCGCTATTTTCTTGACTCTT
>CAZEPL010000129.1:0-6422 GCA_964514135.1 uncultured Spirochaetaceae bacterium | reverse complement strand
AAATTAATAATTTATATAATTTCTTTTTCATTTTTTACCTCCAAAAAATCAATTGCCTTCCCCTTAGCCTTCTCTTTTTTATGTTTTTCGTGTTTTGTTAACCCGCCTTTCTAAACTTAGAAAAAATTTCCATAATTTCCGTGATCTTCTGATTTTTATCCTGGAGATCATCACTCTTCATGCTGTCGGACACACAGGTATGAAGATGCTGGTACATAATCAAGTCTTCTACCTTATGCAATGCAGCAACACTGGCTCTGGTTTGGGTGAGGATATCAATGCAGTATCTGTTTTCGGAAACCATTTTTTGGATTCCGCCGATTTGACCTGCTATTTTTTTTAACCTTTGCAAAACCTCGTTTTTTTGATTCTCATTCATCATAATTTTTCTGCTCCTTTATTGTTCTGATTATAATATACTATACCCAGGTAGGGTAGCCAAGTAAATAAAAATAATATCTACCACAGAGTATGCTTGAATTTTGGATCAACTCTGTGGTAGATTAATTAAATATCAGCGTTGTGGATGTTTACTAACATTCACAATCACATAGGTCCTTGCACGCCTTGAAAAGGGCGTGTAAGGATTTTACTTTGGCTTGATCTTTGGGTTCCAGATTTATATTGATTCCCTTGTCTGTGTAATCAACTTTACAATTGTACTTTTCACAGACTTCTTTAAAATCAAAGCCGTGACAACAGCCCATCATATAATTACCTCCTCTCTTGTTAGATTGTTTCAAAACAATCTAATAAAATTCTAAAAAAAATTATACAAATAATTCTTTTATGGCTTTAACCCCCTCCTCATTGATAGTGCATATATTTGTCTGGCCGTGCTTTTCGCAGGTTATAAGTCCGGAATTTGTAAGTTCTTTAAAATGGTGAGAGATCGTAGAGCGACTTAAATCCATACATTGACAGGCCTGTGTAAATGACTTCTCCATACCCCGACAGCATGTATGTTCGGCGGCTCTGTTCATGCATTGTTTTTGATGCAGATATATCATATGAAAAATAGCAAGACGCTGCTCGTTGGAAAGGGCTTTAAATATCTTAGCTAAGTTAGAAAGTTCCATAACTATCGAACAATATACATTGATATGAGAGGTTTGTCAAGGAAAGGTGATAATGCTATATGATTTTAACTATACTCACTTGATCTTGCATCATAAGTATTTTTCCCAAAGACTTAAAATATAGCGGGCCAGTTTTTCCTTTATGGTTTTAAAAGAATAGAAGATCAGTTTATGAGAAATGAAAAGAAATTTATCGGGAATCGGATTTAATAGATTATTTAAGAATTGGCTGTGCAGAGAACAGAGTGTAAGGATGGACTGTTTACTCATTGCAATTATCTCACAATCGGTTTTGGCCACAACCGAACCGGACATTCGGTTATTTGTGGCAAATAGTACAGCGGAGGCTAAAATCGAAGGCGGATTAAAATCCTCAATTTTTATTGTTTTTCCCGTGACATCAACGATTTCTCCGTAGCACATACCTATAATAAGAATATGCAGCTGCTTGTATTCAGCACCCTACAGAATAATTGTTTCTCCCCTTTTAAAATGCTTTTTGGTTATTGCTTTTTTTTGCAGCAGAGAGACGAGCTCTTTCTGCGGTATTTTTTGAAACAGGGATACTTGCCATAAGTTTTTATGGGCCGCGGTCATCATAAGTAGTTTTACAGATAAATAGAAAAAAGACAAGAAAAAGTAACTGTTGTAACATATGTTACAGCTCATTTCCTCTATTGCCCAGCTTGAGCACTTAAAAGAGCATAATGAATCTGATAATTTAAAAGAAGTTTTGGTTTTTCTTAATGAAAAAGGAATACAGGTCGATTTTAAGGAAAATACTTCCGGCGAGCAGTTATTATATAGCGGTTGTCCGGGAGCACGTATGATGATGTTTGACTCTCCTGTCCCACAGGCGGCTGGTAATGATTAAGGTTTGTTAATAGACCGGATTGAGTTATCTGTTTTTGTAATTAAGTCTTTGGTAGATTCAGGAGTTGCCAAGATTTGAGCTGTTGGGTTTTCCCAACTATAATGCAAATTATTGGGAATGATGAGTGCTTCCGGAGTAAGGTCCGGAATATACACACTTATTGTTTGTGTGATATCAGTATCTATGTAGAGATTAAGATGGCCTGTCTGGCTATCCGGGGTATACCTTCCTGTAAGCAGGTACATACCATCGAAATTTGAGTAAGAGGCTATTCTGCTAACCTCATTTAGTATCTGCTCGGTATGAAATACAAGCATGGTCCTGTCTCTACCTTGTTTAAGTTCCTCCAGATTTTTATATGCGCACTTTTTTATTTCTTGCAAGGCATCAATGGTAAGCGACATATAACTTATAGTTCGAGCAAGCAACTGCTTCTGAAAGACTATAGTATGCTCACTGTTTATTTTTTGTTCAAAATCCCAGAATTTTATTCCCTGGCTGAGTATATCATTATATGCGTCGAAGAAATCCAAGCGGCGCAGATGGGTATTTATCTTTTCTATTTCCAGTGTTACCAGCGTGTAAGCCTTTTCAAAAATCGGCAGCCAGCTGGATTGAGGTTGTGTTATGCGTATCTTGCCTAGCTGTAGAATATCTACAAATGATTTATCTGTGTCCGGCAATCCCAGGGGCAATAATTCGCATTGATCCATATGTTGGCCTACAAAAACTCGAAGGGTATAGGGAGAGCCTGTCATAGTATCAGATATTTTTTTATACTGATAAATATTGTCAGCGAATATGTCCATAATTTGTTGAATATTTTTATGTACTTCCGTAATAATAGAGGATTCCTTGGTTTTAATGTATTTTTCGCTTGCTTTTATTATAATTTCTAGGTGGTCGAGCACGGTATTGAGGTCACTCTTTAGATCATACAAATACTCTCTTGTGCGTATAAGATGTAATTTTTGTAAGAGGGTATCTATTTTAGTTGTATTATCCACATAAATATCATAAGCGGGCTGGTAATTTGAGTTTTGTGGATCGGATATGTTTATATCGATAAAATTATTGAGATCAGATAAACATTCCATAGCATCTTTTCTCCCTGCTAACTGTGTGTCTCAATATAAGTATCACTCTTACCCTTCATAAGAAGAGCTATTCTTTTTAAAAGTAACTTTCTTTTTTGCACCTGAGGATTGGTCTGTAATTTAATCCCGGTTATGAGCAGCGAAAGGCCCAGTGGAAGAAAAATCAGGCTTGAGTTCCCGCCATAGATGAAGATGAGCGTACAGCAGATAAGGGTAAATATACCAAAACCGACAAAAAAAAGCTTCCTAGCCATAGGCGTATTCTCCCTGGAACAGCCCGCGAGGATTGTTTAATATGTTATTTAATACGCTGCGCAGTGTACACAGAGAATTAATTCTGCTCTGCACTTCTTCTGCCTGAAAAATAATTTCAGTAATAGAGACAAATTCTTTATGCAGGCAATAAGGTGCTGCAGACTGGTAAGTATTACTTAAACGTCTGATATGCTGGAGAAAAAAAAGAAATAGGTTAAAATATATATTCTTTAAATTGGCGGGAAGCAGGCTGCTTGTTAATCGTATGCAGTATCTTCTGGCTAAAGATAACAGCTCAAAAAAAGCAAGTGACAGTGGTTTTGTCTGTTTTTGTGAATCTTTATTATTGCTTTGGTTGAAAAGTGCGTAGTCGGATTTATATAATACTGAGACAATGTAGATAACTTCAATATTATAATGCAGTTTTTGTTTGAACTCCCGTAATACATCCGGCAGTGAAAACAGGGCTGCCCCTTCGGGGTTTAATTTGATTTTAGCAAGTGTGAGTTTCTCGAGTGTTACGGTCATCTTTACGGAACATGGCATGTGTATCATAAACTGATTACCCAGCAGTGGGAAGCTTTCTTTGGTTTTAGCTGTTTTAAGTATTTTATTAATCCAATTCTGTTCTCGCTTAATGTTCTGTGTAATAAATTGCCTGTCTTCAGCTTTATTCGTGCTTTGGTACAGCAGTTTTTCAATTCTGGTAATGGTTTGTGCTATAGTTGTGAGTGCCAGCTGTATTCCTTTCAGTGTCTGTACGTCTTTTATGGAATCCGGCAGAGGTATCGAGGATAGATAGTCATATGCAGTTGTACAGCCCGTATTATTTATGTGCATGGTTACTCTTTTATGGATAATATCCAGGCAGTTTTTTCAAACACGCTTCTTGCGTTACTGCCTGTCTGTAAAAACTCCTTACCTTTAATTTCTTCTTTAAATTGTGCGGTTTCAGTTCGGACTTTTGTGATATAGCCGGAAAGAGCGGAAATCTTACTTTTTTCTTGCTTGCTAAGTACGACATCTTGCGGAAGCTCGTCTAACAGCTCTTGTGCCTGTACAAGCAGCGTGTGGGTGTCTTCCAATAAATTGCTAAAATTCTGCTCCAGATGCCGTCTATCTCCGTATGTATATACACCGCTTACGGCCATCCAGGCATATGATTTTGTTTTTATACAAACTTGTTTTATAAATTTTATTAATTTATCCAGATATTCTATGTATTTTCCAGCGATATTTTTTCCTGTCTTGGCAGATGATAAAAGATGTGTATAATCCTGCATGATAGAATCTTTATATACTCCGATAACAGCGCTCTGCAAACATGAGTTTATTCTTGCTTTATTATAGTTCACAATCGCAAGCGCATAGTCCAGCATCCCGATCGCTCTGTTGCCTTCATTTGGGCTTTTTATCTCCAAATAGTATTTAGATTCCCTTAGTCCCAGAGTCTCAGGATCAAGGGGAGAAAGCTGCAATTCTTTTTGGATATCACCGCTCTCATCAAATACAAGAGAGAGTTTAATATTACGATCGGAATATAAATCACTGTCGGTATGCAGCAGCTTCTCTCCGTTGAAAAGCGTTTCTTTAGAAATAGCCTCAATATCCTTGATAAGAGAAGCGAACTGTTTATTAAATTCCATGCGTTCCTCATCATTATAAACGGAATTACAGGCCTGTACCGCCAGCTCTCTCATTTTGATAAGTTTTGCTGTTATTTGTTCATGGGCATACTTCAGGATTAATAAAACAAGTGTGCTTTGAGTATTTATTGAGTGCTCAGGTTGTGGATTGTAGTCTAATTTGTATCTCGAAAGAGGATAAGTTTTGACAATATTCTGTATCTTTTCCCCGGATAATGAATCAAACTGCAGTTTGGAATAAGGATCCTGCTCCGGCAGTTTTGCAGATAGCTGTTCGAGCTCTTTTATGCTTTTTTGAATTATATTGATTGAGTTATCCAATCTGTTTATGAATTGACTGGTATCCTGCTCCGAAGTATATGCCTCATAGACATCCCATGTCCATGGATTTGCGATGTTATCGGGAGCTACCAGAGTATATGAAGTGAGTGTGGGTATATACATTCGCGCTACCTGGCTTATATCCGAACCCAATAATATTGGCATGGAAGCCAAAGCCATGCCATTGCTTTTGGCAAACCTGCCGGTGAGCAGCGACATGCCGTTAAAATGACCGTGAGAAGCCAGCCTGTTAACTTCATCAATCAGCTGCTCTGTGTGAAATGCCAGGGCGGTTGTTGCGTTTTGATCGGGGAGTGCTTTTAAATTCTCCTGAGCTGTGGTTTTGATCTCTTCTAAAAGCTCAATTGAGAGAGACATATACTGGACTGCTGCGCTGATCATTCTTTTCTGCATGGTCATGGTATGTATGTCAAAGATTTTAGATTTCAGCGCATAATAGCTTGCTCCTTGATCCAATATCTTATTAAATTTTTCAAAGTAGTTCAGGCGGCGCAGGTAGGAGTTTATTTTTACCTTCTCGAATATTATAAGCGCATAGAATTCTTCATAAACAGGCGACCATGTGTTCTTTGGTTTGGAAATGTCCATCTTTTGCAGCTGCTGGAATAAAGTATATATTTTATCCGGTCCGTCTGATTTTGTATCTTTATAACCCAGGGGCATCCATTCACCCTGATCCATATTTTCTCCTGCCCAAACTCTAAAATCGTAAAGAGGATTATCCCAGTATGAACCGAACATACCATATCTATAGACATTGTTTTCAAATGTGGTTTGGATTTTCTGTAAAGCCTTATTAACTGCTTGAATCTGTGCAGGATCTTTTTTCTTTGCATAGCTTTCAGCAGCCTGTTTTATGTTATCCAATTGAACAATAATAGTATCAAGATCGGAGAGCAGGTTTTGGAAGTGCTCTCGTGAGCGTTTAAGATGTGGTTTTGTTTTAGGATCATCAGCTCCGGTTTTGTTATCTACAAGTAGATTAAAAGCGGAATTGTATTTCTCAATTTCCAGGTCAGCACTATTTACTTCAATAAATTCACTAAGGCCGCTTAAAAATTCCATAATACACCTCCGTTTTTAAATTGCGGATATATTTTTATTGTAATACATAAATAATGAATTAACT
>CAZEPL010000128.1:0-6597 GCA_964514135.1 uncultured Spirochaetaceae bacterium | reverse complement strand
CCAAAAGAGCGCTCTCTGCTTTCCAGTTCACCCGATACCAGATACCTGCTGCCTTGGGGCCAGGAGTACCCGGCAAACCGCCCGAGGATTTTGCTTACTACCTCATCGACCGTATAACCGTCCAGTACATCCGCGCTTAAATCCACACTTCTCTCCAAATTGTAATGCCGGATCTCGATGGGATCTGATTTCAATTCAAGCGCCGCTACCTGCATCAATGGTATCTGCCTGCCCGTAAGAGATGTGAGATGTACCCTCTCCAGATCGTTGATACGTGTACGCCCGTCTTTGCTTACCGAGAGTTTAAGCAGCATATCGTACTGATTACCTTCCCTATCACGATATTCCGCTATCTTAAGTCCCGACACACTGGCTCTGATTACCCGATCAATATCAATGAGAGGGAGGCCCAATAGACCCGCCTTTTCTCTATTAATATGTACCTTTAAATCCGTTCTCGATGTAGCCAATGGATTGTTTACATTTATAATCCCCGGTGTCTGATTAAACATATCTTCCACATCTTTTGCTATAAGCTCCAAATCAGCTATACTTCCGGCGATAAGCACCATGGAAACAGCCGCGAAGATGGGTACTCCCTGCTGCAACTCCTTCACGTCTATATTCGCCCCGCTGTAGTTCTTAGAGAGCTCCCGCAGTTCCGCAATCAACTTTTGTTGTTTTTTAAAGTCTCTGCGCTTAAGCTCTACATAGATTTGAGCAACATTACTTCTCTCCCGCTCGGAAAACACATTATAATAAATCCGCGGATTTCCCCCGCCGATATTGGAGGCGTAATGCAAAATTTCTTCCCGATCGGACAGGATTTCTTCAATAAACCTTACAGCGCGATCGGTTTCCGTAACACTCGAGCCGGTCGGAGTGTTGATATTAATCAAAAACTGGGGTTTTTCCGCTTTGGGGAAAAAGCTTACTCCCAAGAAGGTAAACAAACCGATACTAAGGGCGAATGCCAGTACGGCAATCCCGATTACGAGAAGCGGCTTTTTTAGACAGAAGCTTAAGAGCTGCTTGTAGCGGGTGTTGATAAAAGCTTTGAGACGGCGCTGGATAAAATTGAGCTTCTCGGTATCCACCCGTTTTAACAGTTTACTGCTCACATAGGGAGTAAAGGTAAGAGCTATCAGCAGCGAAGCGGAAAGCGTATAGATAACGGTGAGGGGCAAGGTGCGGATAAACTCACCACTGGCATCACGCAGCATTAAAAGCGGGATAAAAGCACATAATGTGGTAACGGTTGCGCTTACTATGGGCCAGCCTACCTGGGCGGTTCCCTTTATGGCAGCGTCTTCTGAAAGCTTTCCCAACTCCAGATGCCTGGACACATTTTCCGTTACCACTATGGCGTTGTCCACCAGTATTCCCAACACAAGCACAAGACCTGCGATTGAAATCTGCTCCAGATAAAAACCGCTCACATCCAGGAAACCGATTCCGATAAAAATCGAAAGCGGAACCGCGCTCATTACAATAAACGAAGCGCGCAGTCCCACACCTAAGAAAACAAGCACTCCGACAATTATCATGCCCTGTAACAGATTAAAGAAAAAGGTATCGAATCTGTGGATCACACTTTTTGACTGATCGAACACATAGTGCAGACTCAGCGAAGCCGGAAGTGTTTCATTAAAAGCTGCCACCTGTTTCTTTATTTCAACCACCACATCCAGAATATTCGTATCCTTTTTTTGGTTGAGGGCCAGAAAAACCGCCTTTTGTCCGTTAAAGCGGGCGTGATAATCCTTGTCCTCATACCCGAAATACACTTGAGCCACATCTTTCAGATAGACAAGCTTGCCGCCGTCGGAAGCGATTATGGTGTTCTCAATATCCTGCAGGCTCTGATACGATCCGCTGGTATGTATATTGAATTTTCTGGCTTGTGTTTTAATCGTCCCGCCGGGAATGATGGCATTCGAAGCTTTTACCACATCGATAATTCTCTGCATGGAAACATTCATTTTGGACATGCGCTCAATATCCACCTGGATTTCCACTTCCTGCTCCGGACAGGCATATATTTTTACCTGACGTACGCCTTCCACTCTTGCCAAAAGGTCTTTAAGATCATCCGCCTGATTTTTAAGGATTTTATAGCTCGCCGAGTCGGAAACAAGCGCCAGCTGCATAATGTTTACAGCCCCCACCTCATACTTCACAAACTCAATCGTGGTAATATCCTGCGGCAGGTCTTTGCGGATACCGTTTACTTTTTCCATGATGTCACGAAACTTTTCATCCGCATCCACTCCAAAATAGAACTCCACCATTATGTTACAAAAATCATTAGTGCTGTAGGATTCAATTATTTTCACATCTTCCAGGCTGTTAAGCTCCGCTTCAATGGGATCAACAATGAGCTGTTCAATATCCTTGGGATTGGCCCCGGGATAGCGCACAATAACGCTGGCCCCGGGAAAAATTACCTGAGGATCTTCCGTGCGGGGCATGGTGATAAATGAGTTTATCCCGAAGGCAAACATAAGAAAAAGAATAATAAGAGTAAAATGATGATTTTGAACGGCGAATTTTGGTAATTGCATCTCACTCTTCGGTATTTATAAAGCTGTATTCGATTTGGTTTTCTTCCTCTTTTACTACATTAACCGGGGAATTGTCCTCAAGATAAAAAGCCCCCACCGTTACTATGTATTTGATCATAGCTTCACCAACCTGAACCGCTACATGCTCATCCAGGATTTTAATAATTGTGACAGGTACCTTGCGTGCCCGTTCCCAGGCATCATCTACCGTAAAGACATAGCTCTGTTTGCTTCTCACCTCAACCACCGCATTCAGAGGAATAAAGGCCACCTCCTCTTTTTTATGCGGAAACACTTCCACCCTGCCGATAAAACCTGAAATAAGTTTGTGGTCAACTTGATTTTGAATACTGAGTTCTAACTCAAATGTTCCCGTATAAGGATCGGCCGTCTGAGCGATTTCCGATACCCAGGCCTTAAAAACCATATCAGGGTACACATCAAATGTTACCTCAGCCGGATCACCCATACTAATACGTACGATTTCCTTATCCGTTACGCCGAATCTCATAATCCAATTCTTTTCCGTGGAAGCAAACACAAATACCGGTACAAAAGGAGCGATCAGCTCACCCGCTTCGGCAAAACGCTTGAGGATTCTCCCCCGGGCCGGAGCATAGATTGCCGAATACTTAAGATTAAACTCTGCTATGTTTGAATCGGAACGGGCAATTTCCAGAGCTGTCTCGGCATCCTCAAGCTGCTGTAAAGGGGCTACCTCTTGCTCATACAATTTCCGTACCCGATCCGCGTCGCGGGCGGCCTTTTGAAAGGCACTCTGTGCTTTATGTACCTGTGCATTAATCTCGGACAGGTTGAGTTTTGCCAAAATCTGTCCTGCTGCAATGGCATCACCTTCATCAGCATAGATGGCATTAATTATGCCCCCGGTTTTAAACGAAAGCTTGGCGGTCTCTTTGAGCGCCAGCATGCCCGCAGCATGAATGGGAAAAGACACTTCATGTTTCACCATAGGCATAATATGTACTGAAACTCTTTTTTGCTGCTCGTTAGCAGGAGCTGGCTGCTGTTCTTCACCGCAGCTTAACAGCAGCCAGCTTAAACTCATTATAAAAACTATATGCCTTGCGCCTTTTCTCATCTTAAAAATCCTTAATCCTAGTCATTCTTAAGCAGCACCTTATCCTTTTCATCAATGTGCGTCACCGCCTCAAAACGCGCATACCTGATAAGATAATCATACTCTGCTACCAGTTTATTTATTTCCGCCCGGGTAAGCCGGGATTGAGCTTCCATATACTCCATTTGAGTGACAATACCCTCATTATACTTCTTAGTGATGATATCAAAATACTTCTCCATACTCTCCAACTCCTGCCTGGAGGAAAGAATTACCTGCTCACTTACCATTAAATCATTATAGGCCTGCCGCACCTCAAGTTTTATTTTCTCTTTAAGTTCGGCAAGCTGCGCTTCGATTAGATTTTTCTGCTGATTTGACTGGTCATTTTTGGCGAGATTACGGCCGCCGTCGAAGATTTCCCATTGAGCAACTATTGAGAAGGACCAAAAACTATTATCAAAGCTTATATCAAACTGATTACCCAGGAGACCGTATTCAAAGGCAGCAGTTAGCTTGGGTATATAATTGCTGATTGCCAGCGCTCCGATGTTCTCTTCCGTCATAATCCGCTTTTGCATAAGAATCATTTCCGCCCGCAAACTTAAGGCACAGGCTTCCGCATCCTGATAACTGACATTGTGTGACGACTTAAATTCCGGGAATTCCATCTCCTCAATCGCAGTATCATGTGCACGGTTTAAAAGAAAGTTAAAGTAAGAAGCCGCCTGCTCTGTCAGTTTTTCCGCTTCCAGTTTCTGCTGGATAATACCGGCAATCTCCGCTTTGGCACGAAACACCGCATCTTCCGTGATCATTCCGGCCTGGAACAGCTTTTCACTCACTCTTAAATTTTCATTAAGTACTTCATGCATTTTTTCGTAGACAACCACAACTTTAACTGCTTTTAAATAATTAAAATATGCTCTTTTTATTTCAGTCTTTAAAAATCTTGAATAGATATCCAGTTCCAGTTCGCGTACACCCAGCAGCTGCGATTGTATCTGCAAGTTAAAATAAATCGAAGGAATAAAAATGGGCTGTACAACGCGCACCTTTATTTCCTGCTCATCCTCCGGCATGAGAGGCATGGTGTAGCCACCTACAGGTGTTGGAGTTATGGGAGCTATCTGGTTATTTATATCAGCATAAACGGGCAAAAGCAGATCGCCTACCGGTATGGTCATCTCCCTTCCGCCGCCGTTCCAGGAAGCACGTGCCTCCACTGTAACCGTGGGGAAAAAATTACCCCAGGCCTCATTTACGGAGGCAATACCGGACAGCAGGTTAAACTGCTTTTGTTTTAGGGCCAGGTTATTGGCCAGACCTTCAGCTACATAACTGTCGAGAATATTTTGAGCACAAAGGAGCCCGGATAGATGCAGTAAAATAAATATGCATGCTTTTAACTTATTATTAAACAGCATTCCCAATCCTCCCCACTTTTTTTTTATTGTTTAAGCGTACCGTGCAGCAGCGTATCGGCAAAGGCCATCCAGATACGCTCGTAATCCAGATCGCCTTGTTTTAAGCTGTACTGAACGCATAATCCCTTAATTATCAGCATTATTATCATTGTTATACTTTCAAAATCCAGTTTACGAATAGCACCGCTCTTATAGGCTCGCTTAAAAAGCTCGAGCGCGCGCTCTATATCCTCTTTATAAATTGAGAAATATTCTTCGCGCACTTGTTTATTTCGTACTGCCTCGGCTTCTATCTCATTGAACACACCGCGAAGCCATTCATTATTTATAAATTCCTTTAAGAACAGGAGCCCGCCTTGAATTAAAATATCCTTTTCCGCTTCAAACTCCCGCATCTTTTTCCACAGGCGCCTCATCTCCTTTTTGTGTTCCTTCACCATGGCCATAAAGATATCCCACTTGGATTTGAAATGCCAGTAGATGCCGCCTTTGGTCAGGTTTGACTCTTGGGTGATGTCATCCATAGTTGTGGCATGATAGCCCTTACGCACAAAACAGCGCTTGGCCCCATCTAGGATCTGTTTTTTTCTTGTGGTCTTTGATTCTTTCATCGTCATGATAACATACCAACCAGTCGGTTTTTAATATAATACAAAAATATTTCACTTTCAAGCGAAAAAGAGTTTTATTATCAACTGCAAACTGCGTGTTGCTTTTTAAGTCATAAAGCCAATTGCACATAAGGCACCTGTTTTGTTATAATTAAGCTCTAAATGGAAAAACAGGCATCAACAGAAGAGCTTATCGAAAAACTTCTCACAACGGGTAAATTCTCAGAGCATGATTTAAAACGAATATATAAGGTTTTATGCAAAAGCACTCATCCGGATCTGACCGGCAAGGATCATTCCCGTTTTCTTAAGGTGCAGGAAGTGTATCATGATGCGCTTATCAAGTTTAGTGCCGGTATTCCCGGCCAAAAACCGGATTTCGATCCTTACAAAGTAATCTCTGACACCGGTTTTTCCGGTAAACTTTCTACACGTGCTAATCTTTACATTTGCTTATACAGATACAACACTCACGACCTCTATTCTTTTAAAATTCGCGCCAAACCTTCTTTACAGGAGCGAAATTCTCTGATAATGAAGAGTATTCTCTATTGGGCCGCACTCTACGATCAGCGCTTTATAAAAATATTCATTGATCTGAATACGAATGTCATCCGCAACATCAAAACCATAAAAACCATTCGCCAATACTCCCTGGCCCGCCGTTTACTTATTCAGGGTATGGATTTATTCTTTCAATACCAGGAAAAGGGCCGGGCCAGCTCAAAAAAAATAGCGGAAGAGAAGCTTTATAAATCAATACAGCTGCTTTATACAATTGACAATCAGGACAATCCTATGGTTCCTCTGGCCGAGTGGTTATTGCATGAACTTTACTTTGAGCCCGTAGCGTTTGTTGTGGGCAATCATATTAAAACAGGAAAATAATATTACAGAGCTTCTTGCAAAAATAA
>CAZEPL010000127.1:0-6881 GCA_964514135.1 uncultured Spirochaetaceae bacterium | reverse complement strand
GAATAAGTATTTTACTAACTTAATATATTTTGAGTTTTGCAATTTCCTCAAGTAATTTAAAAAATTTATTTTTACCTGAAGTTTCCAATGCTGTAAAACGAAATTTATCATCTACCCAATTCTTGTAAAACATCAAAATTTATGCCAATGATAATATATGCATGGTGATAAGGTATATCGTTCTTGTCCCCCACTACATATTCCTCATACAATGAAAGCGGTTATTTTAAAGGGAAAAGGATTTAATAATCTTGCCGTCACCTGGACCGCACTGCCACAGGTAGGGGAGAATCAGCTGCTCTGCCGTGTAGACGCGGCAGGCGTGTGTACTTCTCTGTTAAAAATCATTAAGCAAGGCCGTGAACATACCCTGCTGAACGGGTGGGATCTTGAGCATTATCCTATTATCTTAGGAGACGAAGGATCGCTTACTATAGTCAAAATAGGAAAAAATCTCAAAAACCGGTTTACTGTCGGCCAGCGCTGTGCACTGCAGCCGGCTGTGGGGCTCAAACCGATTGTCCATCGCGAGCGTTATATTAACAAGGCACAGGATATGCATAAATGTGCTGTGGGTTATACCTTGGGGGGGTGTCTCGCCGAGTATATCCTGATTCAGGAAGAAGTGATTGAAGGCGGCTGTCTTATTCCGCTTGCCGATAACAATCTGCCCTCATTTGCGGCAGCACTGGCCGAACCCGTAAGTTGTGTTTATTCGGCTCAAAAGCGGCATATGCATTTTGCCAGAATTAACCCGGCGGAATCCGGAGAAATCATCACCGGTCTGCTCCCTGGCGGTATTACCTTGATTATAGGCGCAGGAATAATGGGGAGAATTAATTGTGAAATGGCGCTGCGTTTCAATCCCCGGCATCTGATAATTACCGATATAAACACAGAGCGGCTTAATCAAGCAAAGCAGGCTTTACAGCAAAAAGCTCAAAGCTTGGGCATCAAGTTTCAGGCGGTTCAGGCAGACAAATTAGCTCAGTATCTTATGCGTATAAGCAGAGATAAAGGTGCTGATGATATTATAGTAGCAGCGGGAACAAATCAAGCACAGCAGCAGGCTTTTGCCCTTCTGGGCAGGGGAGGTGTTATCAATCTGTTCGGAGGATTATCCGCATCAGACAGATTCCTGCAGCTCGATTCCAGGCAGGTGCACTATGACGAAATAAAAATTATCGGTTCAAGCGGCGGCGATCCGACTGATCTAAGAGCAGCTTTACATGCGTTTTCCGAACAGCAGATTGATCCCGGTAACTATGTATCTGCAATCGCTGCTTTGGAGCAGACTCCGGAAGTATTGCAATTAATAAACTCAAATAGCATTAACGGCAGGGTAATGATATATCCTCATGCATCCATCAGTCAGCTCATGTTCGTTGACTATTGGGACGGTAAACAGGAAAATGACTTTTTACGCAGCCATTTAGGCGAAAGATAAAATCAATCGCCATCCGCTAAAAACTGTTCGGGTACTTTCTCTTCAAACTTGAATCTATTGATCAACTGAAACAAATCGTCAACCAGCAGCTTATTCTTCTCGGACACTTTTAGAACACTGCGCACCTCTTGTTTTACTCTTTGGTCGCTTTGCACAAGCTCCTCCAATGTCTTTTGAATCGAAAGTGAGTACTCTATAAATTTGGCCATTTCATTTTTAAGCTTATCGCTTACCATCGATTGCTGAGAGATAAACTCCTTTAATTCATCAGTAACCTGTAATAAATTCGTAAACGAATCACGGATGTAATTAGCTCCCCTGGCCTGCTCGGACATAGTTGCGGCAATCTGGGTTACCAGATTTGTAGAGTTCTGCATACCATCGATAATTGCCGTTAACGAAGATCCGGATAGTTGGGAAAGCTCTACCGTACGCTCTATCTTTTCTTCCATGGCATGCATGATAGTAAGGATTTCCTGTGCACTTTCCGAGGAAAGTTCGGCTAACTTCCTTACCTCATCCGCTACAACCGCAAATCCTTTACCGTACTCACCCGCATGCGCAGCCTCGATAGCTGCATTCATGGCCAGAATATTTGTCTGACTTGAAATTGTGCCGATAACTTCGATAGCTTCCTTAACCTTTTTTAAAAATGCCGCTATATCATGTATGGACTCGATAGTGTTCGTCACCGCGTCACTGCCCTGCTGACTGGAATCTTCCAGCTTGTTCGTGATATGCATGGCGTTTTGTGTATTTTTGTTTACGGAGTTAATATTCTCTGTCATCTCGACGATCGAAGCGGAGTTTTGTTCAATAACAGCAGCCTGGTCATTAATGCGTGTGCCGACCATCTCTACCGAGGACAGCGTTTTATCCAGTTCCTCATTTGTATTTTCAGTAATACTGCGCTGTTTTTTCAGAACGTCATATACGTTTTCGGTCTGCCCAATCATTCTTTCAATTTCTTCCCCTGCAATCGAAAAAGATTTATTAAGCTCATCTGTGGAGTTGCGCACATCATAGATGGTTGCTTGCACTTTTCGAAACACATCCGATAGAAACTGGATAAAATTATTTAAGACAAAGGTCAGTCTCCCTATCTCATCATACTTGATAATATGAAGCCTCCTGCTTAAATCGCCTCCCGCTTCAGTCAACTGAATAATATGTGAGTTAATATTCCGTAACCGACTGTCAAATTCCAGGAAAATCATGAATCCGGATACCATAATAATAATAAACAGGCCCATACTTATAAACACCGTATTGTATGAGTATTCGATCGATACATCCTCCGAAAGATCATTTTTAAGCTGATCATAAATTTCCTCTTTGGAAGCCGAACTCAAAAGCAGAGTATGCACCTTTTCTTTAAAACGCGCTTCATTATGCAGTTTATTATAAGCAGGTATGGCAATGAAGCTTAATAAATAGAAAATGGTTGCGGCTGTGAAAAGCAGAAGCCTGGACTTTACGCTTAATTCCTTTTCCCCTTTAATATAATGCACTTTCAATAACTGTTTGGGTTTATTTAATACAAAATCTATAAAGGTAAGCTGAACTAAAGACGAAATAAAACCCGTGGCCATATTGGTAACAAAGTTAAAAACACCAAAACGCAATCCTTCGGAAGCATCGGGTACTTTACTATAAATAAGCAAATACATGATAAGCGATGAAACTGTATAAAAACCCAAATTAAGGACAAAAACCGGTACGGGTATTTTTCTGGAAATAAACTTGGCTTTTCTAAATATTTTTTCCGGAATTTGCCGGTTGGAAGATGCTAAATTATAAAAAATCTGGAACGGTTTCAGCAAAATATAGAATATAAACAAACCAATCACCGAGGAGAACAGCAAAGAAATATAACCCAGTATTTTATATGTTTGATCTGTTTCTGCGGTAAAGCCCATAAGGTAGCTTCCCAGCAAGATTTTATAACCGGCAAGGATAATGATACTAGATATGACAATCAGCAGTATTTTAATTCTTAAGCTGTTTCTGGTAAAAATATTTTTTTCCATAATTGATCCATCAAGCATGTATGTTTATTAATAATAGATTTCACAATCTTGCAGTCGTGCTCTTAATTCGTCAATCTCCGATTGTGTGATATTGGTACCGCTTAAAAAAAGCGTCTGCAGATTTGTCAATCGCACAAGACCGTTTCGAACACTTTCGTTTCCGATTGCCGTATCGCTTAAAAATAGGGTATTAAGATGTGTTAGCTTTGAAATACATTGGACAACACTTTGATCGGTTATGGCTGTCCCCGTCAGATAGAGATGTTCCAAATTAACAAGCACTGAGATTCCCCGGATAACGCCATGATCACCCACTCCGGTTCGATTCAGCGAAAGAAATCTTAACTCTGTCAACTGGTTTAATCCATTTAAAACCGAGGTATCACTCAACTCATTAAAACCCAAATCCAGATAAGCAAGCTGTGTTAACTTGGAAATTCCATTTACCACACCGCTATCGGTTACTTTGGTGCTGCCCAGAGACAGTTGAACTAATTTATTCAACCGGGTAAATCCATTAATACAAGCGCTGTCACCTACCTGCGTGCTCTCCAATTGAAGACAGATAATATTTTTTAACTGTGCTACCCCCTGTAAAATACCGTTATCGGATACAGCCGTAGACATTAGATTCAGATATCTCAAGTTTGCCAATTGAGAAATTCCTTCAATCACACCCGCATCGCTGACATTAGTATTCCATAAACTTAAATTATAAAGACTTTTCAAACGGCTCACACCTTCAATCACACCCCGGTTGCTGATCTGTGAAAAACGGACACTAAGGTAGCGAAGATTCGGAAGGATTTCCGTAATCAGAATAAGATCATCGTCCTGCATATTCTCCCAATCAATATCAATATATTTCAAATTAGGCAGAGCGGTTAAAATTTCTGGATTAAAACTCCCAACACTGATTTTTAGCGCGATTTTCTCTTCAAAGGGTTTTAGCTCCTGGAAAAATTCTTCGTTCATTACTCTGGGATTTACAATCCATACTACTTTTACTTCATTGTTTATTAATGAAATATCTTGTTTTGCACTCACTCTTACGGCATACTTGTTATCGTTCAAATAGACAAAGCTGTTGCTCGAAGACAGCGATATTCTATCTTCTCCATTATAGAAAAGCGGAAGCAACCTCCCCCCGCTCATATGTACCTGAATGACATCTCCCGTATGCGCCGAATAATAGTTAATATCTCCTCTATCGCTTACTACAATAAATGTTTTAATTGCGCCTAATCCTTCATTTGATCCGCATTGGAATAAGCAGACACTTATTAATATTAATAAAGACAGTTTCCTAAACATGTACTTCCTCCATGATCAAACTTTCCATTAAAAAGGAGTATTTCATAGTTAAAGTTTATATATGTATTTGGATAAGTCAAATCATTTTAAAAAAGGGAAGTTCGTGATTAACATGCAGCAATAAAAATCAATCATCTTTATTGATTCCAAATGACTGCTGGACAATAACAATCAGATCCACTGCTGCACGCACCATCTCCATCATAACCTCATTAACCCGTATTTCTTCGCTTTCATCAAGAATATCATCACCCATCAAGGCATCGGTGATGGTTCTGTTCAACTTTGCCACCGCCTCGATTAGAACAGACATCTGTCTTGTAAGGTTTTTATATGAAAAATTTATCTTTGATTCCGTGAATCTTGTAATGGAATCGATGAGCGTAACAATATTTTTTAAAGAGTGAACCAAGCGGGGATTGGGATTAGTCTCCGCCTTCAGCTTCCAATTCTCAAAACGATCCAATATTTTTTCAATAAGCATTTTAAGATCAGCATTAGACGGAAGCTTGTTTTGTTGTATTCTTACTAAATTTTTTTCTTTGTTATTTTTCTGCCTCATAGCCTGCCTTAAAAATTAAGATAAATCTAATATAATACAAATACTGCTTAGGTAAAAGCAAAATAAAAATCCAACACCGGTATTCCGGAGGTCGTGCCGGCTTTTTTAAAAAGGAGGCACAAGAAGCCTATTGTATATTTATTGACAGTCAATATATACTTTAAGATGAGATCAAGAGGGGGAATTCTGCTATAGACGACCTGAAGAAGCGGGAAGAACAAATCGGTGAAGGACTTGTGAGGATTGGTGCCATGACGCATGAACAGGTTGACGATATTTTAAACCGGCAAAATGCAGGTGATACCAGCCTGTTTGGTGTAATGGCCATTGAGCTGGGTTATATCGATCCGGATACTCTGTTAAACTATCTTTCAGCCAAAGAAGAATAATAGACAGGATTTGGCTTGGCTATGAATACTAAAAGATTCGCTGACACCACACATAAAATACTTATTGGTAATGCTCAATCACTCGACTGTATTCCTGACGAGAGTGTGGATCTGGCAGTAACCTCTCCTCCCTACCCTATGATTGAATTATGGGACCCTCTTTTTATATCTCAATTTCCCGAAATCAAAAATCTCCTAAACAAAAGTCATGGGAAAAAAGCTTTTCTCTTAATGCATAAAATCCTCGATCCTGTCTGGCTGGAAATATGGCGTGCCCTTAAAACCGGAGGATTTGCCTGCATTAATATCGGAGACGCAACCCGAAGAGTCGGTGATAACTTCCAGCTTTATCCCAATCACACCATAATACAGAAGCGTTTCTTCGAACTGGGATTTGATGTGCTTCCGCTTATTTTATGGTGGAAACCGACTAATGCACCTAATAAATTTATGGGTTCCGGAATGCTTGCAGCCGGAGCCTATGTAACTTTAGAGCATGAATACATACTGATTTTTCGAAAGGGAGCAAAACGCAATTTCATAAACGCTCAACAAAAGCTGGGCCGCAGACAAAGCGCGCTTTTCTGGGAAGAGCGTAATAAATGGTACGGAGACAGGTGGGATTTAAATGGCGTAAAGCAGATTTTAAACAATAATGAAGTCAGAAAACGCAGCGCTGCCTTCCCTTTTGAACTGGCCTACAGATTAATTAATATGTTTTCAGTACAAGGCGATCTCGTTATTGATCCCTTTCTGGGAACAGGCACAACCCTCTTTGCGGCTATGGCCTCAAGCCGAAGCAGTATGGGTATGGAAATTGAGCCGGGATTCGTTCCTATCATTAAAAACCAAGCGAAAGCTGTCATTCCGAAATTGAATGATTTTATTTTTCACAGATTTAACACACACAGACAGTTCATTCATGAATATACACTGCGCAGCGGAAAGCTTCCGTATATAAATAAAAACTATGGATTCTCCGTAAAAACCCGTCAGGAAACCGACCTGCTTATCCCCTATATTAATCAAGTTAAAATGTCAGAACCACTCTCTTTTAAAACTTCATATTATAATAACGTCACTGCACACAATCCTCACATTAATTATAACTGACAAGATAAAGTACACTTAAAAAAAGT
>CAZEPL010000126.1:0-6915 GCA_964514135.1 uncultured Spirochaetaceae bacterium | reverse complement strand
GGAGTACGGTAAAATAACTGTAAACGGCGGCAGTAACTATTGATCGGAAACCTTGGTTTATTTACTATAGAGTGAGAGCTTTGTTAAGATGATGTAAAATGAAAAAGCGATTTGTTTATAGCATGGTTTTTTTTATTATAGCACTTTCCTCATTATATTGCGAAGAAGCAGAATCTTTACCGGAAGACAAAGCTACAGACTGGATTGTCGGTATTGCCACATTGCAGAGTGTTAATCTTTCTGTAGATAATGAATACCTCATTCACAGTATTCCGCTTATTTTTCAGGAAAAACTGGCATCCGTAACAGTACATCATTTCAACTCCGAAGAGATAGTTGAATATCAGAAAGCCATAATTAAAAATGAGCTTGCTAAGGGTATTCAGGAGCTTATTAATCTGCAAAAGCAGAGGGACAAAGAGCTTTTTAGTAATAAAAAGGAATATGAAAAGCAAAAGGCCGTTAAGGTTTTTGATGAGCAAATTGAAGCAGCAAAGAAGAGAATAACATATTTAAGAAATCTAAAACCGGAGTTGATCTCTTTTCCCGATAAAAAACCTGTGCTGTTCAAAGACCAGGGGGGCAAGCTTTTTGATCCTCCCAAATTCTCACCCTTGCAATATGCTGAAGACAAAGAGCTGCATGTACTCATCTGGGGTAAACTGGAGGAAGTGCAAAATTATTTATATCTGGAAATTCATGTGTTTGATTGTATTCTTGAGAAAAATATTTTTACCTATAAAGAAGGAGGAAGTAGAGAAGATTTATACGGCTATTTCCCCGATGCGATGAGAGAAATAACTACGGTTTTGTTAGGCCGCGCTTGGAGTTCTTTGATAATAACTGCAGAACCCCGGAATGCCTATATCAAGATAAATGACAGTTTTATGGGTTTAGGCAGTGTGGACTTATCATACGTGGAGCCCGGGCCGGTAAAGATAGAAGTCACTTCACCGGGATTTATCTCTCAAGTGGAAGAAATTGAACTTGAACCCCTCGAATTAAAGGTGTATGAAATCGAGCTTGAAAAGACTGATCATATTGAAATGTTCATCCAATCGTATCCCCCGGAAGCAAACGTGTATATTGATTCCTTATGGATCGGTAAAACACCGCTCCTTATCGATAAACCCTTTGTTATGAGCAAACTCTTAATCAAAAAACAGGATTATGGTGATTATTTTATACGTATAGGACCTGAAAGCCCTGAACAGCTGAATATCAGTCTTTTTCAGGTTTATATTGATAAAATGGAATATCAAGAAAAAATGGCTGGCAAATTTTATAATTCATTAGGTGCTTTTCTTATCTCTGTTCCGTTTTCCTTGTTTAGTTATGGATTAGCTTATGATTATATAAATGCTGGTCATCAAGAAGAGGGAATGTTTTTCTTTTATAGCTATAGGTGGATGGTCTTTATAAACTGTGTTTTGTGTGCTCAGATGCTTTATGATTTAATTCTGTATATCCGAGCAGGTGATAGACCTCAAGGTTGAAATGTTTTTTAAAGGGGGAAAAAGATGTTAAAGAAACTGGCGCTGGGAAAACGAATAAAAGATTTGTTCGGCATTGGCAGAAAAGATGAAGATTTTTTTACGGAGTTGGAAGAAGTTCTTATCAAAGCTGATCTGGGGCCGCAGGTGACCATGGAGCTTGTGGATGAACTAAAGCTTGCCATAAAACAAAATAAATTAAAAACCGCAGAAGAGTTCTTAAATGAGCTGAAAACAATAATCAGCAGCTATATTAAAGTGAATCACGCAGAGCTTGAAAGCGGAAAATTGAATGTTTTTTTGGTTTTAGGTGTTAACGGTGTGGGTAAAACCACATCGATCGCCAAGATCGCTCACTTTTTTAAAAGTACTTACAAGGATTGCGAGGTGCTATTGAGCGCTGCCGATACTTTCAGGGCAGCTGCGGTTGATCAACTGAAATTATGGGGAGAACGCTTGCAGGTAAAAGTAATTCATCAGGCAGCGGGAGCGGACCCAGGCGCCGTAGTGTTTGATTCGATTGACAGTGCTCTGGTAAAAAAAGTACAGGTCCTCCTTATCGATACATCGGGAAGAATGCATAATAAAGAACATCTGGTGCGCGAGTTGGGAAAGATTAATAAAATAATCACAAATAAGATCGGTGTAGGAAACTACCATAAAATGTTAATTATTGATGCTACTACCGGGCAGAATGCATTACGTCAAGCAGAGGTTTTTAATCAAGCTCTGCGGATTGATAGTGTAATGTTGGCAAAATACGACTCTGCAGCAAAAGGAGGAATGGTTATTTCGCTATGCAAACAGCTGGGACTTCCGTTTTCTTTTGTTGGTACCGGAGAGAAATTAGATGATATGCTTGTATTCACCGTAGAAGATTATGTAAACTCATTATTAGGTAATTAATGAACAGATTTCTTTTTTTAGTATTAGCTCTTTTTATAATACAGGCCGCATATTCAGAAATTAAATACTTCAGATCAAATGAAATCGGAATTACTCTTGAAAAGATTGACTGGTATCGTATTGATGAGTTTGAGTATGTGGTTACTCTTGAAAAAAAAGGTGATACCGTTATCAAACGTCTTTATAGGGATCAGGAAGAAGTAAAGCGCTGGGAAATACAATATGATAATAAAATGTGCAAAATAAAAGAGTCCGAATTTCAAGTCAATGAGCTGGTCTCTGTTCTTATGTATAATAAAAACGGAGCATTAGCTGAGGAGTATCTTTATAGCGGAGGTGAGTTGTCTGAAAAAAAGCTCTATCATTACTCAAAGCGAGGTTTAGCAAAAGTTCAGACCTACAATAAAGAGGAAAAGATAATATATGAAGATTTTTACTCACTGGCAAAGTCGGGCAGGTTGCGCAGTGTCATCCGTATTTGGGCTAACGGCGATATCAGGATATCGCGTTTTGCCTATGGCAGCGGTCTCTTAGTTGAGCAGCGTGAATACATCGAGAATAAATTGTATATTTCCAGGTTTGACAGCAAAGGAAGACTTATAAGCTGGGAACAATGGCAGGACGACCAACTTGAAAAATCGAAGTTAATCGTGTATAACTCTGACACCGGCAATAAAGAGAGTGAAGAAGAGACGGATTATACAAAGCAGAGCAGTATTGTGCGTATATATGATAAGCAGGGTAATCTGTTGAGAGAAGAAGCAACAAGCGGGAGCAGTATTCAATCTGAAGTTAGATATGAATATGATGACAAGGGAAGGCTCATCATAAAACGGGTAAAAGGTCCTTTGGGTATTGAAGAATGGAGATACTTTTACAATGATGCGGATAAGCTTATAAGAGAAGAATACTGGA
The DNA here is from genome assembly GCA_964514135.1 of uncultured Spirochaetaceae bacterium. Lineage (GTDB taxonomy): Bacteria > Spirochaetota > Spirochaetia > SZUA-6 > RPPD01 > JAFGGG01. Next base: position 3,601 of record CAZEPL010000126.1, on the reverse strand, counting down.
GAAGGGGCTTCCACGAGAAAAGCACCTTTTATGGTGAAGATGGTGAAGATGGAAGCTACTACGAAGAGATCTTAAGAGAGAATGAAGTATTCTTAAGGGTATATTATAAAAATGATAAAAAAATAAAAGAAGAGTTTATTGTGGACGGAGAGATAGAAAAAACACGCACATTTGAGGATAACCAATGAAAATAGGTTATATTCTTTTTACTTCACTGCGCTATTTTAAAGCGAGAAGAAAGAGCAAAGGTTTTGCCTCTTCACTACTTTCTATTCTCGGTGTCACTGTCGGTGTAATGACTCTTACCGGTGTATTGGCGGTAATGAACGGTTTCCAGCTTAATTATATTAACAACATTCTGGAGATCAGCTCTTACCATTTGCAAATTGCTCATCAATCCGGTTTGCCATTGGACAAGCCTCTGGAACAAGCAATAAACGAAATCCCTGAAGTAGCGGCAATAATTCCTTTTACCGAAGATCAGGTGCTTGTCGAAGGATTTACTCATCAGCTTCAAGGCGGAATTGTCAGAGGAGTGCCCAGTGATATAACGGATAGGGATGCAAATTTTAAAACCAGAATATTCGGTCAGAAAAGAACAACCGACGATGCGGTTAATAATCGATTTGATCTTACAGAACCCTTTTCGGTCATGATCGGAACAGTGCTGGCCGGCTTCCTAAGGGTTCAGGAAGACGATTATATCACGCTTTCTTCAGTATCGGATATTTCGTTTAGTGAATCCCAAACAAAAGAAAACCGTTTTAAAGTCACAGGAATATTTAAAAGCGGATACAATGAAATCGATAAAAATCTACTGTTTGTGTCTTTAGAAACCGCAGAACTTTTTTTCCCAAAAGCCCTAAAGCAGGGGGTGCTGCCCATTACTTACGGTATTAAACTTAATGATCATTTCGCGGATATGGTAGTTAAACAGAAAATTGAAAAGCTCATTAAGAATAATGAGTACTCAGTAAAAACATGGCGAGAGTTTAATAAAGGTTTTTTCGGCGCGCTTTTAATGGAAAAAATCATGATGATGTTTTTAATCGGCCTGATTTTTATTGTTGTGGGTTTTAATATTTTAAACTCATTAAGACGTATGGTTTACGAGCGTATAGAAGAAATAGGGATTTTAAAGGCAATCGGTTCTTCGCCCGGAGAAATCCAATACATCTTTATTTTTGAGGGTTTTTTAATAGGGTTTTTTGGCGGACTTCTGGGTATGGGATTGGGACTGCTTGTGGCAAATCATATTAATGAGATATTCGATTTCACTGTGATTGTAGTCAACGCTTGTTTGGCTGCAGGTGAATTTCTGCTTGCGCCCTTCGCAGGATTAGTATCGTTGGGCAGAGTAACATCACCTTTTTCCCCGAATGTGTTTTACTTAAAAGAAGTACCGAGCGAGGTATTGTTGTTTGAGTCGATAATTATTTTCCTTTTTGCCATTTGCTCTTCTGTCGGGGCGGCTTTTATAGCATCACGAAAAGTAGCACAAGTTAAACCTATTAAAGTATTGAGGTATGAATAGCATTATGAGTATATTAACAATTTCAGCAGTAAAAAAAGTATACCGTACAGGAACGGAGGACTTGGAAGTATTAAAAAAGATTGATCTTAAAATCCTTGAAAGCACCACCATTGTTATTACGGGTGAAAGCGGCTCGGGGAAAAGTACATTACTTAATATGATTGGCGGTTTGGATGATGTTACAGCGGGAAAGATTGAAGTTAATAAAATAAAAATCACGGAGCTGGATGAGTATGAGCTTGCCGATTACAGAAACAAAGTAATCGGCTTCATTTTCCAATTCCATTATTTGCTTAAGGATTTTACCGCCTTGGAAAATGTGATGATGCCGTGCATTATCGCCAATCTGCCTTTAAAAGAAGCTAGGGTCAAGGCTTTGAAATTACTGCACGATGTGGGTCTTGATAAAAGGAAGGAGCATTATCCTTCCCGGTTATCCGGAGGGGAACGGCAGCGTATTGCTGTGGCCAGAGCATTAATTAATGATCCCAAACTTATTTTGGCAGATGAACCTACGGGAAATTTGGATGAGAGAAATTCAGAAATCGTACTCAACCTGCTTTTTGAGCTGGTTACCAGATATAAAAAAACCATGATCATGGTTACCCACGATACCGGAATTATCACGCGAAGTGACGAGAGCTATTTGTTGGAACACGGGGTGCTTAAAAAGCTATGAGCATAAGAACAGCATTACTTTTTAGTTTAAATATCTTTAAAAGTAAAAAAAAGGGCAGTAATGAATTTCGCCACCATATGCTTAGTTCAATTCTGGGGATAGCCTTAAGTATAATTCCCGTAATTGTAGTACTGGAAGTGTCGTCCGGGATGATTGAAGGCATTACCTCTCGCTTTATAGAATTCGACACCTTTCATTTTCAAGCCAGGATCTATTACGATATTGACAATAAAGAAATAGAGGCTATAACAAAAGATATCCGAACTGTTCCCGAAGTGAGCAGTATAACGGTTGAGAGACAGGGATTAGGACTTATCTTTTCAGGCACACAGAAAAATATCGTTAATGTACGGGCTGTAGCGGAGGATTTGTATGACAGCGATGCTGGTTTTAGACAATACTTCACGTTAGTGGACGGTTCATTCGGATTGAATCAAAAGAGATCCGTAATTATCGGCCGATCTTTAGCCGAGGAATTGCAGCTAAAGGTAGGCGATACACTGAAGATCCTCACATACATATATAATTCCAATAACGAATCGGCCCGTGTAACACCAAGGCCAAACAGATTAACCATAGTGGGAATTTATTCCATAGGTTATCAGGAGTTGGATAAAGCTTCGGTTTTTATATCACTCGAGACAGGCAGACGAATGCTTGCATTTAATCAATCCGAACAGTTTCTTAAGATAAAAGTAACTGATCCATTTAAGGATTTCATGAGGCTTGAAGAGAAAATACAGAAAAGCCTTGATAATCAATATAATGTAGGCAGTGTCCATTCATGGTACACCTCGAAAGAAAATCACTATAAAGCATATGAGACAACAAAATGGCTGCTTTTATTTATTATGATGCTTATTGTTCTGGTTGCGGCTGTAAATATCTCATCTTCCATGGTAATGGTGGTTATGGATAAAATACAAGAGATTGGCATTCTTAAGAGTATGGGTGCCGGACCCGCTACTATCACTTTATATTTTATTATTGTGGGTTCCTTAAGTGGATTTATCGGTACTATAAGCGGAATGGTATTGGGTTTGTTGATTGCCGTTAATATTAACGAGGTAATACAGGGTATAGAAACGGTAGTCAATTTTTTTATTGCTGTGTGGAGCCATGCCATGGCACCTTTTATCGGCCAGCAGAATATTGATTATATTTACTTACTGAATCCGGAGTATTATTTAGAAGTTATTCCGATCCGGCTGGAATTTTATAATGTCGCGCTTGTCGGTTTTTTAGCACTAGTATTATCGGTATGTTTTGCCTATTTTCCCGCACGCATGGCAGGAAAAATCAAACCCTTGGAAGTGATTCGTAAATATTAATTAATCATATTAAAAAGTTGTATTAATCCAATGATTATGTAAAGAAATAGTTACATT
>CAZEPL010000125.1:0-7017 GCA_964514135.1 uncultured Spirochaetaceae bacterium | reverse complement strand
ATGCTAATATATTAGCAAAATTATAGAGTGAAAGGAATGAAATATGAATTTTGAAAAAATAATTGAACAAAAAAAATATTACATTATCTGGCTATTAGTTTTTTTATGTGGCACGGTTTTTTTATTTATCGGTTTAACAAGTAACAGTCTTTGGTATGATGAAGCTTTTACGGGCTGCATAGCGCGTCATTCTTTTGTTGATATTGTAAGCATATCGGCAGGAGATAATCATCCTCCTCTCTATTTTATTATTTGCAAAATATTAACAATTTTTTTTGGTGATAGTGCCTTTTCTTTAAGAACAGCTTCGCTCCTTGGTGTACTGGCCCTGGCCATACTCGGACTGGGTCCAATCAAAAGAATTTTCGGATCCAAAGCAAGCTTACTCTTTACTTTTTTTGTTTTCATTACTCCGGCTTTTGTAGCACAAGCACAGAATGCCAGGATGTACACCTGGTCCGCTTTTTTTACAATGGCCTGTGTGCTTTATGCTTATTTAGCGGTAACTGAAAATAAGCGTAAAGACTGGATTTTATTAGGTGTTGTAACTGTTTTTGGTTTGTATACGCATGTCTATCTTATGTTGGAATGCTTTATAATTCTGGCCCTTATTTTCTTATGGCTTGTATTTAAAGACAGAAAAAAACTTATAAACTTTTTTATTATGGCTGGTGCTGTTGTTATCTTGTACCTGCCCTGGGTATTTGTGGTTATAGCTCAGGCCTCTGAGGTTGTAAAAGAGTTTTGGATACCGGAACCAACCTCTCCCTGGATACTGAGGGGCATGCTTTTCATCCCTTTTGAGCATGAGTTCGGTTCAACTATGCCATATATATTTAAGAACATCGCATTACTTATTGCTAGTGCTCTTGCAGTTCTGGGTATTATAAATGCGTTTAAAAACAGAAAAACTTTAGGAACCTTGATATTTTTCAGTATTTTAATTGCTGGTTTAACGTTCGCGGGGGCTTTTATTCTTTCCTATCTGGTTAAACCTATTTTGGTGCCAAGATATTTTATTTCTGTAATCGGTCTGTATATAATCGTTTTAATATATGGAATACTTTTACTAAAACAGGATATTTTAAAGATAGTTGCCGCTGTCTTAGTCCTAGCTCTTTTTATTCCCCAGCTTATTGATATTAAGATGGTTAAACGTAATGGACCTATAGTGGAAGTACAGGAGTATTTAGATGCAGAACTAAGGCCGGATGATATATTTTTACACGGCGAAGAAATGCCTTTAGGGCTATTCAGCTATTATTATCCTAAACATAAACATTATCTACTACTGCCCAAAGATTTTAATGGTTTTGGTAATTATGATGCCTTTGGGCCCAACGGTTCATATGGCAATGATTATAGTGATTTTATTAAAGGAGCATCACGAGTTTGGCTGGTAAACAGAGATGGGAGCAGCTGGTTCAGGATTACAAGAATTGCAAATGAAGACTTATTACAATCAGCAGAAATCTATAAGGCTTCATTAACTAAAAGATTTTCACAAACCCATTCTTTCTTGATGTTAAGTATCACAAAGTTTTCTACAGATCCCAAGGATAAGCTGGATGAATCAGCCATGTTTCAAGGGGATATCAAAGAGTTAAAGATAACTGTAAGCGGATTTAAGAATAATAAAGGTAATGCCATTATCTCCATTTACAATCGAGAGCTGTATGAATTATCTGTAGATTATTTCTGGCAGAGCAAGATTCCTCCGCGGATAGCAGGGGCGGTAGTTGATAAGTTGATTAGTAATAATAAGATATTATCTGATGATGATAAAAATTATTTTCTGAGTTTTTACATTTTTGATGAAAGCAGCGGGATTTATAATCTTATAAAACAGCCTGAAGAAAACGACGGAGAAGATTTGAGATCCATCATATTTGAAAAATTGATGCGCGGTAAGATTGAAAATATTGTCAATAAAAAGGCAGAATTCATTTTAAACGATCTGCCTAAAGATGCTTACTTTATTTTGGTGTTTCACGATGCGAATGAGAATGAGCAGTTCGATTCTAGTGAAAATGGTCAGCCTTTAGAGGGCCTGGCTGTTTCTAATGCTGATAGCGGTTTAAAAGGGTCGCCTATTTTTGATTCTACCTATGTAGTATTGGATAAAGAACATATGGAAGAATCGCTTACAGTATATTATTACTAGCTCCTGTAAAACCGACTTAAAACACAAAGATCTATAATAGGAGGCAGACCGTATGTTGGAAATAATTGAGTTAATTTTTCTGTCAAGAAGAAACGGCAGGATGGCTGTGGAAAAGGGATACGATAAGGGTCCGATTATGGTTTTGACCGTAGTATTGTGGATTGGTTTGGAAGTATAAGGCGTTGTTATTGGTGTTTCTGTAAGCGATGAGTTGGGCTCAATTTTGTTTTGGGGGATTCTGGGTGCTGTAATAGGCGCCGGTTGGAGGAGGAGAGTAAGGTTGCTTCAGTATACCGAACTTCAGAGCTTTGCAACTTTCGTAATAGAAAACTGCAGTAAAAATAAATTTATGGAAACTCAAAAATATATGGTAAAAACAATTTAAAAACAGAAGAATGAATGGAATAAGCGTAATTCAAGGATAAAATGCCTATTTTAAAGGATAATTTCAAGCAGAAATGGATTTTTGGCCTATTTTTTTGTGGTTTTCGATTTACACGGTAGCTTTTAGCCAGTTTTATGCTTATTCTTTCCTTTATTTACCTGTTTTTTTGGAAAAACTGCTTGTAGAGAATTATAAGTTTACTATCATTTTTTTGTATACATAAGTCCCCTTTTGTTATACCAAAGTTACCTTGAAGAGGTATATTGAATTTTATACTCTTTGTAATAGAAGTAAATTATAAGCTTACCTATCATCCATTGATAATAAAGGGAAGCTTAAATTATTAAGGAGGTGTTATATGGATAAAATAAAAATACTTATTTTGGTAATTGTTGGTTGTCTGGTTACTGTATGCAAAGCGGAAAAAGTGAACCTATCAGACCTCAATTTAAAGGGCGCATACATTGTAAACGGTAAGCTTTATATCAATAACTTTATATCATTAGGAATAGAGGAGGGAAAATGAAGATGAGAAAGAATATGAATCGGAGGTTAAACAATTCCGTATTATGGTTGTTGGTTCTGTGCTGCGCTGTTTGGGCGGTCTCTTGTGCCCCTGAACAAGAATATACGTACCGGATACCGGAGCAGACGAACGATGGCTGGGCAACTGCTAGTCTGGACGATGTTGGGATCAATGAAGGGCCACTTGGCGAATTGATTGAGTGTATAGACAGCAATGAGATTCAGAATGTTCACGGCATTCTGATTGTTAAGAATGACAAGCTCGTGTTCGAAGAGTATTTTGAAGGCTACGCATTTGAACCTTCCCGTCTGGTGAATCTCAACTTTCGAGGAAAACGTACGGACTTTGGTATGGATACACCTCACAACCTGGCCTCGGTCACGAAAAGCTTTACGTCCGCGCTGGTGGGCATTGCCATCGACCGAGGTTACATTGACGATGTTGATGAGCGAGTATTCTCATACTTCCCAGATTACTCGAATTTGAGCGACGAACAGAAGGGCAGGATAACCCTGGAGCATCTACTAACCATGACCTCAGGTCTAAGATGGAATGAAATGGAAGTCTGGTACGGATACATATGGAATGACCTGATTTGGCAATTCCTGGCACCCGACCCAATGCGCTACGTCCTCGCCAAGCCTGTCGTTGATGAGCCCGGAACCGCATGGTACTACAATAGCGGGGGCGTAAACGTGCTTGGGAAAGTCATCGAAGAAGCTTCTGGTATGAGAATGGACGATTTCGCGGAAAGGTATCTGTTTGCACCGCTGGGCATCACCGAGTACGAGTGGGGACACAGCTCGGACATGATTCACGCGTCTAGCGACCTGAAATTGCGTCCTCGAGACATGGCAAAGTTTGGTTACCTGTACCTTAATGGCGGGAACTGGAAAGGTCAGCAAATCATCTCTCAGGAGTGGGTGGAAAAGTCGACGAAAGAGTCTGTTTCGATTCCGTGGGAGTCTTTGGCAGGTATCCTTGATGAATATGCTGACCTTGCAGAAACACACATCGACAGATATGGCTACCTCTGGTGGCTGAAGAGATTCCATGCCAATTCACAATCTGCGGATGCGTACTTTGCAGCCGGCTTGGGCGGACAGAGAATCTTTGTGTTTCCGAGTCTGGATATGGTGGTTGTTCTCACCGGAGGCAATTATGGGGCCGAGGAGAAGGATCCCTCCGACAAGATCATCACGCAGTATGTGTTGCCGTCGGTGCGGTGAGTGGGTGGAGCGGAGCGACCGCCGGCGCGCGGTACTCGTGCCCAGGAGGTGACAGGAGGGAGGAAAGGAATGATCCAAGTTACCTTGAATAGGCATATTGGATTTTATAATCTTTGCACTAGAAGTTAATTATAAGCTTACCTATCATCCATTGATAATAAAGGGAAGCTTAAATTATTAAGGAGGTGTTATATGTATAAAATAAAAATACTTATTTTTGTTATTATCGTTTGTTTGTGTACTGCATGTAAACCGGAAAAAATAAACATAGCAGACCTTAATTTAAAGGGAGCATATATTGTAAACGACGAGCTTTATGTCAATACCTTCGGCTTGCCGGAAGAAAAACCGCTTACCAAAGATTATTATGATTTTAAACCGTCATGGTCTAAGACCGGGAATAAAATTGTGTTTTTCAGAGGTTTTGATATAAGCACACCCTTACCTAACTGGAAAACAGCCATCTGCATTATAAACACGGATGGCAGCGGATTTAAGCAGTTAACAGAAGGTTCATATCTGGATTGTAATCCCACCTGGTCTCGAGATGGCAGCAATACGATTGTTTTTTCACGCTGGGTAAAAAATGACTATGTATTTAAAATCTATTTTACAGCGACAGAATCCGAACCTGGTGATGAGGTGCCGGTCAGTGATCCTAATGCAATTGAGTTTGCCTATAGCTGCTTAATGGATGGTAGGATATTTATCAGCAGTACCAGAGATATAATAAAGGGCGGATATTATCTATTTACTGCCCAACCGGGTGGTATTGGAAAATATGAACTCATACATTTTGAATTTAACCTCGAGGGCCCGTTAGATAGAGTGAGTATCAGCCCCAGTGAAACAAAGATAACCTATGAATATATAAAAGACTGGACTCCTTTTGAGTATGAGGGCAAAACCATTTACATAGCGGATTTTAATAAGAATATGCTCACCGTTTCCAATCCCAAAGCTATTACCACCACAACGCCAGATCCGCACACCATGACTCTGTACCCGCGCTGGAGCAGTGACGAGAGTGCGGTAATCTATCATTGCGATAAAAGTGGTTATAATCAGCTTTATATGTATGTTTTGGCGGATGAATCCACCCACAAAGTGTCAACCAATAGTTCTGCACATTATCAATATGCCTGCGGTGAAACCACACCGAAATAGATGTTTAAAAAGGAGACAAGTAGATGAGTTTGTTAACAATCATTAAAAGAAGAAAGAAATTATTTATCGCCCTGGGCTTGTTATTAGTAATAGGGGCAGTGTCTGTCGTAAGCCTTGTGCTTAGGGAAATAATAGCAGGTGAGGTGCAGAAAACTTTCAGCGGTGATCCTGCCGAACTTATTACCGTCGGTTTTATAGCACGTGCTGATGAGCCCACCGATGAACAGATTCCGTCCATGGTAGACCAGGTAATAGCACAAGTATTGGGCGAAAAGGGACTGTCTGCTATAATAAAGCCTGGGGATAAGGTCGTAATAAAGGTTAATCTGGTTGGTCCGCAGTATGGTCTGAAAGGTGAAAAAGGCAGGGGAGTAATCACAGATCCCAGAGTTGTACGTTATCTAGCCGAACTGGTGCGAGATATCATCGGTTTTGATGGTACGGCTGATCTTAAGGTTGTGGATGCTATGTACTATTCTTCAAGCAATCCATCTTTAAAAGAGACTGGTTCAAGCTTTCACTACGGCAGGCTGGAGCGCACAGGTGATAATAATGTTGATCCAGAAGACTTCTGCTATGATTATGATGCGGACGGTATCTTGGACGGCTCCTCTAAGGCAACCTTGGTCAATACGGATTCGATCCAGATAAGCGACAGGTTTTTAAAGGAGATACAAGAGCCCACACTAGGTTTAACCAAGGTATATCTGCCCAAATTCTTAAGAACCAAAGAGCAGGCCAGAGGAGAGGATGAATATTGTGATGTGCTCATCGGATTGCCTATATTTAAGAGCCATAGTCTTGCAGGTATAACCGGTGCACTTAAACTACATTACGGATTCAGATATAACTGGCCGGAGGGAGATGAAGATGGCAGAACAACTCACAGTGGCTATGGCTTTTTTGGCACGGGCGACAAGCAGCTGTTACTGGATTATCTCTGTGCCCAGCATAAGGTGAGGACATACGACCTGGTGCTCATGGACTGTTTAACCGGTAATAGACTCGGACCAGTAACTCCTGATGTTTCTAAATCGAACAGCAAAGTGTATTACATCATCACCAATTCATTATTGTGTTCAAGGGATCCCGTAGCTATAGATACTGTCGCCGCGCTCTACGCAGGCTATGATCCAGATTCAGTGTCTCTTTTGCATACTGCCTATCTGGATGGTCTGGGTATTGATAATCCCAAATATATTAATATTGTGGGATTAACAAACTTTTCTGAGCACAGGCAAAGGATTTATGATACCTATCTTCCTGAAGGACTTTATCCCTTTTATGACGGCTGGGGTGACGCTAGAACCATGCATGATTTTCAGGGTCCTACAGAGGTTACAATTTCCAAACCAACACAAATACAGGACAGCACATATAGTTTTACCTACACAGCACAAGAAAACCAAGCTTCTGATCTGGGTCTGGCCCGGATTGAGTTTTTTATTAACGGTAAGATCATTAAATACTTGAGTGAGGAGCTTAAAGAATCAGGAAAGATCGAAGTGGACTTGAGTGCATATACAGGCAAAACCATTACCTATGC
>CAZEPL010000124.1:0-7024 GCA_964514135.1 uncultured Spirochaetaceae bacterium | reverse complement strand
TCAGTTTTGGTTACTGCAGGAGAGCGGTAGTGTGTTAAATGAGAATTGTCATGATCTACTTGACAAACAGCGAGTTAGCGTAAATAATACGTAACTACAGTTTAATAACTATAAAGGAAAGAGAAAGAAACAATGAAAAGTCGATGTGTTGTGGTTATGTCATTAATCTGTTTGTACATGTTAATGATGTGCGGATTTTTAGGCGCACAAGAGATAGTAACCGCACAGGAGTTTTTGACTAAAGTATCAGAGGTATATGCCTCGCTGTATGACTATGCAGCCAGTATTAAAATTACTAAAGGCGATGTAGTACAGAACGGGTTTTTAATGTACTCAAACAGAAATCTGTTGAAAATCGAATTTTCCAATCCACCGGGGCAGGTTGTGTTGGTGGATGGAGAGAAACTTAGTATATATATCCCCAGATACGGAATAATCCTCGAGCAGAGGTATTCGGCGAGCGGTGCTAATGTAGCCAGCGCCAAAGGGCTTACGCTTCTACTGGACAACTATATGGTGGCGTATGCCGTAAAGGGAACCGTGCCTTTGGATCAGAGTTCCAATGTGATGGTCACCAAACTGCTGCTTACGCCTTATTCGGGGTCATCCGAAGGGTTTAAACAGATACTGCTTTATATTGACAGCAATTATCTTATTCGTCGGGTTGAAGGGACAACCGTTCAAATGGAAAAGATTGTGTTCGATTTCTACAGTATAAGATTAAATGTCGGAATTCCTCTTACCAAATTTGATTTTGACCCGCCCGCTATGACCAACGTATACCCTGATTTTCTTTATAATACAACTGAGTAGAGTCTATGGAATCATTTGGCGAGAAATTAAGAAGAACACGAGAAAGCCTTGATTACTCAATAGAGCAGGCGTCGCGGGATACCAATATCAGTAAAAGGTATCTGATTGCTTTGGAAAATGAAGACTTCTCGGAATTTCCCGGCGAAACCTATCTGAAGGGTTTTTTAATGAATTATGCCGAGTATTTGGGACTGGAAGGCGAAGAACTCGTAAATATCTATAAGAATATGAAGATACAGGAACAGCCGGTTCCTTTGGATCAGCTGCTTGAGAATAAGACTGAGCGCTCGCCTAAATTATTTATTATCGGTGCTTCGCTATTTGTAGCTGTGGCACTTATCATAATTCTTATCATTACCCAACCATTTGCCGGAGGAACTCCTCTTCCAGAAACAGAAGAAAAAACCGATACCGGGCATGAGTATATTTTTAAAGATTATATAAAGACATATGACATCGCTAAAGGCACAAAAATAACGGTAACAGGCAGTGATGATAAAGAAAGAGGAGCTTTAGTTATTCATGCCATTGATAACAACGTTGTTATTGCCAGTGATTATGAACAGTTTGAACTGTCTTTAGGTATGAAGAAACAGGTCGATTTGAATAATGACTCCACTCTCGATGTGGAAATCCGGGTAAATGATATTTATGAAAGTGGTTCGGAGAAGCATGCCAAAATCGAGCTGCTTAAGCTTACGGCAGGCTCCATAGCTTCCTCAGGGTTAGAAGATCGTGAAAGTATTGATATAGCCGAACTTACTAAGGTTTACGGAAATGAAGCTCAAGTTTTGGCTTCTGCTCCGGAACCTACTGCTTTTACAGCGGACAGCTTGTTTTCAGGAGGTTGTCTGTTTATCTATTACGTGGATGATAAACCCAGAGAACAAAAGTATATGTATGCTAATCAATCCGTATCTCTGCCTGTTTCAGAAAAGGTGGAACTCCGCTTTTCCAATGCAGGGACGGTAACTCTGAAGATAGCTGAAAACCAGATCAAGCTGGGAGGCTTCGGCCAGGTTGCAGCCTGCGTCATTACCTGGAAAAAAGATGAAACTAAAAATACTTATCATCTTCTGTCGTTACCTGCAAAGTAAACATCAGCTTTCAAATAATACTTTCTTTAAACCGACAAAGAAATGAGAGATTTATTCTATATCGAGAGTCTGGGTTGTGCCAAGAATCAAGTAGATTCTGAAGTACTGATTGCTCTTTTAGAGAACTCCAGATTAAGTAATACAAAAGATATTAACTCTGCACATTATATAATAGTAAATACCTGCGGTTTTATTGTCTCGGCCAAACAAGAATCCATCGATACGGTCTTACTCTTAAAAAAGCGCTATCCTGCCAAGAAGGTGCTTATGGTCGGCTGTCTGGTAGAACGTTACGCCGATGAGCTTTTCAAGGGTCTTCCGGAAATTGACGGATTCATGGGTAATAAGGATTTACGTTCAATCATAACGGTACTGCGGCAGGTGAATAAAGGTGAACGCGTTTTACTTGTGCCTGAGTCTTATTTCAATACCCACGGTATAAGGAGTGCGAGCTTGCTTTCTTATCCGGGGAGTGCTTATGTAAAACTGGCCGAAGGCTGTAATAATAACTGTTCCTACTGTGCCATACCGTTGATACGCGGTCCCTTACACTCCCGGCCGCAGCAGGAAATCGTTAGAGAAGTCGCAGGTTTGCTGGAACAGGGAGAACACGAAATTATACTTATTGCTCAGGATCTCGCATCGTACGGTCTGGAGCGTGGGACCCAGGAGTTGTTGCCACTGTTAAAAAAGCTCTTAAAACTGCCAAACAGTTATTGGCTGAGGTTGCTCTATATTCACCCGGATAACTTCCCCTTAGCTTTGTTGGATCTGGTAAAGAATGATACGCGTGTACTGCCGTATTTTGATCTTCCCTTCCAGCATGTCAGTCCTGTCGTGTTGAAAGCCATGGGCCGTCATGGTAACAGTAGCGAATACTTAAAACTTATAGATTTCATTCGCAAAACCTGTCCTCATGCGGTGATCCGTTCCACTTTTTTGGTCGGTTTTCCGGGTGAAAGCCGGGAGGATTTTCAAATGCTGCTTGATTTTCAGCAAAAAGCCCGTTTAAATTGGGCGGGTGTTTTTTGCTATTCGCGGGAAGAAGGTACTCCCGCAGCCGGGTTTAAAGCACAGGTGAGAAAAAATACCGCAGATAAAAGGGCCGAAGAGCTTAAGCAAGCGCAGAGTGTTATTACTGAACAGTGGCTTGACTCATATATAAATACTATACTGGATGTTTTGGTGGAGGAACGAGTGGAGCAGGAATCTTTATTTTTAGGCCGTGCTTATCTTCATGCACCCGAAGTTGACGGCCTTGTTGTCATAACGAGTGAACACACCGAGCCCGGTGCTGTGGTTAAGGTAAAAATATCAAAGCGCAACGGTGTAGACCTGGAAGGAGTACTTTGTTAAGTGGAGAAAAAGACTCATCCTTCTTATTTACATGAACTTAATCCGGAGCAGTACAAAGCCGTTATTCATACGGGTTCACCACTGCTTATTCTGGCAGGAGCAGGGTCAGGTAAAACCCGTGTTATCACCACCAAGATCGCCTACGCCATAGATAAGCTGCGCGTTGATCCGACATCAATCCTGGCAGTTACTTTTACCAACAAAGCTGCTCTGGAAATGAAAACAAGAGTTCTCGCTATGAGCCGGGATGCGGATAAAGTAATGATACGAACCTTCCATTCTTTCGGTGCCTGGCTGCTGCGGGCTTATGGAGAGAATATCGGAGTAAAGCGGGGATTTCTTATTTATGATGAGGATGATAGTTATGCGCTTTTAAAAAAGGATTTAAAGGAAAGCTACTCTTTGTCCCAGATAAAACAGTACCTGTACTGGATTCAAAGAGCTAAGGACTTAGGGATTGCTCCGGACGGGAACTTGAGGCAGGTAAGTTATGATCGGGATTTATCCGCTGTCTATGTTCTGTATCAGGAGCATCTGAGTGCTACGGGTAATTTGGATTTTGGTGATTTGATTATGAGGAGTTTTGAGCTCCTGCAGCAGAATACACAGGTAAGAGAAAAATTAAGAAAACGCTTTGTTATGGTTTTGGTTGATGAATATCAGGATTCTAATGCAGCTCAGTTTCAACTCTTAAAGGAGATATGCGGACCGGGGGCATATCTCTGTGTAGTAGGGGATGATGATCAATCAATCTATAAGTTTAGGGGCGCCGAAGTAGAGAATATATTAAATTTTCCGGATTATTTTAAAGATACGGAAATAATCAGACTGGAACAGAATTACAGATCCACACAGAAGATTTTAGCTGCCGCTTCGGCTGTGGTGGCGTTTAATAAGAACCGTCTGGGCAAAACACTTACCACTGAAAATGATGAGGGCAACTCGTTGGTTGTTGCGTATTTACCTGATCATACCAGTGAAGCCCGGTTTTGTGCCGAGGTGTTAAATGAACGCGGTATCAACGAAACCGCGATTCTTTACAGAATGAACTATCAGTCCCGTCATTTTGAAGAGCTTTTCTTAAGGTTGGGCATTCCTTACTGTATTGTCGGTACACAGCGTTTTTATGAGCGCGAAGAGATTAAGGATGCGCTGTGCTATTTGGCAGTGCTTTTAAATCCTCATGATGAAATGGCGTTTTTACGAATTATAAATAAACCGGCCAGAGGTCTTGGCAAAGTGAGTGTAAATAAAATCAGTGCTGAGCGGCAGAAAACAAATAATGATTTTATTGCCTGCTGCCGCACCATTAAACAACAGCTGAGCAAAAAAGCTATACAGGGTCTGGAGGTTTTTCTTAATATGCTTGATTCTCTTGACGCAGTGCTGGAAAAGGGTACGCTTTCGCATTTTATTCACTTATTAATAGAAAAGACCGGGCTGCTTGCCCATTATGAAGAAAGAGATAAAACGGAAGGCACAAGCAAATGCGCCAATCTATTGGAGCTTATAAACGCCGCTATGCCTTATCATTCCGGCAGGGAGGGATTACTGCAGTTTCTGGAGAACACATTATTAAACAGTCCCGAATCGAATAACCCGGAGCAGGGCAAGGTCACTCTTATTACGGTGCATAATACCAAAGGGCTGGAATTCGAACGGGTAATTATAACCGGTCTTGAAGAAGGAGTTTTCCCTGCTTCCGCCCAGCTAGATTCAATAGCTATTTCTCCCGAAGAAATAGAAGAGGAACGCAGACTTTTTTATGTGGGTATAACCAGAGCTAAAAAGGAGATTTATTTAACCAGCTGCAGACAGCGTGCTCTCTATGGACGTTTGGTCTCATCTATGCCATCACGTTTTCTTTCCGAAATACCCAAAGAACTTATTGAAGAAAAGAATATGATTTCACATGATCTGCATCCGCAAAGCCCTGACCATCCTTTTCCCCATGGCGCACGAGTATTCCATGACGATTATGGTTATGGCACAATAGTTAAAAATGAAGTAAAAGGTGAGCACAGTTTAGTAACGGTTCGTTTTGAAACAGGAAAAACAGCCCGTTTTATTCCGGCCTATTCAAGTTTGATGCGAGTTGAGGAAGAGTATTAAATAAGTTCCATTATATTTATGATAAATAAAACTGAGGCTGCTAACATTAAAATAAAAGCAATAATCTTTAACAGATTGAATTTATTATTGAAATCCAAATTAAATAATTTGTGCATAGGGTACGAGGCGATCACAACAGCAGCTGATAATATTAAAAAGGGTACTGCAAATAAAAAATCTTCTTTATATGTCCATAATATTACATTGCCAATAAAAATAACTAATGCAATAATCATGACGATAATATTTATTCTGGCCTTTTGTTCCATTTTTATATTTCTTTCTTTCATCTGTTATTTTACAAATATGTTTCAATCAATTGGGAAGTACCATTATTGAAATCAATTTATATTTTTGTGTTAACTACATTTTCCATTTACCTCTGAAATATACTTCTTTTACTTTCATTGCTTTGTCTTTCGCCCATGATTCTAATCCCATTTTTTTTATTAAGCATAAATTAAAGACTTTTGTATTATGCGGCAGGCTATTAGCTTGATCAGCATATGGATGAAGTGCATCACAAGGAAAGTCTGAACACTCATAACAATAGTTCACCCCTTTTTTTTCAGCACATGGATAAACAGAGCACTCTATGGGTAAAACAGGACACTTTCCTTTCACTTCACGGCATCCTTTGCAGCCTACTTCTTCTAAAGGAATACCAAACTGTTTCGAAACAAGATTTCGCATTTCTTGATATTCATTTGCTAAATATACAACGCAATTAAAACAAGCCAAACCACAAGGAGCTGTCATCTGCAAATAATTCATTTTTTCTCCTTTCTATAAAGCATAACATTAATTGATGTTTGACAGAAGAAATACTAGTAGAAATAAATATTTTATTATTTTCATACTTAGCCTTTATAACCCTCTGGCGCATATTGTATCAAAGGGCAAGTTGACCTGTAAACGCAGCGCAAAAATTTTGTTATGTGCCGTGTTTAGATAACTTTTCTCATTGTATATGATGTTTCTAATTCTTCAAATATTTCAAAACCAAATCTATTATATAAATCTAGTGCTCGATTTTTTTTATCAACACTTAATGAAATTGCATTATATCCTTGCTTTTTTATTTTATCTATTATGCTAAGCATTAATTTCGTCCCTATTCCCTTATTTCTATATTGCCTTTTGACTGCCATACTGATTTCAGGTGTTTTTTCATCTATAAATCCATAACCCTTTTGATCTTCTGGAAATATACTTACCCAAATTGCACCTATCATTTCCTTTTTATATTCTGCTATTAATCCTATATCTCCTTCTCTACCCCAATTATTTATATATTTAATAAGGTCTGGTTCATATATAATAGATTTTGGTAATGGTTTTTCAGATTCAGGTACGCAGATAGCTTCATATAACATTTCGCGAAGGAAATTATAATTATTTTTTGTTATATTTTTTAGTTTAATATTCATTTTTCCAAAAATGTCGCACAAAGTTCTGAGTTTTTACGACGCCAGGTACTCAATACTATTCAAAAATAGTAACATGTTAATTATAAAACTTTGAATGCTCGATGTGCTCGAGCGAAGCGAGACCCAAGGAGCACCGAAGGTGCGCCGCAGCGTAAAAACTTTGTTGAGGATGTATAAAAACATTATTAGAAAATAAAAATACCTTCATAATATTTT
>CAZEPL010000123.1:0-7142 GCA_964514135.1 uncultured Spirochaetaceae bacterium | reverse complement strand
CTTACTGCTGTAAATTTCGAAACTATTCAGAACTAATGAGCTTCTTGCAAAAATAACATTTTTGCAAGAAGCTCCTAAAATGGAAATTGCTAAATTATTATGGTATAAAAAATTAGTATTTTACTAACTTAATATATTTTGAGTTTTGCAATTTCCTCTAATAAAATAGTATTTATTATTTAACAGAATTTACAGGATTATATTTAAAACGTATTGAATTTTACCTAAAAATCCTGTTAATCCTGTCTAAAATAATAGCTGAATAGCAACTAAAAATTTTAGAAGAGAAATCAACTGCCCGACAACTCTTTCATTTTTACAAGCACTGCATCACAATAACTATCATCCTGCAGATGAGTTTGAATTTCTCTTACAAATGCCGAGCCCACTATTACCGCGTGGACGAACGGAGAGAGTTTTTCAATCTGCGCCCTGGCTGAAATACCGAATCCCGCCAATACCTCAAACCCAAAAGAGCTGCATCTGTTTAAGAACTCTATATTTTCCTCTGCGATCTCGGTAAAGGCACCTGTTATACCCTTTCTCAGTGCGGTATATAAATAATGTGTACCAAGAGCAGCTATTCCTTTCAGGCGCTCGTTACTGATTGTAGGTGCTACTACAGGTATCACATCAAGCTGCATAGCTCGTGCTTCTGCATACAGACCTTCATCCGTATCAAAAGGAAGATCAGGCACAATAAGTCCTTTAGCACCGGCATTTTGGGTATCGGATAAAAATTTATGAATGCCGCGAGTGTATACTAAACTACAATAACTCATAATAAACACAGGGATTTCTGTAGTTTCAGTAATCTGCTTTACCAGCTCAAATCCCTTTTCTACTTTAAATCCGCTCATCAAAGCCCTAGTACATGCTTCCTGAATGGTAGCCCCATCGGCAGTGGGATCACTGAAGGGAAATTGGATTTCCAAAAAACTTGCTCCGCCTTTAATCAAAGCCTGAGCAATATGAAGGCTTGCCTCTCTGTCCGGGTAATACGCTACCAGATGCGCCATAATCCTATGTGACATTACTCTACCTCCCGTTTTAAAAACGAGAACCACGATTCTTTATCGAGCGCCTTTGCTAAAATAAACAGATCTTTATCGCCTCTGCCCGACATATTCACTATAATTGTCTTATCTTTCGTGTACTGTTTGGCTATTTTAAAAGCGAGCGCTCCCGCATGCGCTGATTCCAATGCGAATACAATACCTTCATGCTCGGCAAAAAAGCGTACGGCATCCAGCGCTTCTTTATCCGTAACCTCAATAAATTCCACCCTGCCGCGACTCCCAAGAAAGGCGAGTTCCGGTCCGATACCCGGATAATCCAAACCCGCGGATATGGAATGAGTGGGCAGCACCTGACCGTCCTCATCAAGTAAAAAGTGAGATTTATATCCCTGCACAATACCGGTTTTAGCCAATCCGGTCATACGGGCAGCGTGCTCACCGGGGGCTTTTCCTCTTCCACCGGCTTCCGCACCGATAAGCCGCGGCTTTGCTTTTTCCAAATAGGGATAAAAGAAACCGATCGAGTTTGACCCCCCTCCCACACAGGCAATAAGTGCTTCCACGTCCAATCCCTGCTTCTCAATTTCCGCTTTTACCTCACGACCGATTATGCTCTGAAATTCACGCACCATATCGGGATACGGTGAAGGTCCAAGCGCCGAGCCCAATAAATAGTGGGTGGTAGGAAAGCTCGAAGCCCAATCACGCAGAGCCTCATTAACGGCATCTTTGAGAGTGCGGGAACCACTCTTTACCGGCACTACCTCCGCACCGAACAGCTCCATCCAGAATACGTTAGGTCTCTGTCTGGCCATATCGACTTCACCCATATACACCCTGCACTCCAAACCCAGCTTGGCACACATGGCGGCAGCGGCAAATCCATGCTGACCCGCCCCGGTTTCCGCGATTATGCGTGTCTTGCCCATACGTTTGGCCAAC
Source organism: uncultured Spirochaetaceae bacterium (assembly GCA_964514135.1). Lineage (GTDB taxonomy): Bacteria > Spirochaetota > Spirochaetia > SZUA-6 > RPPD01 > JAFGGG01. The sequence continues at coordinate 5,181 of CAZEPL010000123.1, read as the reverse complement.
AATCCCTGTCCCAGCGCGTTATTAATTTTATGCGCTCCTGTATTGGCCAGGCCCTCCAGTTTAATGAAGATTTTTGCACCGCCGATTTTTTCGCTTGTATTCTGAGCAAAGAGCAGAGGAGTAGGTCGTCCGATATAATTCCTGGCACCCAGAGCAACCTCCTCCTGAAACTCTTTATCGGTAATGGCCTCTCTATAGGCATTTTCCAATTCATCAAGAGGCGTATAGAGAATTTCCGCAACATAGCGGCCGCCAAAGTTGCCGAAAAAATTATTGTAGTACTTGTGCACGTTCGATCTCCTTAAAATAGTGTGTAAGCTTATGCGTATCTTTTTTACCGGGTTCTACCTCAAGCTTACTGGAGGCATCGATTAATTCCGGGTCAAAGCGTTTAATAAGCTCTTTAATATTATGCGGCCCAAGACCCCCTGCCAGCCACAGTACTGTGTGTTTTTTGGTTAGAGATATCAATTCCTCAGAGAGCGTATGCCCGGTTCCGCCGCGAGCATCCTTGGCATAGGCATCTACCAGTACCCGCGGACAGCGGTACCTGGTCAGAACGTCAACATCACGGACTGTTATGAGCTGAACAGCTTTATAGTAAGGAAAAGCAGCTTTAAAACAAGCAGCGGGCTGTTCATCTCCGTTAAACTGAATGGCGTGGAGATAACCTTCCTTAAGCAGTTCGCTTACTTGGGGATCAATATCCGCCTTGGCTCCGCATACCACAACCCCGATTTTCGGAATATCGAGATCGGCAAGCTGATGCAGTAACGATGGCTTTGCCTGTCTCGTTGAAGGGGCAAAGACAAAACCCAAAGCATCTGCTCCCAGCCGGACCGCATATTCCGCATCTTTTACCTGAGTAATACCGCATATTTTTACCAAAGGCCTGCCCTTACTTTTACGCATGTAGAGCTTTTCCCAAAAATTTCCCGCTTCAAGCGCATAAGCAGCCTGTATTTCTGCAATAAGCTCCGGATCGCGCATTACCGCCTCTCCCACCAGAAGAGCACTGAATCCGGAACTTAAGGCGAAGAGTGCCTCCTCTTCGGACCAGATGCCCGATTCGAATACCAGCTTGGTATCCCATGTTATTCCCTGCTTTATCATGAGAGGCAAAGCAAGGTCTACTTTAAACGTAGCAAGATCGCGTGAATTAATACCCGTAAAGCGGGGCTGTAGATAAGCGGCCTTTTCAATATCCTGCGCATCATGCACCTCTATCAGTACTGCCAAACCCAGTTTACAGGCTTCTGTATAGAGGACCTGTAATTTCTCTTTAGAGAGAATCGAGGCAATGAGCAGCACCGCATCTGCGCCGGCGCGGTGGGAAATAAGAATATCCTCTTTTTCCAGTAAGAAATCCTTACGCAGCACTGCGAGATCGGGAAAAGCATTTTTTATGTTTATAAGATCGCAGAGTGAGCCTGAGAAATAATTGGGTTCGGTGAGCACAGATACGGTCTTTACCCCCTTTTGCGCATAAATTCCCGCCTGTTTTACGGGATCCTTATCCCGGGCAATATCTCCTTTAGACGGAGAGCTGCGTTTTACTTCGCAGATCAGAAAAGGCGATCGGTCGAACTGAACAATTGGTACTTTACGCTCGTCGGGCACCCGGCAGCCCAAGGTAAATCCGCTCTCTGCGATAGACTCTCTTCTCTTTTGAACGATCTCGTCTCGTATATTCATATAACCTCTATATTCAAGTTAAATTCAGCTTAACTCCTTACTTAAATTTATTATAGTTTCTATAGTAGACTTTACTCTACCGCTTTCCAGAGCCTGTTTTGCCATTTCATACCCTTGTTTTATTGCAGAGACCTTGTTGGCTATATAAAGTGCGGCCCCTGCGTTAAGCAGCACACAGTCACGGATAGCTGCTTTGCCTTTACCGTCCAGAATATCCATGGCCAGCTGTACATTCTGCTTGGCATCCCCCCCTAATAGCTCCTCCTGAGCATAGAGCTTGACGCCGATTTCTTCCGGCTGCAATAGGTATTCCTTGGTATCCCCTTTTTCGTCAACCTCTACGATATGGGTAGGACCTGATACGGACACCTCATCCACCCCGTCCAATCCATATACCACCATTACATTTTTTACACCGAGCATGTGAGCTGCCTGGGCTTCACTTTTACAAAGCTCTTTCGAGTAAATGCCGATAACCTGCATCTTGGCTTCCGCCGGGTTGGAGAGCGGTCCTATCAGGTTCATAATGGTCTTTATGCCCAGCTTTTTGCGTACAGGAACGGCATGCTTCATGGCACCGTGGTAAGCGGGGGCAAAGAGAAAACAGAAGTTTGTTTCTTCCAACAGTTGGCAAGCTGCTTCCGGTTTTAAATCAATGCTTATTCCCAGCTCCTTATAAAAATCGGCGCTCCCGCATAATGAGCTTACCGCACGGTTGCCGTGCTTGGCCACAGGAACACCGCAGGCAGCAACCACCAATGCCGCAAATGAAGAAATATTAAACGTACCCAAACCGTCACCGCCGGTTCCGCACATGTCAATAACCGGCTGATTGGTAGGCAGAGGCACTTTCTTTTTTTTCAGCACCGAGGCAAAACCGGCAATCTCTTCAGCGGTATAACCTTTGCAGTTCAGGGCCACCAGAAATCCAGCGACCTGCGAATTGTTCAAATTACCCTCGGTTAATTCTTCCATAAAGCCTTGGGCCTGTTCAAAGCTTAAGGCTTCCAGCTTCATAAGCTTCGCCAGCATTTCTTTAATAGGATACGGTTCACGGTGGTAGTAGAGAAAATTATTTAGCAGCCTCTTTCCAAACTCACTTGCTATGGATTCGGGATGAAACTGTACCCCTTCCAATTTAAACTGCTTATGGCGAATACCCATGATCTCTCCGTCATCCGCATAAGCCGTAATTTCGAACTCCGGCGGTAGAGTGCCCTGCTTTACGGCTAAAGAGTGATAGCGGGTAAAATCGGCTTTTTTAGGGAGGTTTCTGAACAGACCTTTACCGTCCAAACTCATAGTCTCCACCTTACCATGTACAATCCTTTTTGCACTTATTATCTTCGCTCCAAATGCAGCAGCGATACACTGGTGGCCCAGGCACACCCCCAGGATGGGAATCTTACCTGCAAAATGCTTTACCACGTCTACTGAAATCCCGGCATCGAGCGGAGTACCGGGCCCCGGTGAAATAATAATACCTTTGGGACTCAAACTTTCGATTTTTTTAATATCGATACGGTCGTTGCGAAATACCTCTACCGGTTCGGGCGTAAGCTCGCAGATATACTGGTAAAGGTTATAGGTAAAAGAATCATAGTTATCAATTATAAGATACATGGCTAAACCTCCAAACCCACGGCTTTTTCCATAGCCTTTAATTTGTTTTCTGTTTCTTCAAATTCCTTTTCAGGAACGGAATCATAGACAATACCCGCGCCTGCCTGCAAAACCAGCATATCCTTTTTCTTAAATCCACAGCGGATAACAATGCAGCTGTCCAGATTGCCGTTTGGTTCCATATAGCCTACAATGCCCGCATAAAAGCTGCGCCGCATTTTCTCAAGGCTGTCCAGCACTTCGATGGCTTTAATCTTCGGCGCACCGGAAACCGTGCCTGCCGGAAAGGTGGCCCGCATAGCATCGGCCCCTGTTTTGCCCGGTTTTAAGTCTCCGACAACCTCGGACACGATATGCATGACATGCGAGTAGCGTTCTATTTGCATACTCTCGGTCACATGCACTGTTCCGGCTTTACATATTCTTCCCAGATCATTTCTGGCCAAATCCACAAGCATCAGGTGCTCGGCCAATTCCTTTTCATCGGAAAGCAGGTCCTGCTCCAGGGCTAATTCTTCCTCCTGTGTTTTTCCTCGTTTGCGGGTACCGGCCAAAGGTCTGATTAATACTTTGCCGTCTTTTACCTTTATATGGATCTCAGGCGAAGCACCAAACAGCTGAAAACTGCCGCAGTCGATATAGAACATATAAGGGGAAGGATTGAATGAGCGCAGGTTGCGGTAGGCATCCATAGCGGAAAGATCGGTTCGTATATATACCCTGCGGGAAAGCACACCCTGAAACAGGTTGCCTTTTATAATTTCCTCTTTAACCCGTGCTACCCCCTGCATGTAATCCTGTTTGTCCTGTGGATTGGGAATAATTTCGGACGTATACTCCCTTTTGGTTGAGGTCATAAAATTAAAGTCCAAATCGTTTATTCGCTCCTCTATCTGTAGAAAGGCTTCTTCAAGGTTGATGGCCTGTTCCTTATAATTCAGACCGAGTAGAATTATGGTGTCCGTATAGTGATCAAAGATGATAAAAATATGGCCGAATAAAAACAGGGCATCGGGAATGTTTAGGTCGTCCGGCTTTTGCATCAATTTGATGGTATCGAAATGGCTGGAAAACTCATACGTAATATAACCTAACCCACCCGCTGGAAATGGGAAGTCGTGTACCACATCGCCGTGCTGATTCGCGAAGTAAAGCAGTGCATCCAGAATGTCCCTGCCCTGGCTTTTTATCTTAAAGCTTTTACCGTTTTTTTTGAGGAATATATTGTTGTTCTTTTGATACACCCGAAAAGCCTCTTTTACCAGCATGAGCGACCAGCGCTGCCTGCCCTTGGCAAACGAAGCAGATTCCAACAGCACCTGGGCTTCGAGTTTTGTGGCCAGAGTATAGGGGGTAAACCTCTCCCCATTTAAAGTTTTTACCATACAATTTGAATATGTCTTCAAAGCAGTGCTCACAATTTTCTCCTTTGCTTCTGAAAAAGCCACCACCATAGGTTGTGGTTAAAAAGATGGTCAATAGACGGTGGCTTTTTCGCCTACCCTGCACCCCTATGGGGTGCGCCCCTACATACCACCAGCAAAGCTGGTGGTATGTAGATTGTTTTACATAAAAAAAGCCGCACTCCTTTTTTGTTTAAGGCTTGCGGCTTATCATATGAAATAAGCCGTAGACCCTGGAAAACTTAAAAACCAGAATCCGCGGCTTATAACTTCTGCATGCGGTTCTGGTTAGTTCCAGAACCACCACCAATTCGCGACTGCAGAATATGAAGTATTAGATATACCTAATAGTTTCATGCCCAAATTGTTAAAGCATTCTCATACTTTTGTCAAGAGGGCGGAGAATTTTTTTGTCAAGGCAAAAATCCCTTGAATAGCCATGCTGCAGCAAGCTGCAATT
>CAZEPL010000122.1:0-7248 GCA_964514135.1 uncultured Spirochaetaceae bacterium | reverse complement strand
TACTCGGAAACCTGCTATTGTAAAATAGTAAGGCGCTGGGTACCCATCCTACATTTATATTATTAGGAACAGTATATTTCCCTATTAATAATAATGACTTTTCGGTAGCGAGAGGGTTCAAAATCTTCTTTTTATTTTGAATTACCAGCTATTTTTATTTTTTTCCACAAATTGCTTTTATGTGATTCTTCAACTAAAAAGTTAACATATTCATCAAAATTCAATCCTTTATGCTCATTATATAATCTATCCCTAATATCTCTTGTCATTTTTACACAGTCAAATTTCTCACTCTCCTTCATCTGTTAATACCTCCATAGGCGAAAATATTTGCAATGCTTTATATCCATTTTTAATATTAACTGCATTAAATTTTATTATTCTATTGAAATTGACTATATGCTTAAAATTCCAACTGACCAATACATCAATTTGATTTACAGTAGCACAGGCAATATGTAAAGCATCTTCAAAATGTTGTTCAGAAACCACCGCATCTTCTATATAATTTTTTGCTAATGTTCTAATTTCATCTGAAATGATAATAACTTCTAATTTGTCTTCATAACTATCAAAGTACTCTTTAACAAAATCTGGAGCATATTCTAATTCGCGGATAGTTATTTCTGAAATAACTCCAACCACATTATAATTTTTTATATTTTCAATTAGACGATTTGAATATTCTTTAAATCTATAATCAAAACAACCGCCTATTACAGATGTATCAAGATAAATTTTAAGCTTTTTCATAATAACTCTACCACTTTATAATACTCTACTGTGAAAACTACAAAATTGCAATTCTTAAAATGTATATTTGTACAACAGTGGATAAAAACCTTTCTATATATAAAAACTACTTCAACAAGGAGTATATTGAATTTGTGGAGTAAAAAACTAATGATAGTAAAACTTATAATTTGCTACAAGGCTCTTTATGAAAAACCGGGGGTCACAGAAAAAAATCGCTTTAAAACCGACAATAAGCTTATAAAATAATGCCTAAAAACTATTCCTGTCTTGGGAAAAAAGCATACTATTCCCATATACTTACATCATGAGTGGTTTAATCTGAGTAATCGGTGTAATCTGTGGTTTCATTATATTTCTTTAAAAATCGTGGTATAAAAACGCAGAGGTGCAGAGTCGTCATGATTAATTTTTTATAATACGAAAAGCGCAGATATATATCCTGTCAGATATTATTTGTGTATCGGATGATAAGTTTCAGGTAATACCTTTGTTGTGAGCAGATTATTAAACCTTTCGGGTTCTTCAAGAATAATTATATGAGCCGATTTTTCAAACCAGATAAGCTGTTTGCCTTTTTTAGCTACAAGTTTTTCGAAATATTTTTCGGCAAGCAGGAAAGGGGTATTGTAATCATGTCTGCCGAGAAAAAAATAAACCGGTACATCAAGTTTGGGAGCCTGTTCAAAGAAATTAATAGCCAGCAGTTCGTCCCATAAGCATTTTGTTGTGAATAGACTACCACGCTCAATATTAATCAGATCGCCCATAGAATATTCCGGCGATGCTTTAGCTATCTCAATCAATTTGTTGTAATCCGATTCTCCATACATTACTCCGCCAAATACGCCAAGCCATTTTCTTTGGATCATTAAGTCATCAATGTTACCTCGATAAGGCGGTTGGATTTTTTTTAATTCGGCAATGGCCTCTTTATTTTCAGATTCACGTGCTTTATTGACTACATACTCATATGAAATCCGTTCATTCTCTATCATATGTGCAATTTGACCCACACCGATATAAGCATAAAAGAGTTCCGGATGCTGTTTTACGGTTAACACTCCGAGAATACTTCCCACTGAGTGTCCTATTAAATAAAGTTTATCCTGCTTAAAACGTGATAAGAGGATTTGTACAAGTTCATACGTATCAGCCACAAATTGTTTAATATTCATGCTCTCTTTTGGAATATCACTGTTATAGGATTTACCCGCTCCTCTTTGGTCCCATACAACAACAATAAAGGATTTTTCGAGTTCCCGCATTTCGCGTTCAAACGGTATGGCAGGCATTCCCGGCCCACCATGTAAAAAAAGCATGATAGGATTGTTTATGTCAGCACCTCTTATAAGAACCCACTGCTTTAAACCGCCAAGTGTAATCTGTTCAAGAGACGCAATCCCGTTTGGAGTATCAATGAGAGGTGTAAAAGTAGAACAAGCTGTAAGCAGCATACCTATTGCCGCTACTATACAAAACCGATTTATCTTTATCATATTTTAATTTTTTCTCCTTTTATTCAAGTATAAACCACAGCTATTGCTACTGAAAGAAACCTTATAACTGCAGCCATTTCTTTATATCTACTGCTTTTAACAAGCGATAGTGAATATAGAGAAGAAATATAGCTGTGAGTATTATTGGTATAATTACAAATAGTGACCAGGTAAGATTTATTATCTTTTTAAGATCAAAATATATAATCAAATCCAAACCCAAAACTATAATTCCTATTCCAAAGAGGATAAATGCTGCAATATTTATACCCTTTTTTTTAACTTTTAAGCATAACATAATAACTCCGGTTGTTACTACAATCAGCATGAAGGCGATAGGCAGGGCAATATCATAATACCAATCAAATGCCCAGTTATCGATTAAATCAATAAATGCCAGAAAAAGCATTATTGAAGTCACAGAGAAAATAGCGATAAGTAAAGGTCTTTTGGGGAGGAGCAGGGGAAATGTAGCCACTAACCACACCATAAAAATAGCTGCCATGGGGTACCAAGCCCAGGTAATATTAAAATTAACAATAATATTGGTGAGCACAACAATTAAAAAAGCTGTTAAGAGCGAAACACTTACAATTTCCCATGCCAGAAATCTTAATACACCTGTTTTATTTTCAATCACCGGTTTATCAGGAAATCTTAAGCTTTTTTTATCTATTATATTATTATTTTTAAGTATGGGCGTTGAACAAAGCGGACACACATCCACATATTCCTCAACTTCAACCCCACACTGGCTGCAATACGGCATAACAATCCCTTTCTGCTTTTATTTTATTTTAACCTTTATTCCCATCTTTACAAGCTTTCTAAAAAAAAGCTTTTCTACTTCAGCTTCTTTATATATTCTTCCAAAATTCAAATAGATGTTATCTTTATATCTTGAAAGAGCAAGGCATATCTTAACACCCCTGCTCGGAGGCAGGAAAAACTGAAAGTCTTCAATTTCATTAGCTAAAATAGAAGGCAATTCAACCTTGCCTAAATTTGTGAGTACACCATTATTTACACTTGTGAAAAAAACATTAGTCGCAATTCTCAATATAATTTTTTTTATAAACAGGGGAGTTGCTCTTAAGAGAGGATGTAGTTCTGCACGCACATTGCGTTTTATCTGTTTATTGATGTATTTTTCATCCACTTCAACTCGCATATAGTGATATACTTCCTTAAGAATATCCGTAAAACTGTATCGCCCGAGACGCGGATCGATTTCAGGATTTACATAAAGAGAAAAGTTGCGCATGGTATGTGCTGAGTATATATTCCTAAGGTTAACAGGTACAAGTATTCTTATTGGTTTTAAATATTTTTTTCTTTTTGTGCCAGGGATGTTAAAAAGAATATCCTGAAATGATTCAATAAAGACAGCTGTTAAAAGTTCTGTGGTACTTACATTTAATTCTTTTATAACAGATTTGATATCGTCAAGTTGTATTATACCTGTGGTCCTGAAAAAAGGCTGCTTGTGATCAATTTTGAAGGGAAGGCGAAATACTTTTGCTTGCTTTGCCGGTGAAGGAATGGATTTTTTATAGTATTTCTTGTAGGCATCCTCATACTCAGAGAAATCGGGTGTTTGTTCCGGTCTGAAAATACCGTTAAAACGAGCTTTTTTTATGCCCTTGAGCCTGAGATACTCAGCCAGTAATGCTTTTAAGAATATTAAACCACCGGTTCCATCGGTTATGCTGTGGTGAAACTCCATAGCCACTCTGGTTTTATAAGCCCTTACCCGAAATGGGAAAATGCCCTTTTTAGTTATAGGCATTTGCTCGCAAGGATAATCGGAATCGGAGATTATTACAGGTTTTGACAGATTGGTATTCCAGAAATGCCAAAATAAACCGGGTTGTAAATTTACTCTGTAATAGGGGAATCTTTCAATTATATTATCCAAAGCCTGCTGCAGCTTGTTTATATTAATGGGATACTTTAGACCTGCTTCTATCCTAAACATACACGTAATTTTAGAGGAAGATATCAGACTGTACAGGGTTGCAGCATTATCTAATCTGTACCATTCCTGAATTGCATTTTTTTGATCGGTTTTTACTTGCATTTTTAACAAAGTCCTCAAAGATTTAAATCAAATGATACTTTATAATTATTAAAATGTCATACACAATTAGTTTTTCTTTAAGGTGCAAAAAAGAATAACAGCAGTACGTAAAAGTGTTTGTCAATTAAATTTTTACTAGTATATTAATCCGAGAACCTAATAATGATACGTTCAAAGGCACAACACTATGGCACTTGGTTTTAAATTTAAAACTACACTGGCACAGACATTCTTTGCTCTTAAATACCCAAACTACCGGCTCTGGTTTTTCGGACAGTTGGTGTCGGTGTTTGGTACCTGGATGCAGCTTACGGCACAGGGATTTCTGTTGTTCGAGCTCACTCATTCTTCGGCTTACTTAGGCTACCTGGGTTTTACGGGTGGAATCGCTACCTGGCTGTTCATGCTCTACGGAGGTGTTGTCGCGGACCGGATTCCCCGCCGCAACCTGCTCATCACAACCCAGTCGGTGATGATGGTACTGGCCTTAATACTTGCCGCGCTTACTTTCTCAAATGAAGTACAGCCCTGGCACATCTTTGTTCTGGCCTTTCTGCTGGGTATAGCGAACTCTTTTGACGCACCCACCCGTCAGGCATTTGTATTGGAAATGGTGGACAAAGAGGCTCTGGGCAATGCCATTGCGCTTAATTCAACATTGTTCAACAGTGCCACCGCGCTGGGACCTGCGGCAGGGGGAATTTTATATATGGTATTCGGTCCCGGCTGGTGTTTTTTAATAAACGGTATATCTTTTTTAGCAGTGATTCTGTCACTTTTTTTTATGAAAATACCGGTAGTTCCAGTGGTAAAGCTTAAAACATCCGCACTAAAAGAATTAAAAGAAAGCTTTACCTATATTCGCAAAGACCCTCTTATCGGAACTCTTATCTTTATGGTGGGAATGATCAGCGTTTTCGGATTTTCCCTGATCACTTTTTTCCCGGCCTGGGCGGTAAAAATACTGCACGGGAATGCGGGCACCAACGGCTTTCTGCAGTCGGCCCGCGGTATAGGCGCGCTGGTGGGCGCTCTTATCATCGCTGCGCTGGGAAAGATTACCTTCAGGGGCAAACTGCTTTCCATAGGATCCTTGATCTTTCCCGTCCTCTTGTTCGTTTTTTCATTCATCCGTTTTCGACCGCTTTCATATCTGGTTTTATTTTTTACGGGATTGTCTATGATGTTTATTTTCAACATGGCCAATGTACTGGTACAGACTTCGGTTCGTAATGAGCTGCGCGGAAGGATAATGGGGGTTTATACCTTTACCTTTTTCGGTTTAATTCCGGTGGGCACGCTCCTTACCGGTCTTGTCGCGGAAAAAATAGGCGAACCATTGGCCATAGCTATAAATGCAACAATTTTATTTATTGTGTTTGTTTTTGTCTGGATTAAAAAACCCGGCGTGCGTTCCACCTGATATTTTTTATGTAAGCGGATCTCATCAACTCTTAACAAACCTGTTATACATAACAACCTTTAACAGCGGCAGCCGCCGGCGTTCTTCTGTTTCCGCCTGCCTGTGTTTTTCATTAAGCACGGAAGGATCACCGGGATAGCCCATTACTATAAGGGTAATAACCGTATACTCTTCAGGAACAGAGAGCGCCTTTTTCACATCCGCCTGGGTAAAGCCGGCAATGGGATGGGCAATCAAACCCTCTTTGACAGCCTGCAGCATACAGTTCTCTGCGGCCAGCCCCGTATCGAAATAAGCGTACTCTCTGCCGTCGGGCGGCAGGCAGTCGAGGTCGGATTTTGTGCAGACCGCTATAATTACGGGTGCCTGTACGGCCCAGTAATTTCCCGTGGAAAGTGCGGCTTTTACGTTCTGTAAAAACGGTTCTTCATGAACCACGATAAAGCGCCACGGCTGATTGTTAAAACAGGAAGGGGCAAACGTGGCAGCGATCATAACACGTTCTATTACCTCGGGGGGAACATTTTTGTTACTGAGAGCGCGTCTGGATTTTCTTTTTTTTATTTCAGGAATAATATTCATTATAACGAATATCATAACATACACAGATTATTCAGTCTATGTGATATTCATCCGTGGAGTGATAAAGAATAAGAACCGATAATTAAAAAAGCTGCTCATCCGGAAAAATATATGCGTTTCATGAAAAGATCGCAGGAAAAAATAATAATTCTTTTTGGCATACTCCTTTTGCTATCATCTGCAGCGGCAGCCCCGCTGTATTCCCAACAGGTTAAAAAAATCATAGGCTGGGTAAAACAAAAAGGTGATAAAGACTATTCGCCCTTGATTGAAAAGCATTACAGCCGGGAAGGTTACCTGTTATCCGAGCGTGACGGCCGGTACTATCTTTCTCATGAGTATACCTATGACGATACAGGGCGGCCTGTGAGCTTTGACCACATCTGCGGTGAGAGTTCCGGCAACGGCACAACCTATTATCAGTATGAAGAGCGGAAAATCCTTTTGTCCGAAACAACTACCCGGACTCTTTATACCTATGATGCCGCGCAACGTTTAACTGGCAGCATTGAAGTAGATACGCGGAGCGGGCGTATTTGTTCCAGGGAAATTTTTGGGTACGACCTAAATTCGGGTCTTTTAACAATGTACATATCATATTCCGAATCATATTTCGCATATCCGCAAGGAAATTATGCTAAAAATAGTTCCGGCTATAAAAAAAGCTATGCCTACGACAACAGAGGAATAATTACACAGGAATATTATTATAGGGATTCTCAAGGCGAGGATTTGGATTATGTGATTCTTTATAAATACGATAAGAGCGGCCGGCTCTGGCAGCAGACCACGATTCATTATTTTGATAATAAAAGATCCTCTACCCAAAAAGACGTTTATAAAGAAGGAAAACCGGTAAGATCAAAAGAATACGATGCTGAAAACAAGATTATGGAAATAATCGATTTTCA
>CAZEPL010000121.1:0-7321 GCA_964514135.1 uncultured Spirochaetaceae bacterium | reverse complement strand
TACTATGTTATATATAAGGAAAATAATATTTAGTTTTATTACCCTGAGGTTTTGTATGAATACAAGAATTTTATATAAGCTTTTGGGATTCTTTTTAATGTTAAGCCTTTGCTTTTCTTGTCAGGATGATCCGCAGGCAGGAGAAAGCATCGAGTTGAGGCAGCTGACCAGACAGAACAGAGGTCTTGAGCTGATTCAAAAGGTCAGACGAAATCCATTGGGCAGAAAAATATTAGCGCTGTATAAATCCACAGACGGTCAAACGGAACAAGAAAATGAAATACAGTACAATCTACATTCTCATCTGATAAATATGGGGTTTACCGTAGAGTATTGGGATATTGATGCCGGTATTACCCGCGCAGGAAAAATTGCAGGATGTTCGAGCTGTTATTTCCTGGTTCAGAGGTGCGAGTATGGCCGATCCGGATGCATATCTTGATTTTATAGATAATGTCATTATATCCGGCCTTAAATTTATAGTGATTGATAATTTCGGTGCCTATCAATACCGCTTGGAGCATGAAAAATTTGTAGAACCGGCACGCTTAAATCTTACCCTTTCCAAACTAGGCATCTGGTATAGCGGGAATTGGACGGATGATGCTTCTGTACTGGAAATTGTAAGCAAAGACTCGGCACTGGTAGAAGCTAATGCTGCACAAGATGTGGCAAAATCGAGTTTTTATTACTTTTTTCAAATAATGGATAAAGATCTGGATGTTTATCTCTCTGTGAAAAGAAATGATAAAGATTTACCTCCCAGTCCTTTTGTTGTTACCAATCGCAACGGAGGATTTATCTTGTCCCGCTACATTTATCATACGGAAAGTGGGCAGGCGAAGATTCTGATTAATTTCAATGAATTCTTAAAAAGAGCCTTTTCCCCGCCAGCCAAGCAGGAAAAAATTGCTCTCTTGGCCGATCTGGAGCATACGCAGACAAAGAAAATCTGCATCGCAATCGCCGAACAGCTCAAAAGAACGCAGTGTGCTTTTGAAGTGATTGAAAAGCGGGATTTTAAAAAACTTGTTCCGGGCGACCTTGCTTCGTATACCACCGTGGCCCTGATTATACCCAATGAGCAAGATTTGGATCCTCAGGTAATAGCGGATTTTCAGTCCGACGGCGGTTCGCTTATCTCTCTTTTCGGAGGTTATTTTGTTAACATTGCGCCGTATTTGGCTTCCAAGCCCAAAGAGGATACGGATATAACGGAAGGATACGGTTATAACATAAACCCGGGATTTATTTTAAGCGAAGGTTTTGTATTGAAAAATGATGGCGATGGCTGGGGCTGCGGTAATTTTGAGCCTGCTGATGACGCGATTGTGCTGGGAACCGACAGCGATAGTCAACAACCCATTGTCTGGGCATCAAAAGACGGCAGAGTGCTTACCTGGAATTGGCATTCTTTTATTAATCCCGAACTTATTGGCCTGGCCTTTGAATCCTTTCTCTATGTGAAACCGGTCGGAGCAGCTGCCACACTCGGGTTTGCCCACATGTTTATCGATGACTGCCCTCTGCCCATGTATAACGTGCAGAAAGAACCGCTTACGGATATAAGCGATACCGACTTTTATTCGAACGTTTGGTGGCCGGAAATAAAAGAGCTTCTGGATGCACGCGGTATTCCCGCCAGTACTTATATTATTTTTAATTATAACGCATGTGTTGAACCCCCTTTTACCGGAGCGGAATTCTTCGCTGCCGAAAATATGGCATCTCTGCGGCTGGCGATAAAGATGCTGGAGGAGGGCGTGGAAATGGGATTGCACGGTTATAACCATGTGTCACTTACCTGCGAAGAGACGGAGGTGAACAAGTTCAAATGGCCTTCGCTTAAAAATATGATAGCCGCGCTTAAAGAGGGGAGAAGATACTGGCTGTCCATGCTGCCCAGAGCGAGTCTACCCTTTTCTTACGTGGCGCCGAATAACATCATTTCGGAAGAGGGTATCATGGCGCTTCACGAAGTATTCCCTACAATAAAAATCATCTCAACATTGCATTGGGGTGAGGTCGAAGCAGCCTGTTTGGAAATGGGACCTAACTGCCAGTTCCCGGGGCTCTATTATTTTCCCCGCATCTCTTCCGGGTATCTGAACACATATGATATGCAAAAACTCATAGTAACCGGGGCCAGTGTGCCCGGTGTGGTCAGCCACTTCATTCATCCGGATGATGTGTATGATCCCGATCGCTCGGAGGGTAAGACCTGGGCACAGATGAAAGCCGATTTTAAGGAACTGCTGAATTTTATTCATTACCATTACCCCTGGATAGAATGGGTGGATATTCGCGAGGCTTACTACCGCCTGCTGGCTCAAGATGAGGCCCAGTTTAGTTTTAAATGGGATGAGAGTCCGGAGGGGGCTCAACTCTCTGTAAAGACTATTCCGGGACAGCTGTTCCGCATCCGTCCCAATACACATACCTTAACGGGATTAAGCGGTGCGGAAATTGTTTACAGCTACAAGAGCATGCCGGGGATCATCTTAAAGGCCAAGGCAAAGGAGTGCGTTCTTTCTTTCCGAAAAAGATAAATTGCTGCTCCTCATAAATTATTCTATACACTATCCCAGACTGCATGAAAGAAGTCGCTAGATATCCTCCGGCACCAGATTAACTTTGACGATTTTGCGTACGGAATTACACATGAAGATCCGTTCGGCAGAACGCAGTCTGTCAACCGTTATTATAGCTTCCTCAGCCTGAGGATCGCTTTCCAGGATGTAACGCCGCATGGTTCCTGCCAGTAAACCGCAGGAGACAGGTGGTGTGATCATTTTGTCTTTTTCTTTGATAAAGATATTACTTCTGCAGCCTTCGCTTATTTCTCCGCGCTCATTGTGCATAACAACATCCCATAAGCCTTTGGCCTGACCGGCTTTAAGTAATTGATCATATATATCCCGCCTGGTTGTTTTGTGGTAAAGAAATATATTATCGGATGTCACTTCCTGCTTAGCAATGGCAATCCACAGCTCATGCTGCGGGGTATGAGTAATTTTTTCATTTGTAACTGTAAAGCTGCCCTGTTGAGTTGCTGAGATTTTTACTTTATAACAGGAGTTGTCGGCCAGCTTGTGCGCGTTATCAGAAAGTGTTTTTCGGAAATTATCCGTATCAAACTTAAAAGAGAAAAATTCCGCGCTTTTAGTAATTCTCTCCACATGATAGTCAAGCAGGAAATATTCTCCGTTTTCCCATAACATGGATTCGTAAATCTGAAAGTCTCTTTGCTGCCGGGTAATAAAATTCATTTTTAAAAGGCTTTCCTTATATTCTTCTTTGGAATCGGAATCCCACACAATACCGCTTCCGATCCCCATAGTTGCGTTACGATTATACATAATCGGAGTGCGGATAGCAACATTAAAAACAGATTCACCAGCCGGTGAGATGTAACCGATCGCGCCGGTATAGACTCCCCTGTCTTCAGCTTCTATTTCTCTTATAATTTCCATGGAGCGTATTTTCGGCGCTCCGGTAACCGATCCGCAGGGGAAAAGACTTTTAAATATTTCAAAATAACTTGTGCAGGTTTTTAGCGTGCCTGTTATGGTTGATGTCATTTGAAAAAGGGTTTGGTAGCATTCGATCTCAAAAAGTTTATCTACGGATACCGATCCCGGTTCACATATTCTGCCCAAGTCATTTCGTAATAAATCTACGATCATCAAATTTTCAGCCCTGTTTTTTTCCGAGGTCAATAATTGATGCTTAAGCTTATTATCTTCTTCCTGATTCATACCGCGCCTGATTGTGCCTTTCATGGGTTTGGTTATAAGTTTGTTGCCGATTTTTCTAAAAAAAAGTTCCGGAGAAAAAGAAAGCACATAGTATTCACCGGTATTAATATATGCGGCGTAGCTTACGGGCTGAATGTGTTTTACTTCGTTATAGAAAGCCAGGGGTGATCCTGAAAAGCCGAAATGCGTATTCCAGGTAAGGTTAATCTGATAACTGTCACCCCGAGCGATATATTTCTTTATTTTTTTGATTTTTTTTTGATAAGCGGGGAAATCCATCCGTTTTTTAATTGCCCCGTTGATATAAGCTTTCCGTGCAGCAGGCATATCCCAACCAGCTGCCGTTGTCTGTCGGGAATGATCACGTACTTGCGGTTGTTTATAAATTCCCATCCATACCAGCGGAAAATCCGATTTGCTTTTTTTGTATAATTCTTTTAAGCGGGGTGTAAAAGCAAATCCTGCTTCAAAGGCGATAAATCCGGCCGCATAATAACCCTGTTCAACAAAACCGTCCATAGCACCAAGTACAGTTTCCACTTCATTAAGTTGACTGGTTTTTAAAATCGTTACCGGATCCAGGAAAAGCAAAGAGCGGTGGTTAACGGAATCAACTTTTAGGGTTTCCAATAAAACCATCTTGGCTGAGGGAAAGAATTGTTCTTCTGTCAAAATATGTTTACTCTTCTTCATTTGCAAAAAAGCCTTGATATGGTCGATTGAGCGTCGATAAAATAACTAAAAATTTAGCTATCCTGTTGCTGTAAACCACCTGGGCGGAGGAATCTGGTTGGTTTTGTAGAATGCAGCAAGCCTTTTCCTGTTTTTTATCCAGCCGTCCTTGGGCTTTGTTTTAAGGGGCAGTAATCCTAAAAAGTGCAGTGCACGTAGGCCAAGAAAATCTGCGATATCCGCTTTGCTGAAAAACTGAGTATCCTTTAAAACCTGGATATACTTTTGCTTAAAATTCTGAAAATCGTCTACCCGCGATATCACATGCCAGTCGATACCGAACAGGAGCCTTTTTTGAATTAAATCCGGGAAATCATTACAGATAGCTTGGTAGTCTTTAACAAACTCCGGAACTTTTTTGTCTATGATGACTTCATGGTGAGCTACATCAACAAATAAATATTTATATGTCTTAAGCATATCACAGATCTCATTAACCCATGCTTTTTGTCTTTTATGTCCCTTTCTGTTGTAGCACTCATTGCCGCTCCAGCCGAAATGTGCCAGATTCAAATGCAGATCGGGGAATTTATCAAGCACAATTCTCCAGTACACGGGATTGCCAAAATCATAGCTCGCACCGGGGTAAGCTTCTATTCCGTCTGAAACACAATGTGCGGTGATGGGGACCTGTTCTTTTTCACAGTAGTCATAGAGCTCGGTCAGTACTTGATCAAACTGCTGTCCGGTAAATTGGATGTACTCCTTCATTTTATTTTTCTTAAAGATCTTTTTGTTTCTCTTTTTTTCAACGGCCAGGTTGCCAAGCGGTCTGTAACCCAAGCTGTTGTATATTTTTACACCGATAAAGCCTTTGTTTCTGATCGCTTCTTTTACCAGGTCCAATGAACTATATTTCTCGGGCGGTCCGCCATGCTTAAGATTATCCGGACTGGGCAACTTTGCTCTAAACGCGATCTCTCTTGCCGGATCGAAGGCGACAAAAGGATGAATCCTGCCTTTATAAGGAAGCACCACATCCCGATAGATGGTATCGATTTGTGATGCTATATGAACATCTTTTGAATTCTTAAACCAGTATTCATAATCGATCATTAAGGGAACAAAGAGATCTGTCTTATTCTTTTTAAATGTATTTACCATACTGTCAGTAATAACCGAGATTTCTGCCATCGAAAGAATGTCTGCCCAGCGGCGGTAGCCCTTGCCCATAATCAAACAGGCTATGCCGACTGCAATACGGCAGAAGATGCCCTTTTTAGCGGTTTCTTCCTGCTTCCTGATGCAGCGCGCAATAATGCTAAAAAATCTTAAAAAACGGCCTATAAAGTTTATGTACCATTTATATTTGCGGGAATACAGGTATCCTTTGAGTGGAATGTCCTTTCCTCGAAAAATGTGCTCATGTACGTCTATAATGGGATTCATAGAGGACTCCTTTAACTTTTTATATTTATAGCAGTTGATGCTTTTTTAAAATATCCGATACTCTTTGTCGGCATTTACTTAAAGCTATTTCCAGATAGCTTAGGCTGTGCCCTTTTGTAACGGCTCTGGAGTTGAACTTGTTAAACAGTTTAAGCATGGCTTGATTATCGTTCTGAACGTAACCGCCGAAATAGGAAATATTATTTTGCAGTGCATATCTGGCTAACAGGCAAAATAGAATTGTGCCCAAACCCTTATTCTGGTATTCATCCAAAACCGTAATTGCGATTTCTGCGGTATTCTGTTTTTTGGGTAATCTGATGTAACGGCCTATACCCATGCCCGGGAAATTTGTTTCTGTATTATTAAAGAATCTGCAGCCGATTGCCACATGATTTTTATTGTCGATGTGGGTGAGATATTCCAATTCCTGCTTTGAGAATTGTTTAAAAGAGAAGTTAAACCGATAACGCTTTGAGCTAGTTGATAGCAGATTTAAACCTTCCGTTATACAGTCTTTACATCCGTAGTCAAGGAAGTAAAAAAAAGCCTTGGTCCTATCTTTGAGTGTAGTGGAATAAATAATCTCTTTTGTTATTTGATTTCTTATATCACACTGTACAATATGTTTTTTACTATTAGGCATAACGGCTCAGTAATTAATACTATAGCATATTCCTTATTTATACAACTGCTTGGCACATTCCGGACACAGACCATGAGAAAAGTCGACTTTTGTGTGGTCATGAACATAGACCTCTATCGGATGCCATCTGCCGTTCTTGTCCCGTATCTTTTTGCATTTGGCACAGATCGGCAGTAAACCACTCAGTGTCTTTACTTTTTTTAGCGCTTTCTCCAGTTTCTTAACCAGGCGCTCCCTCTTTTGGGCAGATTTTTTACGTTCCGCTATATCGCGGGCAAAGACAATATTATACTCCCTGCCTTCGAATACCAGGTAATTGATTCTGATTTCCACGGGGAATACGCTCCCGTTTTTAGTACGGTGAGCGGATTCGAAGATAAAAGAACCCTTTGTTTTCAGTTCCTGCCAGTGAGCAGTCCATACCTGTTCAGAGAAATTGCGATCGATATGGTGAACCGTCATGCTCAGCAGTTTTTTTCGAGAATAACCGAGCGCGCGACATGCTGCATCGTTTACATATACAAAATGTGCGTCAGGTTCCATTAGGTACACGGCATCGGGAGTACAATCTATGGCAAACTGCAGGAGCCGCTGTTCAAAGTGTAGATCCGATGACGGTAGTACGGTTGGTATAGCATGATCCTCTTTACTATTTCTACTATTTTTAGAAGAAGGTGTACGTAGCTTAAGCGACTTTTTCATTGTATTCAAACCCTCATAAAACTTTTGAGGATTTAGTTTTTAATTGAGGAAATTGCAAAACTCAAAATATATTAAGTTAGTAAAATACTTATTC
>CAZEPL010000120.1:0-7336 GCA_964514135.1 uncultured Spirochaetaceae bacterium | reverse complement strand
TCTTTGTTTTCCTCATTATATCATATTGCTATAGCTTTGTGGATATGCAGGTTTTTTAATTACTTTATAAATTAACTCATCGGCAACCAGCAGGATGGACAAATGGTTTTCACCCTTTATTATTTCGGCTATAGATTTATTTTTTATTGTGGTTTTTGTTAAATCAGCATATGCCGTTACTTTTTCCGGAATAAAAAGCTCATCATTTTCACCGACAAAAAGAGCGTATTTTTTATCGATCATTTTAAATTGTTGTACCGGATCCTGCGGAGTGGTGGCATAGGCCATATTGCACGTTATATATCGCAACAAGAGCGGACTGTTTTTTATTCGCTCTTCCGAGTAATTAAAATAAACCGCCGGAGTGTTGCCGTGCTCCTTTCCCTGTGACATGGTGTTTGCCACAAAAACATCCATATCGACTCTGGCAAAGGGATTCTTTATATTTTTTCTCTCGCTACCTGATTTGTATCCGAAATGCGGGGAAATAAAAATATAACCATCTACCTGTGACATTTTTTCCCATGACAAATAATTCAATATCAATCCGCCGCCGGACGAGTGACCGCCCAGATAA
The DNA here is from genome assembly GCA_964514135.1 of uncultured Spirochaetaceae bacterium. Taxonomy (GTDB): domain Bacteria; phylum Spirochaetota; class Spirochaetia; order SZUA-6; family RPPD01; genus JAFGGG01. Next base: position 6,759 of record CAZEPL010000120.1, on the reverse strand, counting down.
AGCGGTATAGCTTTATGTTTCTCTTTAATATAATCTATGAATATTTTTAGATCCAGCCACACCTGTTCCGCCGAAGGGGTATCCCCCCTTGGTCCGCCGGATCTTCCGTGTCCGCGTATATCAAGTAGATACACCAGCACATTGTGTTTTTTGCTCAGGCCATGTGCCAGATGCTGATAGCCAGCCGCGCTGTGAGCACCTCCGCCGTGGATAAATATTAATACCGCGGCGGGTAAAGCTGGCGGCGCTTTCGCATAATACGCTATTTTAACACCATCGCTCAATCTAAAAAATTGCGGTTCTCCCAAATCAATTTGGGGAGTATTTATAAGTGCTTCAAACGAAAATGAATCGCTATTTTGTGAACTCACACAGCCCTGTATCAGAGCTGCCGCTGAAAACAATAAATCGCTTAAACATTCGGATATATTCCTTCCTTTCATAATCGCTTTTTAATCCGACGCCCAATCACGCACCACTAATTCATTATTCTGATATTCTATTATAATATAGTTCGATTTTATTCCGTATTCTTCTGTCCACTCAGCCGGAATCGGATATTTCTCACCATTATAGGTATTTATTTCCATAAATATTTCCGGCAGACCGTCTTTATCATAATCTTTTATATTGAAATGATCGGTCTGACTTAGATCCAATCCGTACATATAACCTCCGTCCATTTCAAAAGGATAGTTATAGCCGCGGTTGTTGCCGGTCAATTCTACAGCTATTGTATAACAGCAGTGCGCTCCTCCGGAATAAAAGTATTGTATTGTATCATTGTTGCCGTCACCATTAAAATCAAATTGTGTCGTCCAATTGTTTGCTTTTAAGGAGTTATTAGCCTTAAGAGGTTCTGTGTTTGTTTTACAATTGAATAGCAATATAACGAGGAGTAATAATAGAAAAATTAATGAATTCTTCATAGTTTATTTCATCCACACTATCAGCCGGGTACTGATTCCCTATCAAGCTTAAAGACCGTAATTTAATATTTCTTTATCATGTATATGATTTTAATATAATAATCGTACTTTTATAAATTAAAATACTTCATATATATTATATACGCAAGGGAAAGCTTGCACTAAAAACCTTTTGACACATTCTTTCTTTCCTGTTACACTGAGCGCCGTTTTCATCTTCGAATCAATAATATTGTGTAATAGAGTAAAGGAGGATCTCATGCAGGTAGGCCTGATCGGGGCCGCGGCATGCGGCAAAACCACGCTTTTTGAGTTACTGAGCAGTACCACAGGCGCCTTTTTGGCACCGGATAAAGCAAACACAGCTACCGTGGGCGTACCGGATGAACGTATAGACCGTTTAAGCACGTTGTACCGTCCCCGTAAAACCACGTATGCTAAAATATCGTTTACCGACATAAACCGTCTGGCCGAGGGTGAGCGCGAGAATAACGACAAAGCCCTCCGGCATTTAAAGCTTATGGATGCGCTTGCCATTGTAATCAATGGGTTTCTGCCCGGACGCTCAATAGAAACACTCAACCGCGAAATTGAGTTCTGTATATCCGAGCTTATCCTTTCCGACCTGGAGCAGGTGGAACGAAAGCTGGAGCGGCTTAAAAAAAGCACAAAACCTGCTCAAGTTGCGGGAATACCGGAAAAGGAACTGTTTCAGAAACTGGCCGCCGCACTGGAGGCTCATACCCTGCTGCAGCGTAACGGGTTTCCGGACGCAGTATGGAAAGAGCTTTCTTCATTCAGTTTTTTAACGCGTAAACCCCTGTTCTGTGTGATCAACTGCGCGGAAGATGAACACACGCTTTCCTCCCCTGTTCTGTCCGAGTTTAAACGAGGTCTTGCGGAGAAGAATATTGAGCTGGTCTGCGTGCGCGCCAAACTGGAAAAAGATCTGCAGGAGCTTCATCCCGAAGACCGCGCGGCCTTTGCCGGAGAATACAACTTTCCCCTGAACGGTAAGGAGGAGTTTATCCGCCAGGCCTATCGCACTGCCGGACTTGTGAGCTTCTTTACGGTAGGGGAAGACGAAGTTCGCGCCTGGACATTGAAGCGGGGATGCCCCTGCCGTGAGGCTGCCGCCGCGATCCATAACGATTTAATGCACAATTTCGTAAGGGCGGATGTTATTTCCTATGAGCAGCTTTTGGAATGCGGTTCGGAACAGGAAGCATCCAGGCGAGGCTGGCGTCGCTCTGAAAAAAAAGAATACCCGGTAGAGGACGGGGACATTCTGCACATTCTGGCTCATGCCTGACAAAATTATACCATGCTGAGATAAAAACTGTTTTAATTATATAGAGTGTGGTATATTAATGGTATTAATATCTATAATAATAGCATTTTGAGTATTGGAATTGAGAAATATCACACTTAATAGAAAAATAATTATTTTATTAAATCTACTTTTTATTAGCTGTTTGAATTCTCCCACTGTACTTGAATGGAAACATTATGAGAATAAAGAGTATGGAATAGACCTTGAGCACCCTGAAAATTGGTATGCAACAGAATACGCAGAATCTGATAGTACTAAGGGAATAGTTATTTCCTCAATTAATCCTAATAATACTTCCGGTGGAGCTACTTCTGGTATTTATTTAGCTATTGCCGTTTATAATTTAGAGAAAACGAACAGCATGAATACTGACGGATTATTGGAATTAGTTATGGGAAATATCAACGAAATAATTATTAATAATGAAGAGAGCACTCAATTTTATGGCAGAGAATGTCTCCATGTCTCATTAGAACATACTGTTACGGATGCTGTTGGCGAAGTATATGTCATTTGTGAGAAAAATTATGGCTATGCTATTATGTACTCATTTATTCCATCTGAGCTGGAGTATTCCGATTATGAGGCCTTAGAACAGATGCTGGAAAGCATTACAATCTCAACTCCTGCTTTTCATAAAGAAGAGACTGAAGAATCTGAGAATAAATCATATCCAAGTAAAGATATAACTATTGGACTTCTTCATTATAGGCGGTTCGATAGATGTAATTTCTGTTCCCAAAAACTCACCTTATTCGGCCTTAATTTTGTGTCTACCTTACGTTGAATATACTTTCTTAACTAATCTTTTCAGCAAACCGGATTTATCTACTACTACTCTACAACCTTCATTTATCGTTTGAAATGTTCCAGGATCTGCTGCTATTTCTGCCCGGATATATTCTGTGATACCATATTCCACTTCAAAGTTATTTTATAAAATACTCTAAGTGACTGAACCCGGCCCCAATAATTTTATCAAAGATATGCCAGGTAGCCGCAGACTACGGCACCCAATCACCTCCCAAGCCATTACACTCATTCTAAGCATCGACCGCATCATACGTTGGAGGATAATAACTTATGATGTATTCCATCATGGTATCTTTAAGCATAATACAGCGGCCCACCCGGTTTTCCGAAGGACAGCGCGTACTAAAATAAAAACCAGCACACCCGGCTTCCACATTTTCCTTGGTATAGCCCGATCCTGTGAAATCCCAGCACACATCAAATCCCGCTTGCTGGCAGCTGCCGGCGAAGTTGTCCAAACCGTCGTCACAACCGTCTAAAAGTATAACAAACAGTACAATAAATAATACCCCAGCAGCATAATCCAAACTGCCTGCTTTTTTATGATTCATGTGACTCCTCCTTTTAAAAAAATCACATTCACTACGATTACGGCGTTATAATACCATTTTTCTTCAGTTTAGTGGTCTGTATTTTTGAAAAACAAATATCCCCGCGTTTGCCAGAGCCAACACAATAAAACCGGCAAGACCGGTTATTCCGATTAATAACTCGTCTCCGCCTTTTACCAGAAAAACCGCCAAAGTAAACGTTCCATTGAGTGTTCCATGAAGTATCGACGCGGCAATTACTGATTTTGATTTTAAACGGATAAAACAAAATATTGGTGAAAGCAGCACGCACCAGACAATCATCATCAGCACTCCTAAAACCGGATAGTGCGGGTAAATATGTCCCTGTAAGATAAGCGGAGCATGCCACACGCCCCAGATCATGCCGATTAAAAGCGATGATTTCCAGAAGCCCACATCCTGCAGTTCCTCATAAAGAAACCCGCGCCAGCCCAATTCTTCACCGTAACCGGCCACTGCGTTTATGGTAATCCCTGCAAAAAGCCCCGCCCCCAGAGCCAGCCAAATTGGATGTAACGGCAGCTGCGCAATTTGACTCTGCAATTGCTGGTAATCGGAAGGTGGAATCATATCTTTATATATCTCATACATGCCGCTCATATCGGTGGAGAAGACGACTCCGGGCAGCAAAAGACTAATACCGAATGTCAAAAATCCCAAAATTGGAAAAAGCAACCAGGCAATAAAAAACCAGCGGTTCAATTTAAAATTCAACCTTAATACATTCATTATGGGTTCTTTAGAAACAAGTGCTTGCGTAATAATTACGGATAACATGGGCATAAACATGTATACAAGCGCCAAAACAAAAGCGCCCGGTGTATTCCATCTACCTCCAAATAAATAAAAGAAAAAGGCCAGCGACCAGCTTAAGAGAAATGTTAAACAAATGAATAATCCTATTTTCTTGGTTCTCATTTGAACCTCCTTGTTTTTTTGATTAACACTAGTTTTTATCCTGTAGTATCATAGGACGTGTGCGCCGCTTCAGGAGCGAACACGGCGGGCAAGTTCGTGCGCCCAGTTGCGTATCGCGTTCAAGTCTCTTGTGTCATAGACTCCGGGTTTTGTCTGTTTGACGCCGGCCTCCTCTAATTGCGTCTTAACCGCCTCCATAGCTTTCTTGAAAAACCAGGACATATTGTTGAAGTCGTAGACGCCTCCGAACAAGCCCAAAGCAACAGGCCGCAGCATATATTTGGCGGCTTTTTCTTCAAGATACTTTGTTCTGGCTTTTTCAATCACCGTAGCTTTTTCTTCTTGATCATCTAACGGATGGGTGCTGCCGCAGCAGACGAAAAGCGCAACTTTATTTTTTATTAATTCTTTCTGATACTTTTTAAGGAACTTTTCGGATGGCTTGGTCCACCTGTTTATTTGGATTCCGCTGCCGACTATGACAAGGTCGTAACCGCTTATGTCCCGCACTTTTTCTTTTTTCAGATTTACTACTTTAACATCTACCCCTTCTTGCCGAAGTACTTCTGCAATCGTTTCCGAGGTGCCGACTGTCGCCCCATACCGGGTCCCATAAACAATCAATGCTTTATTCATAAAGTAACTCCTTATTTAAAGATTAAGGCCAATTTCTTATACTCACCTTTTTCAACTATATCGTTGAGATTTTTGTCATAATACGCTATCAGATACAGAGTAACTCCGGACAATGATTTGAAATCCATTTGTATACCTTGATTGAAAATCTTATCAAATGATACTTTCACGAGCAGATGGCCATTGTCTTCGCTCATCAAGTCCACTCTCTGGTCCCGGATAGAATCTTTATCGTAAACCAAATAATGATTGGCTTTATTATTGATAACTAAATCATCATATCTACCGGATCGTGATGGGGCCATTCCGGTTCCAAATGAAAAAAAGGGAATTTCATTTTTATCAGTATTATCTTTCACATAATCAAAAATGGATGAATCCAAATATGCTGTCAGGCGGTAAGCATAGTATTTTTTATTTACACTGTCATATGGCTTTATTCTGAATATAAACGTCAATTCAGCCTGACTGACATAAATGTTCGTTTCTTCCGCTAATTCATCAATCCTAATTATATTTGTATCAGACAAGTCCAAGTATTTTTCATCAGCTTGGAAAGAGGTTTGGCATGACCACACCAATAGAAACACTGTTAATACAGCTATAATAGTTTTCATTACATCACCTCTTTTAACACATGCGGTTTTGAAACATAATAACATAACAAGAAGACATTTACTATGAAGATTTATGTTTTAAAGCTCAGCAGTGTGCGGAGAAATCTCAAAATATTTTTATAAAATGCTTACTATCTTTATCATTTATATATCCCATTCTTTTATAAAATATATGTGCATCTTTTCTTATTATATTTGATGTTAATCTAATACCATTACAATTATACCCAATATATTAACCATTCTATCAAAGAATATTAAATCATATATTTGTGCACGCACATATCCTATTACTTTATTGTAATCGTTCTCGATTACAAATATTTTATGATTTTTTAATCTAATTATTCTTCTTATATTTTCTTTTAATAAAGAGGTTGAGTAACTATAACCAAGTTGCTTTGAAAGATCGTGGAGTTCTTTAGAATCATCAATTAACACATCACGTATAAACATAATATTTTTTACAATTACCTACTGTCACGGAGTGGAAAGTGTGCCCCAGGTCAAACCGCCGAACCTCATTCCAAGGATGTATCATACACCGCAACTTACGGTACCCAATCGCGGCCCGCCGCAGCGTAAAAACTTTGTCGTGTGCCGTGTTTTAATTTTAAACTGGTATACATTCTATTATTGATATTCCATCATTTCCTATGATTTGTTTTAATTCAAAACCTGATTGATTTAATAGATATATAAATTCATCTCTTGTTCTTTCTTTTCCTCCTGGACACACTACCATCATATGAACATCATTAATTTTTCCTGTGGGCTTATCTTCAATTATTACGAAATCAATAATCAATAATCTTCCACTAATTAATATTGATTTTCTACAATTTTTTAAAATATTAATACAATTATAATCATCCCAATCATGTAATATTTTTTTTAATAAATAACAATCGCCTCCAACAGGAACATTTGAAAACATATCG
>CAZEPL010000119.1:0-7405 GCA_964514135.1 uncultured Spirochaetaceae bacterium | reverse complement strand
ACTCCTCACCCTGGCCAAGACCGCCATCCGGGAAGAATTTGATGCACAGCGCTTTTCCGCTTTTCAAGAAATTCCTTACAGCGAGAGCCAGCTCGGTGTGTTCATCCGCATTATCAATAACGGATGGGACCGGGGCTGTGTGGGATTCTATCGCGGCGTGGGCTCAATTGAGCAAGCGGTGTGCGCCGCGGCTGTCAACGCCGCATTCTTTGACGGACGCTACCCCACCCTGCGAAAGGAGGAGCTGGCCACATGCGAGCTTGAGATAACCGTTAGCGGCGAGCTTGAACCCATGACAGATGCCTTTGATTTCGACCTTAAAATCCACATGCTGCGCATCGAGCTCGATGATCACGAAGCTATGCTGCAGCCGCAGATCGCGCAGCAGTACGGTTATGATAAAGCGGCTTTTTTGCGCGCCCTCTGCCGTAAAGCGGGAATGGAAGAGAAGGCGTATCTTGACGCGAACGCCCGCTTATTTAAGGCGCCGGCCGTGTATTTGATGATTGCTTATTCGGAGCTGGAGTAAATGGTTCTCACGGAGCACACGGAGCTCACGGAGGTTTGCTCCACCTGCTCTGGGCACCTGGTTGGAACATACTCAGCGGATTATTACGGATTGTGATTTCTTGTTAATATACTTGTTTTTAAGCGGTATAGCAGGTAATATACAAGAAATACTTCTTATATATTAAGGAGATTGGGTTGATATATCGATTAAAATCGATTTTTTGGTTTATCATCTTACTTATTTGCGGGTTAATCACTATTTAGAGTGTTAAGATTTACTGATAATTGCAGATGATTATTATTCTATTGGAGGTAAATATGGCACACAATAATATTAACCTTGAACTGCGAAAAGACAAATCTGATAACGTATGGAGGTATATTTATGCTTGGCGCCAACTTCCATCGGGGCACGGCATCGATATCAATTACCTTTTTGTACATGCACTTGTACAGTGGGATAGTGATCGAAATTGCCTTCAGAATATATTCTGCATTCTTATGCAGTATTCGAAGGAGACTGGAAAAAATGTCGATGTATCGCAGCCGGCCCACATTTTGGAGGAAGACGCAACTATTGTCCTAAAAAGCTTTAATGACTTCGTTACTGAAAGAAAGGGCAAGCGTTGATGCGATCCACGATGTTCCATATACATTCGTTTATTCCCTTCTTTTTGAAAAGAGAGAAATGATTAATTTGCATACTGTATTCAGTGAAACAGCGGCCAAGTTGTATTCGATTGCGGATAGTCTGAAAGAAGTTTCGATCCCAATCTTTTTTTATCAGACTTTTCTTTTCTCCTCCACAACTTTGTACTCGATGGCAGCTGAAATGATTGATATCTTATCCAAATGGGCAGCAGGCTTTACCGGAAACTACTTTTTATACTTATTTGAACTTGCAAATAACACATCAAAAGATAAGGTATATCAGGCTTTTCAAAACGCAAAAACGGCCAAACTAGAACAACGCGCTTATGCGCGATTGAATAACCCCTCCGCTTTTCTTTACATAGGCACATCAACCAACATTGTTCAGCGTTTTAAAGAGCACCTTGGTTATGGTCCAAGAGTTACATACGCAATGAATATGAGAATTTGGGCCAAAGGTCTTGATGGAGCCTTCGGCTTTCAGTGCTTCCCATTCTCACCAACGACTCCTCATGATATTCTACAGGTTATCGAGGATGGTTGTTGGGAGCAATTACGGCCAATGATGGGTCGGCAGGGAAAGAGATGACGTCTAACGCTACGCTTCACTTCCTAACATACAGAGTGTAAGTTTATGAATAATACCTGTCGTATTCAATAGCTTGCCACCGCCACTGCGACATCCTGGTTGCACTGAAAAATAGAAAAATCATTGACTACCATGGATAGTTATGCTAGTCTCCTACCCAAAAAGGGAGGGGCACTATGAGTTTAAATAAAAATAAACAAGAAGACCTCTTTTCTGCAACCAATATATTAAAAGCTTTTCTTAGAGAAGATGATCCTATGATGGTTTTCAGCAGAGAAATATACCCTGTTTTTAAGGATGAAGATTTTGCTAAGTATTATTCAAGCAAAGGACGTAATGCTACATCACCGGCTTTTTTAGCATGTGTCACATTATTGCAGTATAGAGAAAACATGTCTGATACAGAAGCAGCAGAGGCATGTATCAATCGGATAGACTGGAAAATAGCATTGCATATTCCCTTGGAAGAGAATGAAAGTTTTGATTCATCTACATTATGTTATTATAGAAGAAGGTTAAAAGAAAACGACGGAATGTCGCTTATATTTGATAAGACTATAAAGCTTGCCCAGGAAAAGAAGTTTATTAAAAAGAGAACAAATCAGAGGATAGATGCGACCCATATAATATCACATGTGAATAGGATTTCTACAACTGATCTCCTTTTTAGAGCAATAAGATGTGTGGTAGAGGAGATAGAAAAACTTGATGCGGAATATTATGAGCAAGAAGTAGCGGAATACATGAAAGAGCGGTATAGAAGGAGGTTTAGTTCATTTGGATTATCAAAAGATAAGAAATGGGACAAGCAGACAGAGATTGTTGAGGATGGATTATATTTAAAGACGCTATTGGAGAATCTTCCCTGCAAGAATTATAGTGAGATGAAGCAGCTTAAAATAATGGAGATAATATTTGAGGAGAATGTGAAAATAGTAAAAAAAAACTGGATAACAGAATATTTATAGAAACAGAAGAAATACAATGTCCAAAGCAGACAATATTTGATCCACGGGATACAAGTATTAAGCTGGGTAAAAAAGCAAAGACAAGCTGGGCTGGCAGTAAATGTCATATTGTGGAGACAGCCGAGAAAGGCAAGATAAACTTTATAACTAATATGATATACCAGGAGGCGCAAGAAAATGATTCAAAGATTCATGAGAAAATAAAGGAAGGGAATGGGCAGAGAGGATTAAGTCCTAAGAAAATATTTGCAGATTCAAATTATATTGGCGGAAAGTTTATAAAAGAATATCGAGAAAATGGACAAGAACTAATGGGTTATATGCAGGAAAACGGAACGGTCAGGGATAAAGATTTTCGGAATGATAAATTTATTATAGATATGAAAACTTATAAAACTAAATGTCCGGCAGGCAAACAAAGTATAAACTCATATATTCAGAAAGATGGTAGAATAAATGTATATTTTAGTAGGGATGACTGTTTATCTTGCATTCATTTTGACAAGTGTGTTGGTGTAAATATACAACAAAAGAGAAGGAGGCTATTCCTAAGCCCTTTTCATGACTACATAAAAGAACGAAGAACAATACAAAGAACTGAAGAATTCAAGAAAGAAATGAGTGTGAGAGCACAAGTTGAGGGTACAATTAGTGAGGCAACGCGTTTCCATGGGCTAAGATATGCAAAATATAAAAGTAAGGCCGGCCATCAATTTCAATTTTATTTAACTGGCGCTTCGTTGAATGTGAAAAGAATAATAAAAGCATTGATACATGGTAGAAATTATATTAAATCTGAGAAAGTTAAGACATAAAAAGATATTGTTATAATAGTAATAGTTAATAATTAAGAAAATATTTAAATATTTTTACCTGGCGGAGTACTTATTTAAATTTTTTAGTATTAAGAACTCTATTTTTCAGTGCAACCTTCCCTGTCTTCTTGCCCCTGCCGAAAGGATAAACTGCCGCATCCCTCACAGGACGTGAGGGGCGGCATAAACAAGTGAAAGCGAGAGGAATTGTAAGGGAAGTTACGCTTTGCAGATTGGGAAACAGCGCTTATGTATCTGTAAACAGATCGAACTGAGAGTATAATTCCTTATCCATTTAAATCCCTTCGTCGAAATTTAAAAAAACAATATAGACAAAAGGAACACACCATGTCCGATAAAGCAATTGCCACTACATCTTATAAAACCCTTGTGAAAATCTTAAAACAGGAAATACAGAACACAGGCGAGAAACTTAAACAAACAATAGAAACCGAAAAAGTAGGCGTTTACTGGCGCATGGGAAAGCACATCCACACCCACATGTTGGAGCACAAGGAGCGGGCAGAATACGGAAAAGAACTATTTCCGCGCCTTGAATCTGAAATCAATATAAGCCAAGCCCTACTTAGAAGAATGGTTCAATTCTATAAAGAGTTCCCAAAGTACGCCGCGCGGCGCGAATTGAGTTGGACTCACTATAAAGAACTATTGCCTGTTAAAGACAGAGAAAAAAGGCTGGAATACATAGATAAAATCAAAGAGGACTCTTTATCCGTAAGGGAGCTGCGGGAACTGATAACCGATGAAGAACAAAAGCAAGCCCCTGTCTCGGATACCAAACCGAAAAAGGAAAAACTAAGTTTTTTAAGAGGCATTCCCTTTGTATATAAAATCAAGAGAATTGATTGTCTAAAACCCGATAACAGCAGACTGGTTGTGGACTGCGGATTCAATATCTTCACCGGTGTGGATATAACAAATCTGAACGATTTTTCCCCCGACCAGACGGTTCTGGTTAAAAAGCTGAATAACCGCTATACCCTACAAGAAACGGATGTTCCCATAAGCCGAATCTATACTTACAAAGCGTATGTGGAAAAGGTACTGGACGGCGATACCTTATGGGCTGTTCTGGACTTGGGCTTTAAAATCTTTATCCGTCAAAAAATACGCTTGCACAGACTCGACGCCCCGCCTGTGGAAACGGACGAGGGCGTAAAAGCCATGAACTACCTCAACAACAAGCTGAAACCCTTAGACTTTATCGTTGTAAAAACCCACTGGCGGGACAAGTTTGATAGATACCTGGCTGACATCTTCTACCTGCCGGACGAGGAAGATTTTTTGAAAGTAACCGAAAGCGGAAAGTACCTAAACCAGGAACTGGCGGACAAAGGCTACTGCCGGATCGTGCCGAGTCAATAATGCCTCATAATGGGGCTAATGTGAAGAGAAACTCCTTCAATTTTCCTTATCTACCAATGCCAAGCCAATAAGTGCTGTGTAATCTGTAGTTTATATAAAATACCCCGAACCTTTGGGAAAAGTGAAAAAGATCGTATAATCTACGCTCAAATGCCCTATGGTTTCGCACAATGTGGCACAAGACTTGGTTTCACAGCTTTGCCCGTTTAGGTTTCAGCTTCTTTGTAGGCTGCGCCAAAGACAGAGACCGATGTTTTAGTAGGGAAATATCTTTTACCTGAAATTATAGTACTTTAGACTTTTAAAGGGCTTTTCTTAAGATGTCAACAAGTATCAGCCAACCGATAATATCGATAATGCCCAATAAAATTCCAGCAATTGCAAAACCACGGCCTTTGAAATAACTTGTATCTTTTCTAATCTGATTCAATGCCGAAATGCCATTTTTAATTGCGAAAAAACCGAAAATAAATCCAAGGATGAAAAACCCCACAATTCCACAGATAAAAGAGCCTTTGGCGCCGGGTGCCATTTCTTTTGATTTTATTCCAAAATTATATCCACAATCGCATTTGATCACATCATCTTTATGTTTTAGATAGCATTTTGGGCATGAAAACCTGTTGTTATAGACGAATGCGGTTATGAGGGGAATATTAATCATGGCTGGGGCAATATAACCGGTCAGGAATTAACAAGGAGATTCTGGGAAGGTTTTATAAGAGGCGGGTATGTCGGGCATAGTGAAACTTATATAAATTCTGAAGAAATATTATGGTGGTCAAAAGACGGACAGATATATGGTGAAAGTGCGGAGAGAATTGGTTTATTAAGAAGCATTCTTGAAGAGCTGCCTGAAGGATGTAGAATAAATCCAATATTACTTGGCGATATTAGATGGGATTTGCCCTGCGGAGGTGTTCCCAGTGAATATTACTTATTTTATTTTGGATTTAATCCACCCGCTTTCAGAATTTTTGAAATACCTGATAAAAATAGATATAAAGTTGATATTATTGATACATGGAACATGACAATAAATGAATTGGATAGTACTTACAAAGGACAATTCAGAATTGATCTTCCTGGAAAACAGTATATAGCTGTCAGGATGCGTAAAATTTAATTTAAAATGTAAGGAGGCTAAGATGAAATATAAAATAAAACTTGGAGTTGCCCCGACAAGACGGTTTATTTTCAGTAAAGAGAATGCTTTTAAGTATAAAAATTTAACATGCAGAAAATTAGAAGATTTAAAAATTAATTTGCAATGGTAATAAATATCTATAATTTATTATACATTCTCTACTCTTCCGAAGCAATTACTACATTTACACCCTTTTTAATTTTGTGCTATAATAGATATTAGGAGGATAAGTATTATGAAAAACAAACGTACAATGCTCATTATTGTGGTTGCCGTTATTTTTATGGCAGGTTGTGCTACGGTAAAAAATAATGACACGCAAAGCAAAGACGCCGATCAAAAACAGCAGGCGCCTGAAGAGTACAAACTTGGAGGCCAAGGCCCGGGGGGAGGAATAATTTTTTATGATGATCTGATTGGATTTGATTTTGATGGTGACGGCGTCATCGCTGAAGTTGAGAAGAACCTGCTTCAGTATTCCTATCTTACAGATTGCCGCTTCCTTGAAGCCGCACCCAAGGGTTGGAATTTACCTGTTACAAGAGATGATCCCTTTGCACAATGGGGAGGCGATGACGCAAATATCAAAGAAATTGTTGATGTGGAAATAAACTTGCTTAAACCCCAGCCGAAAAACATTCGTGAAACGGTTGGTAATGGACGGCGGAATACCGAGCTTATTCTATCGTATCTTAATGAAGACAGCGGAGAAGAAGGAACGGCTGCGCATCTCTGTGGCAATTACAATGGTGGTGGATTATCTGATTGGTTTCTTCCATCAGTGGGGGAACTAGTTGTTTTATATTATATGATGGATGATGTTGACGGTCTTTCATTTGACGATTATACCTCGTCTTCAGAAAGCAGGTTTAATAATCTTAAATGGATTGTAGATTTTGGCCAAGACAGGTTTGGAGTAGATACTCGACGTAAATATAAAGAAGATCGGGTACGGCCTATCCGCGCGTTTTGAAACAACGATTTTCTGTATTCTAAAGAATAACTGATTTCATACATGATGTTGGGTAAAATTCGATTCGGCGGGCTATACAAAATATGTGTCCGCTGTATTTTTTACTAAACAAATGAAGATGTATTCAGAGAAAAACAAATAATCAATATGTTTCTATTTTAAACGCACACGAAACAGGCCATAACAGCGAGTACCCGGCTCCGGCCATTCGGCCTTCGCCCAAATTGACTCGCTTCGCTCGTCAACTTCGGGTACTCGCGGAACGTTGAACAAAACCGCCTGAAGGCGGTGACTTTTACTTTTAATAAATGATACCTGAATCCGTATCAAATTACCGCTTTTTTAATGCAACCCCTTAAGCTATAA
>CAZEPL010000118.1:0-7444 GCA_964514135.1 uncultured Spirochaetaceae bacterium | reverse complement strand
ACTTATTATGCTCTTTTTAAAACCTTTTTTACTACCTCTTGGGTTTAATTTAGTTAAGAGTCCTTTCTATCTGGTTTTTATCAAATCCTACAATAACCGCATGTCGGCGTCGTATAAATTGTCAAACTCATTCATAACCTCCCAAATATATATCAAATATAATATATAGTAGAAATAAAAGCAAGTATTTTTCTGATTTGAAAATAACTGTTTATATGAACCGGTCAGGGGAAGAGTATTTAATATTTTGCTATATTATCTTCAAAGGCTTTGGATAACCGTGTAAGAATTGAGGTGAAGTGTTCTTCATCCTTTATAGCGAAATCATTGAGTGCTGAAACGTCAATCTGTTCGTAGTTTAATTTCTCTTCTTGTACATTGGCGAAGGCATTGGCCATATATACGGTATTTACAATATCATGGAAAGGAGCTTCGGAGAGATTCGGTTCGTGGTGAAAACGGATGGCCTGAATAAGCTGTTTCGGAAAGTTCCATTTTTCTGCAATGAGTGCTCCTACTTCAGCATGATTCATTCCGCTGGAAAGGTTTTCCAACATATTAGAAGGAATATTTTTGGCTTTGCAGAAGCTTTTTATTTTATCAAGCAGTTGTGGGTGGATGGAGGCAAAGATAATCTGACCCAAATCGTGAAGAATGCCGCCTACATAAGCGTCATCTAAGATATCTTTTTTGCGTTTAAAGCTTTTGGCAAGCGTGTAAGCATAAAAGGCTGTACGGTAGGAATGATCCCAGAGCCATTTAATATCTGAAAACCTTTTAAAGAATATTTTTTGAGTTCCATAAGAATAGAGCAGATTTTTTAAGGTTCTTAGGCCGACCAGTTTTACGGCTTCCATGATATTATCTACTCTTTTAGGGAGCATAAACTGAGCGGAGTTTACCAGTTTCAGCAGATCTGCGGTTAATGAAGGATCCGTGCTGATTCGACGGGCAATATCGGAGATTTCAGTATCCGGATCGGAAATAAGTTTTTGCAAGTGTACTATGTTTTCGGGAAATTGAGGCAGCCCATCCACTTCTCTGGTGATTTCCTTGATCAGACTTTCAATTTTTTCCATATGCACTTCAGAAAAGGGTATGGCAATGGTGGCTATGGTTTCACCGTCTAAAAAGTCAAGATCAAAAGCATCCTCATCCAAACCGATGCGTTTAAGCATAAGCACAATAATAATAATGCCCAGACCGGCGCCTTCAATATCGTCAACCAGTGTTGACGGAGCTTCCTCAACCGAATTAAATGCGCGGGCACGGGCAATACGATCAAAAACCCTAATTTGTTCTGTTTTTGTTATCTCGACATTATTTCTTACACTGATATAAAAATTATTTTCTTTGGTATGGAACACGATTTTTACATAATAGCTGTGCTGCTTTAGTTGTTTGAGGTAGTAGTCAATATTGTTGGAAGTATCATCTTTAAAATGCTTCATGCCTTTGCCATAATCTTTTTTATTATTGATATCAAGATCTCTCTCTAAAAAATACACCCGCTTAATATTAGCCTTTTGAGCATTTAAAGCGATCTCCCGTAAACAATAGGAGATTCTGTCCTTTAGATTATCATGTCCCATTTCACGAAGAAAAGCTTCCAGAAGCCTTTCAATATAAATCTCTGTCTCATGAGGAATAGAGTATAATTTAATGGAGAGTGGTACAGAACCCTGGATTGATCTTTGTATCTTTTTTATATCTGCCGCGAGCAGCTCCATCATTAATCCTTCTTTTTGTTAAACAATAAATAAAATTGCATCTGCTATGTATAAAGTCTACACGTTCATTTTTTTTTACGAAACACAAATACTTCTCATAAATTTACATTAACGAGTTTATATTATTGAGAAGAGAATTTCAAGCAAAAATATCCTTACTATAAATTCTAAATTTAGAACCACAGATTACACCGATTACACAGAATAATAAACAAGGTTAAACCCTTTTAAAAATCCAACCTTACCGGTATATGATTTTTATGCAGAAATGATTTTATTTGGGGAAGGGTAAATGTGCTGAAATGTACCATGGAGGCAATCAGCGCTGCATCGGCATGTGCCTTTGTAAATACATCAAGGAGATGGCTGATTTTCCCTGCTCCACCTGAAGCCACGACCGGAATACCCACATGTTCAGCAATAAGTTTGGTAACAGTGAGTTCATAACCCTCCTGAGTGCCGTCCGCATCTATTGAATTTAAGACAATTTCTCCCGCGCCCAAGCTTTCCGCTTGTTTTGCCCAGGCAAGAGCGTCCAATTCGGTCGGCTTCCTTCCGCCGTCGATCACCACCCGGTAATGAGACGGCATAGAGTCATCCTTGAGTACATCCATGCCCAGCACTATGCATTGCTGCCCGAAGAGCGAAGCTCCCTCTTCAATAAGGGACGGATCTCGTACGGCGTGTGAATTAACACTCACTTTTTCAGCACCTGCCAGCAGGACTTCCCTGATTTCAGGGATTGATCCTATGCCACCTCCCACTGAAAATGGGATAAAGATATTTTCAGCAACCCGGGCAACCACATCAATCATAATTTTACGTTTTTCTGAAGAAGCAGTGATGTCGTAAAACACAAGTTCATCCACACCCTGCTCATAATAGAAGCGGGCCATTTTCACAGGATCACCCACGTCAATATTTTCCTTAAATTTTACTCCTTTGGTAGTGCGTCCGTTTCGTACATCCAAACATATTATGATTCGTTTCTCTAACATCTTTATCATCCTGTAGAATTACAAACCGCTTAAGTTTAAGAAGTTTTGTATGAGTTTTAATCCGTATTTACCTGATTTCTCAGGGTGAAACTGGACTGCGCTAAGCTTATCAAGGCATAGACCGGAACAAAATCTTATCATGTACTCGGTTTCTGTGATACATGCTTTTTTATTGCTTGGATCCGGATAATATGAGTGTACAAAATAAAATGAAGCCCCTGAGGGTATACCCTGAAACAAATAATGACTGCCGTCGTGAACTACTTGATTCCAGCCCATATGCGGTACTTTATATCCCGCATGCTGCGGAAAGCGCCGGGCAGCTCCGGGAACCAGCGCTAAACATATTGTGTCGCTTTCTTCCGATCTGTCCAATATAATCTGACTCCCCAGACATATACCCAAGAGGGGTCTGCCGCTTTTATAGAAATTACTTATGGCCTGGGCTAAACCTGTTGCCTTTAATACATTCATAGCGGCCCCGGCCTCTCCTACACCGGGAAAGATAAGCTTTTCGGCTTCAAGTATTTTTTCAGGATTATTGGTGATGAAGAAGTCGGCATGTAAATGCTTTAAAGCGGTCTCAACACTCCTTAAATTGCCGGCATTATAATCAACTACGGCAATGCTCATTAGTCTTTACCTTTTTTTTGTATAATGGCAGCCACGATACTCGTTAATTCTTCATCGCTTAAGTAAAAATTGGTAACTTTCACTTTAGTACCTTTAATAAGCACCTGCACATTTTTTAATCGTTCACCTGCGCTTGGAACTTCAATTTCCCGTAAAAGTGTGATAAGTGTTAATTTAAAAATAGTAGAAAACAGGCGGGCACCTGTATCATTGGCAATAAGAAAAATGCCTGAGAATACATATCCCGCATCTTTATTGTGGGCTGTCATCCAAATTTCCCGGATGCTGATCTTGCGCCAGTCGATTTTAAAGCTGTCGGCCAGATCGTTTTTCAGTCCTAAGGGGAAAAAAAGCAGGAGATCGCTGGTTTCTATATCCAAATTTATATCTTTTGCTAAAGGGAAAATAGCAGCCTCCTGATAGTGTGTAAACATATTGCGGATATTATTATTAGAAACCAAAAGCATATATGCTTTTGGGATGGCGACCTGCAGCGGTGCATTTATATTTTGAAAGTAGGTGTATGAGTCCTCAACCTTCTGCCATTCCTTATTATTATTCAAGGCGCCATTTATGTATCCTTTGGGATAGCCCCCCAGCAATACCAGCGAGATGTCCGGGTCGGATTGAGGTTTTAAAAGAATACTTATATAAGATTTCTGAGTCATATCCAGTATGGCTTCTATATCGGAGGAGGATTGCCCTGCATTTTTTAAAATACCTTTTATTAAAGGATTAGTCTTTTTATGGTTAATATACATATAAAAACTGTTCCCGCGGGGGAGGATACCGAGCCAATCACTTGAGGTTTTATCCACAGGAATTGTAGGACAGGCAGTAAGCAGTATAACGAGTAATAAAATAAAGATGATTGAGAGTGATTGGATTTTCATAGTACACTCATTCTTTAGCCTTCTCAATTGCAATATAACATTTTTCATCGCTGCATTTAATTTCATGTGCTTTAGCCGGTTTTTCCCATTGCCAGGAGAGTGCCAGGGTTTCGGAGCTCAGGTGCACGTGAAAGTGTTCCACCGCTTTCAAGATGCTGTCAGTACCGAACAGTTTCAATGTGATTCTGTCTGTAACATGTAAACCCATTTCTTTACGTAAATTTTGCACTCCCCTCACCAAATCCCTTACCATTCCCTCTTCCAAAAGCTCCGTTGTTAGTTCGGGGTCCAGGGCAGCGGTAAGGCTGTCCTGATTCAAAACCTTCAGGTTTTGTTTTTCATTGCGCTGTACAATTATTTCATCCAGGCTAAGTTTAATACGTTGTGATTCCAGATCAAGCGTGAGGCCTTCTCCTGCCATGAGAGATTGTATCTCTTTGGCAGAGAGTTTTTCAATACGGGCCGCGGCTTTTTTCATGTTCTTACCCAGTTTTTTCCCCAGTACACGGTAGTTGGGTTTGGCTTTAAATTCTACGAGCTCTTCTTCATTCTCTCTAAAAACAACCTCCTTAACATTAAGCTCCTCTTTAATAATATCCTGCATTGAAAAGAGGATGGCCTTTTCTGTTTTATTTTTTGTAACCAGATGCAGTGCTTTCAGAGGCTGTCTGGTTTTAAGGTTGTGAAGTGAGCGGATAGCGCGGCCCATTGTCACTGTTTGGCGGGTAAGGGACATTTTACGATCCAGTTCCGGATTACGCAATGCGCTGTTTTCTATCGGATAATCACAAAGATGAACGGAATCGGGCGTATGTTTTGGCTTAAGGTTTCTATAAATCTCTTCGGTAATGAAGGGAATAATAGGCGATGCCACGAGAATAAGTTTCATAAGCACGGCATAGAGTGTCTCGTAGGCTTGCTTTTTATCAAGATCGTTCTCCGAACGCCAGAACCTTCTGCGGGAGCGTCTGATATACCAATTGTTAAGCAGATCAATAAATTCAACGATGGGATCTATTGCTTTCTGTAGATCATACTGATCAAACTGAGCCGTCACCTCCGCTACCAATCTTTCTGCCTCGGAAAGAATCCAGTTATCAAGCGGATTTCGAGGATTTTCCGGTGCGGCTTCCGGCTGCATTTTATCGATATTGGCATAGGTAACAAAAAAGCTGTAACTGTTCCATAGGGGAATAATGATGTTTTTAAGTACTTCTTTTACTCCGTCATCCGAGAAGCGCAAGTCCTCTGCTTTGACCACCGCGGAGTGCATAAGATAAAGCCGTAAAGCGTCAGCCCCAAAATTGTGTATTACTTCCATGGGGTCCGTATAATTACGCTCGGACTTGGACATTTTTTTACCATCCGCCGCCAGCACCAGCCCGTTTACTATGACATGAGCGAATGCGGGTCGATCAAAAAGTGCGGCAGACAGCACAGTCAGGGTATAAAACCACCCCCGTGTCTGATCAAGCCCCTCTGCGATAAAATCTGCGGGAAAATGCTCCTCAAAATGTTTTTTATGCTCAAAGGGGTAGTGGCTCTGAGCATAGGGCATGGCTCCCGATTCGAACCAGCAGTCCAGTACTTCAGGGATTCTCCGCATGATTCCTCCGCAGCTACAATCGAAGGTAATCTCATCGATATAATGCTTATGCAGATCTTCTATGTTTTTACCTGATTTTTGTTCCAGCTCGGCGCGTGAGCCGAGACAGCTCTTTTCCTGGCACGAATCACATTTCCAGATGGGCAGGGGATTACCCCAGTAGCGGTTTCTGGAGATGGCCCAGTCGCGGGCGCCTTCCAGCCAGTTGCCAAAACGGCCGTGCTTGAGATGGGCCGGCATCCAGTAGATCTGATCGTTGGCTTTAAGCAGATTCTGTTTTATCTTTTGGATGTTAACGAACCAGGAAGAGATGGCACGATAAATAAGCGGAGATTTACAGCGCCAGCAGTGCGGGTAGCTGTGGGAATAGCTCTCGTGTTTTACTATTTTTTTTTGCTCTTTTAAGTCTTTAATGATCTTGCTATCCGCATCTTTTACAAAATTACCTGCGTAGTCGCTGACTTCTTCGGTAAAATTTCCTTCTGCGTCTATGGGGCAGACTGTGGGGATATCAGTATTTTTTAGGGTATTGTAATCGTCTTCCCCAAAACCCGGTGCAATATGTACTACTCCGGTTCCGTCTTCCGTACTTACAAAATCAGCTAAGAAGACGGTAAAAGCACCTTTGGCATCCAGTTCCTTGAAATAGGGAAACAAGGGTTGGTAAGAGCAATCCGCCAATTGTGAACCTTTAAACTTTTCTACAATAGTATATTCGGCCGGATCTTCATAATAAGCGGACAGCCGGTCTTTGGCTAATATATAAAAATCAGTCTTGTCTTTGACTTTTACATAATCGATATTCTCTCCTACGGCCAAAGCCAAATTTGAGGGAAGCGTCCATGGAGTCGTGGTCCAGGCTATGATGTAGGTATTGGGCTGATCTTTCAATTGAAAGCGCACGGTAATGGCCGGATCCTGCACATTGTTATAACCACCCAAATTGAGTTCAAAATTGGAGAGAGCCGTGGAACAGCGCGGGCAGTAGGGCAGGATATAGTAACCTTCATAAAGCAGCTCCCGCTTCCATAACTCTTTTACCACCCACCAGATGGATTCCATATAGTCGGGATCCATGGTTTTATAATCATTATCAAAATCCACCCAGCGTCCGATACGGGTTATCACCGTGCGCCACTCCATAGTGTAACGCAGCACAATAGAACGGCAGGCTTCGTTAAACTTAGCTATACCGTATTTTTCAATTTCGCGTTTGCCTGAGATATGCAGCTCTTTCTCCATCTCATATTCTACAGGCAGGCCGTGACAGTCCCAGCCGAAACGCCGGTCAACTTTAATACCCTTCATGGTCTGATAGCGGGGAATAATATCTTTAATAGTGCTGGCTGCAAAATGGCCGTAGTGAGGCAGGCCGGTGGCAAAAGGGGGACCGTCATAAAACACATATTCCTTTTTGCCTTCACGCTGTGTAATAGATTTTTTAAAGGTATCATGTTCGGTCCAGAATTTGAGTATATTTTCTTCCATACGAGCAAAATCTACTTTCGGATCTACCGGCTTATACAAAATATCCTCCTTAATATTGTGCTTAGTATTTTGTTTAAAGATCCTTTTATTTTTTTA
>CAZEPL010000117.1:0-7584 GCA_964514135.1 uncultured Spirochaetaceae bacterium | reverse complement strand
ATTATAGCTTAAGGGGTTGCATTAAAAAAGCGGTAATTTGATACGGATTCAGGTAATAGAATATAAATGAGTTTTAGGTGCAACAAAACGTTTAATTTGAGTATCATAATAATTGAAATAAAAAAATAAAAATCTACTAAGAGGAAGGTATGATGAAATCTCATATTTTTATACTGCTCTTATTAACAGTTATCTTCATTAACTGCGTGAATGTGAGCGAAAGTACAATAGATTCCACCGCTAGCCAGGGAGATCTGCCGTGGGAAAAGGCATTCTTAAAAGCAGCGGCGGCAGAGGTTATAAGAGCATCGGAAACGATTGAGTTGGAAAAAGAAGAAGATGCTCGGATTCTCTACCGTGAAATTGTATTTAAGTTCGATGAACAAGGACGGCTTACCCGCAGCTTTAAAATTGTCTATAAGATTCTTAATGCCAATGGTATAACCTACTGGTCGAGTTTGAGTCAAAGTTGGGATCCATGGTATCAGGAAAGGCCTATTCTTAAGGGTCGTGTTTGTAATCCGGACGGTAATGCATATTTCCTTAAATCCGAACATATTGTTGAAAGCGCGGAAAAGGAAGAGGATATAAACATATTCAGTGAGCGAAGGTTCTTAAGGGCCCCTCTGCCTAATGTTACCATAGGATCGGTTATTGAGGTGGAATATATCCTGCAGGAAAAGAATCCGTATTTTAGGGATGGGATTGTACAGTATATTGATATTCGAAGCAGAAGCCCTATGCACAAAGAGAAAATAATAATTGAAGTTCCCAAAAGCCTTGCTTTTCATTATAGAGTATTCAGAGTATCGGATGTTAAGCCTGATATTAAGGACTATAATAATAATACCCGCTATACGTTTAGTTTTAAAAACATTCCGCCGGAGGAAGAGTATGAGATCGCTATTTCGGCACAAGAGCCGTTTTGGCCCTGCATTGCCTTTGCCTCAGGTGAATCATGGAACAAAATCGCAGAAAGCTATATTGTGTTCATTAATGAAGCGCTTAAGGGAGAAGATTTTTCTCAGTATCTGACCCAGCTTAAAGCACAGGATGTAAAGAAAAGTGCGGTAAATATAATTCGCTGGTTAAATGAGAGGGTGCGCTATACAGGATTAGAGCTTGGAATTAATTCAATTGTTCCAGTAAAACCAAGTCAAACCTTGGAACGGGGTTTTGGGGACTGCAAAGACAAGGCGACTCTTGTTGTTGGCATGCTGCGACAGATGGGTTATAAGGCTGATGTTGCCCTGGTATACGCAGGATTCGGCATAGATGTCAATGAGAATCTGCCGGGATTAGGGCACTTTAACCATGCTATTGTATATGTAAATGAAGAGGGGGGTCTCTGGTTTGATCCTACAGATGAATATTCAAGAGATTTTTATCTGCCTTTAGCTATTCAGAATAAAAAAGCACTTATTGCTAATTCGACGAGTAAAAGCCTGACCAAGATTCCCAAATTTCCTGCAGAGGCAAATAAAGTTATAAGAAAAAAGGAATTTTTCTTACAGAATGAAGGAAAAGCAAAGGTAATAGAGACAACCCTTCATTATGGTGCAGAGGAAGAGTATATCCGCTCACAGCTTTCATATATATCCAAGGAAAAACTTAACGAAAATATAGGTGATTATATAAATGCTAAATTCGGATCCGGAACCCTGGAAGAGTTAGAAATAACGGATTCGTCTGATTTAAGTGTACCGTTTCAGATCCAGTTGAAGATTAATGAAGTTGAACGCGGAGCTACTCAACTTTATTTAGCTCAAGTCCTGATACATCAAGCGGAGATATTTTCATATATACCGCAAGTTTTTGTCAATGAATTGGAAGAGGACAGGCGTGAGAACTACATTTTTTATCAACCGTCGGAATTTGAGATTCAGTATATCATTCACCCGCCTTTAGGTTTTGCCTGCCGGAAGCTGCCCGACAATGAGACTGTGGCACTTGGTACTATGACCTTAGAAAAGCAATATCATGTTACAGACCATAATGATGTACTTGTAACCATACGTATTAATTCAGGTAAGGATGAAATTAAGCCGGATGAATTTATGACTATTTATAAGGATATTGATAATTTTTTAAAGCAGCAAGAGCTGCTTATAGAATTTGACCATAAAGGTTTATTGCTTTTAAAAAAAGGCGATTATAAAGAATCGCTTGCCTTCTTTTATAAGATGACGGAGCAGGAAGCAGAGAATCCTCTGCACAGAATTCGTTATGCTTTTGCTCTGCTGCAGGCCGGTTTGGGTGAAAAGGCACGGCAGGTAGTTAAACAGGCGATCGATTTAAGTCCGGAATCAGCCGATGTGTACGCAGCACAGGCTTGGATTTTAGAGCACGACATTTTAGGCCGCAGGTTCCAGGCGGGTTATGATCGTGAAGGAGCATTAACTGCCTACAAGAAGGCTTTGGAGCTTGATAATGAAAACCCGGATTATCATATAAATTGTGCTATATTACTTGAGCATGACAAAGAGGGGTTTCGTTTTGGCGAGCATGCAGATTTTGAAGAGGCTATCGTACACTATCGTTATGTATATGATGATTTGAACTTTAAAAAGATACAAAGTAATCTTATTTCGATTTTATTACATGCGGAAAAATATGCGGATCTCTTAAGTATTGCCAAAGAAATAGACGATAAAGATCTGCAGAGCCTTATTACCGTAGTGGCGCTTGTAGGTGAGCAAGGATTGGAACAAGGAATTTCCGAGCTGGAAAAAGTCAATTCTTTAGAAAAAAGAAAAGCCATTCAGCTTGAAGCGAGCAGTCTGTTATTCAGGGTAAGACATTACAAAGAAGCCGCTTTACTGCTGCGGGATGCGGCGCGCTATTCTTCAGATGCCATGCAAATCGATTCGCGCGCGGATGTTTACCAAAAACTCATACAACATGAACAACTTGAATTTGATGAAGCTGATCCTGAAGCTTTGGTGAAAAACTTTTTACATGTTTTTTTCACAACTCAGGGAGATGATTTTAGCGCGCTAAAAGAGTATGTTACTGAGGATTTCTATGCGAACGGAATAGATGAAGATAATCCGTATAATTTCGAACGGGAATATAATATGTTCAAACATGGTGTTATTACTGCGGAATTACCAAAAGACGTATGTTTGGATCTCTACTTCAGTTTGATGAAATTGAACCGTGACGGCAATAAAGAGGATGGCTATAGGATTGTAATGCTACCGGCGGATAATACGTACAGCCGGGGAGATTGTTTTTATATTAGGAGTATAAACGGTAAATTGAAAATTGTGGCTAACCAAACATTTATATCTGCTATTGGAAAACAGGCCTATGATTTTTATTTGGACAATCAGGAGAAAAAAGCAGAAAAGTGGCTGGATTGGTATTATGAAAATTTCGCTATTTTTCAAACAGATGCTAAAGAGGTTTTTCAGGGCCGTCCGTTTCAAAAGTTTTGGAATCCTGCAAATAGGGATATAAAACTTGCGGCAGCTTGTATTATGGCAGAAGGAAAATTTGCTGATAAAGCGGAACCGATTTTAGTTAATGCATATAAGCAGGCAGATACGGAGGAAAAAAAGCATAATTTAAATTATGCTCTGCAGTTGGCATATGTAAATATAGATAAGTATAGAGAACACAACAGGGTCTTGGCTCTGCTTTATGCGGCGTGCCCGGAATCCGATAAGATTTTTTACTATTATATAAATTCTCTGATTAACATCGGCGAATATACAAAAGCGGAACAGATTATTCAAAAACATTTAGCTCTGGATTCTCATGACAAACAAGCAAACTGTATGTTACTGCGAAATTATGCCTATAAATTAGATTTTAAGGCCTTGGAGAAGCAGATGCAGAAATGCATAGAGTTAAACGCGATCAGTGAGAATGAATACAACCTTGTTGCCTGGGTTGAGCTTTTTAATTCTTCATTAAATCCAAAGGCATTGGAATATGCGCGCACTGCAATGAAACTTTCTTCCGAAAGTGAAGACTATATTATTCATACCATGGCCACTCTTTATGCCGAAGTAGGGCGCTGTCAGGAAGCATGGCAGTTGATAAACAAAGTTATGATAGCGTCGGGTAATACTACACCTGCTAACGCAGACTGGTATGTATTCGGGCGTATCGCAGAGCAATATGGCGAGATAGCGGAAGCAATAACCGCGTATAAGCGGATTCAGCCGCCTAAAAACAGACCCAAAGATAATATTTCAACCTATAATCTGGCACAGAAAAGATTAAAAGAGCTTAAGGAAAAGTGATATATATATTGAGCAAAAGTAAGAAAGAGTGACGCAGGAGGGCGTAATTGAGTTGTGTAAGGAGGTTGAAATGCAGAAGGACATTCGGTCGGATATAAAAATAGGAGAGTTTTTGGTCAAAATAGGTGCCCTTTCGGAAGAGCAGGTAAAAATTGTGTTAGCAGAACAGCAGCATGATCCGGACAAGCTGTTTGGTGTTATTGCCCTGGAGTTGGGATATATTGATTATGCTGCTATTACACGATATGTAAAGAACATATTAAATTCAAAGTGATTTAAAGATCTATTGTACTCTGTATTGAGTTGGGGTTATACCTTCCAGTTTTTTAAACATTCGGATGAATGTATGTCTGCTGTTAAAACCGCATTCCGTTGAGATTTTATCGATTGTTACATGAGTTTCTGAAAGGAGTTTCTTGGCTTTTTTTATCCGCAGATCATTGATGTATTCCTGGTATGACATGCCCAAGTGGTTTTTTAAGAGGTAAGAAAGATGCCCGGTAGATACCTTGAAATTCTCCGCAATCATTTCGAGCGAAAAATCATTACGAAAATTTTCATTTATATAATCAATCACTGCATGCACATCGAGTTTTCCTTTTTTATGATTAAAAGATGAATTGATTATTTTTAATAAAAAATTAAAAACATGCTGTGATAAATTTATTACATTCATATCTTTATATGCTTCTGTGATATTAATCTGTTCGGAATCGGTATTTCTGGTCAATGACAGCTTTTTTTTATCTAAGATTAATTTTCCCGTAAAATATAATTTTAAGTAGAGTTCTTTCATATTGGCAATTGAAATTTTTCGGTTTTGGTTTTTTTTAATAATATTATTTAAAAGCTGTAAAGCATTATCGCGATATCCGCTGAGATTATAGTTTATAAACATATTTTCTTCATCTGCTGTGTAATGATATTTTTTATCATCCTTTTCGGAAGGATTATATAAAGCAATATGTTTCAGCCCATAAAGCGAAAGGCTTAAAACCGCGTCGACTGCCTCCTGATATGCTTCTCTTAATCCTTCAAGTCCGTTATGGATTGTGCTAATACCGTAAAAAACATCGATAAAGCTTTGATCGAAATCTTTTTTTGCATCTAAATCCTTTATAATATTAAAAATATCTCTTGTCGTCACACTGTTGTTTATGTTAAAAACAACACAAAGTGTGTCTTTTTTAATTTTTATTACATGAGTATTCTGCAAATGAGTAAGTTTATCAATAATTGTTGTATATGTCTGGTTTATCAGTCGTAACTGCTCTTTTTGACTATAGTTTTCGATAAATACATTTGTATAGAAGAATTGTAAAATGGATACAATGAAATTATCATATTTAAAACGGATGCCTTCCCGTCTTAAAAGCTCGTTGGTTTTAGCTTCTTTGAAATCATAATCTTCATTTAATACTTTTATCAGATAATGATTGGTAATTTGAGGTATGGCGAGGTCCAGTCTTTTTCTGTCTGTTAACAGGTTGGCAATATTGTTCTCAAGAAAAGTAAAATCGTCAATTGATTTATTGGATTTTTCTGTAAATGGATTAAAAAGTGAATAGAGTTTATTAATCGGTTTATAAAGGAACTTGCTGATGAAAAAAGATATAAGTATGGAGAGAATGATAACCGCAATTCCCGTTATGATTAACATATTGCGAATAGCGATTGGTTGATCGTATATATCTTTGTAGGGAATTGTGGCCACATAATAGTTAAATCCTTTAATTCCCATGCAGCTTACTATCAGCCTCTCATCGCCAAAATAATCCGTGTAAAAGGGCTTGTATGATTTTATTTGTTTAACCACAGTGTTTTCTGTTATCGGCGAGTATATTTTGTTGCGGTTGGAATGTGCCAAAATTATACCGTCGCTTCGCATAATGAATAACTCACTATTTACAGAAGTTTTGTTCTGATTGAGAAAGGTATAATAAAATCTCTCGGAGTAATTGATCATTACGATATTATCGGAGTTATCAAGATATGGATAGAAATTCGGGTAAACATATTCAGGATAAATATCGTTCATATTTAAATAAAACTTGGCTGGTTTGGGATATCTTGATATATAGGCGTTCAAGATCTTGTATTCCGGTAGATCGGGAAAATGGATTTTAAAGAAAGCATCGATTTTTTCTATTCCTTTATCAGTGATGACAATACCCTTATTGACATTGATAAAGTATATACTGTGCAGGATATCTTTATATAAATAATTATAATCCTGTAAACCCAAAAGCGGATGGCCCGAAGCAAATTCAATTTCAGGATGAGCAGAGAGATCCAGCCGTTTAAAATGATTTGAGGAAATAATGCTTTTTATGGTATTGTCTAACGACAACCACATTGTTGAATTTATGAGGTTTTTTGTGATCAATTGAAGCGTGTTTTGATGGCTTTCAACAATGTTGTTCTCTAAGATATCCAAATAGTAGTTTGTGGCAAAAAAAATGATGATGATTGTGATAATGACAATAGCATTAATCGATATGAGCAGTTTATAGAAAAAATGAGGCTTAATTCTACCCACAGGTGTTTTCACAGCAAACAACAGTGTATATTATTTTGCCTGCAAAAGCAACAATTAAGGAGACTTATTAAGCGGGAATCTGAAGCGGATTTAGGCCTAAACTCAAGTACCATCCGCTTTCCTTTTGAAAAGAAGTAGTTTTGAGGTACAAAAATCTTCGATTTTATAACTAATCCTAAAAATTTGAACTTGATAAATCTTCGATTTTATATCTTAACTTATATATTCGAACTTTACAGCTTTTTCTGTTATAGTGTACATTCAATTATGGAATTTGCTGTTGGTATTGGGCACTTAAACTCCTTTTTAAAAAGAGGGGTTTAAGTGGGTTTTGCCATCCTTATGTTATAAGGACTGCAAAACTTTTAATACTATAACATAATATAGGAGGCATTATGAAAAAAGCGATTTTAACGCTTATTGTCGTAGGACTCATTCTTTCTCTTACTGCTTGTCCGCCGGCTGTAAAAGATCCGACAGCCTTTAAAGGCACTATGAACATGTGGTCTTTTACCGACGAAGTAAAGAAGATGATTGACAGATTTGAGTCAGTTTACACAGGTGTAAAAGTTGAGCTTACCATCGTTCCTTGTGAAGAATATCTGAACAAGATTCGACCGGTACTGCGCAGCGGAAAGAACGCACCGGATGTGTTCACAGCTGAATACTCAAATGTTATCGATCTGGTAGAAAGCGGTTTTTACGCAGATCTGGGCCAGTTCAATCCTGCCACAGGTGATCTGGTAGATTATGTCGTTGGCGTTGGTACGGATTCTAGTGGAGTCCTAAGAG
>CAZEPL010000116.1:0-7834 GCA_964514135.1 uncultured Spirochaetaceae bacterium | reverse complement strand
AAGGAATTGGGTTGGCATAGCAGAGGATAGGCTGCCTTAAGAAACAGTTGAATTAAAATACTTGTGGCAGCAACTGGGGGGGTTCTCTGCTTAACCCGATTCTTTATATCAAGCACTCGAGATCAAAATGTATAACTTCTTATAAGTTACAGTAACTTGAGGAGGGGAGCTGTAATTGTCTGCGATCGATCTTACTTTATTAGGATTGGTTATCTCTGCACCTATTAGCGCGTATGATCTGGCCAAGTTTGTAGAGCAGCATGAGCTCAAAG
Organism: uncultured Spirochaetaceae bacterium; assembly: GCA_964514135.1. Lineage (GTDB taxonomy): Bacteria > Spirochaetota > Spirochaetia > SZUA-6 > RPPD01 > JAFGGG01. The sequence goes on along the minus strand of CAZEPL010000116.1, from coordinate 7,562 downwards.
ACCTTGTACGCTTGAGTATTCCCGCAATTTATAAAAATCTGAAAAAACTGGAGCAGCAGGGTTATTTGTCTTCCACCTCTGAAAAACACGGAGAAATGCCCGAAAAAACAATTTATACCATTACTGAAAGCGGCAGACAGTTATTTTATGTATTAATGGATAAGTACGCGGATGAGAAAATAAAATATCATTTTGAGTTTAATCCTGTTATAGTAAATTTGGATAAACTGCCTAAACATAAGAGTCAGCAGTTGGTTATAAAACTAAAGACCAAGCTGGAAAAACGCAAACAGGATATCAAAAGAGACGAACAGGCATGGAGCACCATAAGCAAGACGGGAATAGTACTATTATCACAAGTTCAGCATGTAAACGATGCTTTGCTTGATTGGATAGATGAGCTTATTCACAATTTACAATGATATGAGAGGGAGCAGGCCCATGCTTTGCTTGACAAAGTAAGGTAAGGGTCGTATATATTAATACAATCCGTAGTTATAACAAAAAAGGATGATTTCCGATATTACTTTAATGTTTAATTAGCATGGGGAGGACAATATGGCTGAAGCGCCAAGTGAACTACATGAATTAAGACATTCCACCGCTCATGTTATGGCCGACGCAGTACTCAAACTTTTTCCTGAAGCCAAGATTGCCATAGGACCGGCGATCGAGGACGGTTTTTATTATGATTTTGAGCTTTCCCGCAGCCTGACACCGGAGGACCTTGATACGATAGAAGAAAAAATGCGCCAGATTATAACGGCAAAATATGACTTTGAAAAAAAGGTGATTACACGAACACAGGCAAAAAAAATATTCAAAAGCCAACCCTATAAGCTTGAGCTGATTGACGACCTGCCGGAAGACGCGGAAATATCCATATATGTGCATGATGGCTTTAGCGATCTCTGCCGCGGACCGCATATAAAGAACACTTCTCTTATTAATCCCAAGGCCATTAAGCTTCTTACTGTGGCCGGCGCTTACTGGCGCGGAGATGAAAAGCGTGCCATGCTGCAGCGTATTTACGGTACGGTTTGGAATACTCCCAAGGAACTGCGGGAATATTTAGAAAAGAGAAAAGAGATCCTGCGCAGGGACCACAGGCGGCTGGGTAAAGAGCTGGACCTATTTTCAACTCATGAGGAAGCGGGTGCAGGTCTTATTTATTGGCATCCCAAAGGTGCACGAATACGGCATATTATAGAAGATTTCTGGAAAAATGAGCACTTCAAAAACGGCTATGAGCTGATCTATACTCCGCATATCGGCAAGGCCTGGTTATGGCAGACATCGGGGCATTTGGGTTTTTATAAGGATTATATGTATGCAGCTATGGAAATAGATAATGCCGATTACTATATAAAACCCATGAACTGTCCTTTCCATATCCTGATTTACAAATCAGCTTTACGATCGTATCGCGAGCTGCCTTTGCGCTGGGCGGAACTGGGTACAGTATACAGATATGAGCGTTCCGGAGTGCTCCACGGTCTGTTGCGGGTGAGAGGTTTTACACAGGATGATGCTCATATCTTCTGTACGCCGGATCAGGTAGAAGAAGAAATAGCACGGGTGTTAAAATTTTCGCTTGCTGTCTGGAAAACATTTCAATTTAACGAGATAAAAGCCTACCTGGCCACGAAGCCCGAAAAGAGCGTTGGGGAGGATGCGGATTGGGATAAAGCTGTCTCGTCACTGCAAAAAGCGATCCAAGCCGAAGGCCTTCCCTATGTGCTTGATGAAGGTGGGGGAGCCTTTTACGGACCAAAGATAGATTTGAAGGTAAAGGACGCTTTGGGCAGAGAATGGCAGATGTCCACGATTCAGTTTGACTTTAATATGCCGGAACGCTTTGACATGACGTTTGTGGACAGCGACGGCAGAGAAAAGCGGCCCTTTATGATTCACAGAGCACTCTTGGGTTCATTTGAACGCTTTTTCGGGGTGCTTATTGAACATTTTGCCGGTGCATTTCCGGTATGGCTGGCCCCTGTGCAGGCGGTTGTCATTCCTGTAGCCCTGCCTTTTATCGGATATGCGGAGGAAGTTGAAAAATCCTTACACCAGGCTGAAATCCGCATTATCTCAGATCTGAGCGATGACAGGATGAATGCCAAGATACGCAAGGCACAGCAGCAAAAGATACCGTATATGCTGATTGTGGGCGAGAACGAGCAGGCTGCAGGCACCGTATCGATCAGAACGCGTACAGGAGAAAAAATGAACAATCTTACTCTTGCTGATTGGCTTAAGTTTATAAAACAAAAAGTGCTGGAAAAGAGTCTGATTTAGCCATTGCTATGATAAAAAAAATCGTAAAACGAGACGGCAGAATTGTCCCCTTTGATAAAGAAAAGATTGTGTTTGCCATTCTCCAGGCAGCGGTGGCAGTAGGCGGCAGAGATAGAAAAACCGCGGAAGCTGCAGCCGATGATGTGGTGGTCATGCTTGAAAAACGTAATTATCGTGGGAGCTTTCCTACGGTCGAAGAAGTACAGGATATTGTAGAAAAGTGTCTTATCGAACGCGGTCATGCCAAAACCGCCAAGGCCTATATCGTCTACAGGTACGAGCACACCCTGAAAAGGGCCGGCAGACAAAGCCTTGCCTATTCCAGAGATAATGTGCCTTACCATAAGCTGTGGCAGGCATTATCCTGGGCTGTAGATAACATGTGTGTATCGGTTAACCAGCTGCATGAGATTGTTGCGAAGGGGAATTTAAAAGAGCTGCTTGAAGCTGCCGAAATGTTTTACAGTGAAGAAATTGAGCGTGCATTTTCTAAAATTAGTCAGCGTTTACCTGAGGTAAAGATTATTATTATAGCAGGACCTTCGGCTTCCGGCAAAACCACTACCACAATCAAACTGACGGAAAAGTTGAAGATATTAGGGCATAACTTGGTAGCGCTTAATATCGATAACTATTTTTTGGATCTCGATCTTCATCCCAGAGACAGCCATGGTGATTATGATTTTGAAACTCCCCAAGCCATTGATTTAAAGCTTGTCAATAAGCACCTAAAATCATTAATTAATGGAGATACCGTTCAGGTTCCCTATTATGATTTTAAAACGGGAAAACGCCAGGGTGTTGCCGATAAAATAGCCCTGCCTGAAAAAGGTATAATATTAATTGATTCACTGCACGGTATGTTTCCTGAGATGACAAAAGGAATTCCGGAAGACTGTAAGTTCAGATTATATATTGAAACCCTGTCTCAACTTAAAGATAAGGACATGAAATTTATTCGCTGGAGCGATGTAAGGATGTGCCGGCGCATGGTACGTGACATGCAGTATCGAAATTATGATCCGCTTACTACATTAAAGCACTGGCATCATGTGCGCCGCTCGGAACTGCGTTATATTGTTTCCAAAATAAATGAGGTTGATGTTATTGTAAACAGTTATTTGGCCTATGAGCTTCCGGTGATGAAGCAGAGAATAGTTCCATATCTGTCGCGGTATATTAAGGACCTACAGGATGATATTCATGCGGAGGATGCTTATGAAAGGGCGGTGAGGCTTGATCGATTATTTGCTCAGATCCCGGCCTGGAAAGAAGAGAGCATTATTCCCGGCAATTCACTACTGCGTGAGTTTATCGGTAGCAGCACATATAATTATTAAAAATTAAAGAGGAGGGTAAAGTGGAAAAAGCCCTAAAACAGTTAAGGGAGATAGATAAAGAAATAGTGCTTCTTGCTCATACAGCCGCACTCTTAGGCTGGGATCAGGAGACATATATGCCTGCCAAGGCTCTCTATGAACGGTCGGAACAGATCGCGCTTTTACAGGGTATGATTCATGAAAAGATAACCAATCCGCAGTGCGCGGAGCTTTTAGCGGAACTGGGAGCCACTCCGGAAAATCCATCGGGTAATGCCGGGCTTTCGGAGCTGGAACGCGCCTTTATCCGCGAAACGTTCAGAAGACATACCCGCGCGGCTAAAATACCGCAGTCGCTAGTTGTAGAAATGGCAAAAACCACGAGTGTGGCTCAAGGAGTATGGATTCAAGCCCGAAAGGCTTCGGATTTCAAGCTGTTCCAGCCGCACCTGGAAAAGATAATTACTTTATTAAAACAGATAGCGGATTGTCTGGGTTATACCGACTCTGCTTACGATCCGCTGCTCGACGAATATGAGCCGTGGATGACCTGTAGAGAAGTGGAAGAGGTATTCAGCCGTTTAAAGGAACCGCTGGTACAGCTGGTACAGCAGATTGTCGCTTCAAAACAAAGAATAGACGACACAGTTTTAACCCACCGCTTTTCTGCAGAAAAGCAGGCCGAGTTCAATCTGTTTGTTCTGAGGGCCATGAATTTTGAGTTTGAGCGCGGCCGGCTGGATGTTTCGGCCCATCCTTTTACCACAACCCTGGGAGTGGATGACGTCAGGCTCACCACCCGCTATAATGAAAAATATTTTCCCACATCACTCTTCGGTACTATTCATGAATCCGGGCACGGACTGTATGAATTAGGATTCGCTGAGGAGATAAAGGGTACTCTTTTAGGTAATGCGGCTTCATTGGGCATTCATGAATCGCAGTCGCGTTTATGGGAGAATATGGTGGGAAGAAGCCTGTCTTTTTGGAAGGGATTTTTTCCGCAGTTAAAACGGTTCTTCCCTGAGGTTCTCAACAATGTGGAGTACGGACAGTTTTATAGGGCTATAAATTGCGTCAAGCCGTCGCTTGTTCGGGTTGAGGCCGATGAGGTAACCTATAATCTTCATATTATTTTACGGTTTGAGCTGGAAAAGAAGCTTATATCGGGCGAGCTTGGGGTGGAGGATCTGCCGCAAGCCTGGAAGCAGGAATCAAAAAACCTGTTGGGAATTGAACCCGAAAACCATGCACAAGGGTGCTTGCAGGATATCCACTGGTCCATGGGGGCGTTCGGGTATTTCCCCACCTATACGCTGGGCAATCTCTACGCGGCCCAATTTTATGATACTCTTTGCAGAGAACAGCCCGGTCTGGAACGAGAGCTGGCGCAGGGTAATCTTAAACCCGTACGAAGATGGCTTGAGGAAAATATCCATTGCCACGGAGCGGTATATCCGGCGGGAGAACTCTGTCAGCGTGTAACTGGAGAACAGCTTAATCCGCGTTTTTTTATAGAGTATTTACAGAAAAAATACGGAGCGCTCTATGATTTTTAGTGTTTTTTTAATAAGTCCGTATCCTTGGCTGCTTGCCGCAGGCTTTTTTACGGGGGCCGCATTAAATAAATTACTGCGCTCCAGCAAAAAAGCCAAGGATCCTGCCCGGGCCAAAGAACGCAAACGATCGCTTATTATGCTTTTTCTTTTTTGTGGATTTGTTACCTTATTATGTGCCCTGTTTGTACCAGGACCGGATAAGTTTCTTAAAGACCCGGTTGGATTATTCGTCTTTTTTTTGATTATAGCGGCGATTTTCTTTTTGGCCCTGCGTTTCAAAAAACTGTTCGGTATCCCGATTGCTGTGCTGTTTGTCTTATTAATCGTTACGATTTTTCTCTTTTTACAGGCCATTGTGGCTTTTACCGGTGAAACCGAGATAGCCAGGGTGCGGGTGGACGCTATTAAGGACGGTATCATAAAATATGAGCTCATGCTATCAACCGGAGAGACGGAGGTGGTGGTTACCGAAGGGGTTAATTTTGCTCCTGAGGCCAAACTGATTATTTTTGATGATTTTTTTGTTTTCTTCGGTGCCAAGACCTGGTACCGCTTCGACGCCATGCTGCACTATGATCCTGCAAAGAGCAGCGCAACGGAGGTCACCTTTAACCGCCATCCTATTAAACGCCCGCAGGGCATTACAGAGGCCGTATATAATTTTGTTTTGGAGAATCAGGGGATTATTCCGGGTATAAAGACCCTGCAGGGACAGATTACCTATCCCCTGCCTGTAAGAGAAGGTAGTACGTATATCATTACCGTGCAGAATGACGGCGGAGTGGAGATAAGGGAGATATAGTTAAAGTTCATTTAAATAAATGTTAATCCTTAAAATCATATAAACAGTGATATAAAGTATAAGTTGAGATTTAAGATTATTGATAGGGATTAGAATACTATGAACTTGATAGATATATGTAAAATACTTGGTTCCTTGCAAGCTTTTATACTCGCTGTTATTTTTTTTCTAAAAAGAAAAAGGATCAGTCTACTTTGCATTTTTCTTTTTATTCTTTCCATCTATTTGATCTCAACAGTTTCTGATGTTGTAACATTTTTAATTCAAGTACCATATTTATTAGCATTAATTAATCCACTTGGTTTTTTATTTGGTCCTTTATTTTATTGGTATATCAGAAGCATGCTTCAGGGAGAGTATAATAAGCCGAGATTATTATGGCTTCATCTGGCTCCATTTGTTATTGAAATAGGATGGTATATAATCATGTTTTCTCTTAATAGTCTTGAGACAATTAGAGATATAACAATTCAATCTTATTATAATACACCAGTGCTTTTTATATCGATTTTCAATGTACTAAAATTAATCAGCGGTTGTTCTTATTGCTTTGCTTGTTTTTTTTCTATATGGCAATTTAAAGATCATTTTCGTCTTCTTGTAAAGAAACCGGTAATGAAACGCTGGCTTATCTCGCTTTTAATTATATTTTCATTTTGTTGGGTTATTGTTTTATTCTCATTAGTGATTTCCAGTATATATACTACATCTGTTTTTTTATCAGTTTTAGTTGTCGCACAGTATTTATCATTTATTATTTTTCTTTACGTTTTAACGTTTTTTACGATCTCACATCCTCAATTGTTTTCAAGAGATGACGTAAGAACTAAAATAAAAGCGAGGCTTCATTTAAATAAAGCAGAAATCAATAACATTAAAGACCGTATTCAGAAAATTATGAAAGAGGATAAAGTTTATCAAGATTCCGTTTTAACCCTTCAAAAACTGTCCGCAATGGTTGGTGTTCATTTTAATGTGCTTTCATTTGTGATTAATGATGAATATCATACTAATTTCAATAGCTTTATAAATGATTTTAAACTTGATCACTTTATCGAATTAATTAAAAGTAAACAATATAAAACCAAGTCCCTTCTTGAACTATCTTTTGATTCAGGATTTACATCTAAAACAAGTTTCAATCGTGTTTTCAAGAAAAAATATTTCATGTCCCCGTCTCGCTACATTGAGATACATAAAGAATAGGTACCAAATCTCATACTGGGGCGACATAATCTTTAAACAGATCTATATTCTCAACTGGAAAATAAAATAATAACTAGTAATGATATTTCAGTGGTAATTTAAGATAAAAGGAGGATGCTGCATGAAAAAAATAATTGCGATTATTCTATTCTTACTGATTATCAATTAGTTATCATATTCTGAAATCAGAGTAGGAATGGGATTGAGCCTGTTTGGTGGCAGCCATACTATAGGCAACTTAATGGATGACTGGCAGTTAGATTCTCTTGGTGTGGGAGTAACATTTGCTTTTTAAAAACTTTAACGTATTTAAAAATGTTTTATTAAAAGAGCTTCTTGCAAAAATAACATTTTTGCAAGAAGCTCCTAAAATGGAAA
>CAZEPL010000115.1:0-8264 GCA_964514135.1 uncultured Spirochaetaceae bacterium | reverse complement strand
GAACCCTCGTCACGAGCTTGGGAAGCTCGGGTAATAACCATTATACGACGCTCGCATAAATTAAGGGCCTTCTAATAATTAAAAAGCCTCAACTCTTTTTTTCAAAAACTGATCGCTGTTTATCGTAAGGATGATCTCCGTGTCTTTATCCAGTACATAGGGAATGGATAAGTTACCACCCGGATGCATCATCGACATTAATGTGGTACGAGCCTGCCCGGAGACTGCTATGACTTCTACCTTGGTTAAAGTATCAAAATTGGGCACCTTGGCTCTGAAAACGCCAAATACATTACCCGAAGGAATATTAACGGGTTTGGTCATTTCCAAAGATACAATCATCCCTTCAGGAATAGAATTACCGGGTTCCGGGCTTTGTGCAATCACTATCCCCTTTTGTTCGCTGCCTTCAGCGGATTTCACAACAAAAATATACGGTATTCCCGCCTGGTTTAATTCATTCACCGCCTGGGCAAAATTCTTACCGGTATATTTACTCACCTGTACCATTTTTTTCCCGGCACCCTTACTCACCACAAGCTGAAGATTAATTACATGATCTCCCAATGGAGTATCGGGTTCCGGCTTTTGAGCAATAATAGTCCCTGCGGGTAAATCATCGGTTTTATACATAATATAAGTATCAAGAATTTGAATTATTTGTGTTTCGGAAGAAGCAAAATGAGCCTTAAGCAGCGCCTTAACCTCATTAAGTGTCTTTCCAACATAGTTTCCCACCCGGTCAACAGGAGCCCCTTTGCTTATCATAAGCTTTATAGTCTGACCTTCTCTTACCTCAGTTGTATACGGCGGGTCCTGGTTTACTATCTTTCCTTTATCGGCAGGCGAATCGGTAAATTTTTCATCGACTTCCGCAATAAGGTTTTTTGCCTGCAGTAATTTTAATCCCGCAATAATATCTTTGCCCATGAGATCGGGAACCGTCGTAACATGTCCTCCCTGCAGTACGATAAAAAACGTAAACAGCCCTATAATAACTATCAGCAATATAAGACTCGATAATAGAAAGATGGATATTTTAAAATCTCTTGTCTCGGGTGCGTCCGATGCACCCGGGAATATTTGTTTAATCTTATCAAATAAAGAAAACATTATCACCCTCCAAGTATTGAACCAATGAAATCCTTATGGCCGTTTAAAAAATCCTGCCAAGCTAGCGGCTTCTTGAATTCAAGTTGTAATTTTTGAATACATAATATTCCATTATTAGTATTAATCAAAATTCCGCACTGTTTGTCTACTCCCAAAACCTCTCCCGGAGCATGTCCGGCCTCAAAAATATGTTCTGTATGTACAAAACCCTCTTGAAAAAACAGAGTTTTGTCTTTTAATTTGGTGTACACCCCGGGCCAGGGATGGTAGGCGCGAATCATTCTGGAAATGTAATCGGCGCTTTTATGCCAGCCTATTCTCCCGTCTTCTTTACGTACCAGCTTACAGAACGAAACATCCTCCTGGTTCTGCGGTCGTGTTTGGGCCGTACCGTTAGCTATGGCCCGTACTACAGACAATAAAAGCCCTGCTCCTTGTTCAGAGAGTGTTTGACTCAAGCAAGAAGCAGTCTCCTGGCCCGTAAGCGGATAAGACTCTTGAGCCAGAATATCTCCCGCGTCCATTTTTAGAGCCAGCTTTTGAATAGTTACACCGGTCTCAGCTTCCCCGGCCAGAATAACTGCGGGGATTGGCGAAGGACCTCGATATTTCGGCAGCAGTGAGGGATGGAGATTTATACCGCCCTTAGGAAAAATATTTAAAAAACTCTCTTTAAAAATAACGCCATAGGCGGCAACCACCAAAAGCTCCGCTTTTAAATTTTTTATCTCATCAATAAATTTATCGTCCAAGGTATCAGGCTGACACAAAGGCAGATCCAAAGCTAATGCTTTTTGTTTTAGAGGAGACTGTATGAGCTTTTTCCCCCGGCCTGATCCTCTGTCCGGAGTGGTGAGGACCGCGCATATTTCATGTTCCTTTACCAGGGCCTCGAGGCTGGGAACGGCAAATCGAGGAGTACCCGCGAAGAGAAGCCGCATTAGCTTTTATTTTTCCTTTGATAGACTTTAAGCAGCTGCTTTTTTTTATTCTTGCTGACTCTGTCAATAAAGAGAACTCCGTTAAGATGATCAAATTCATGCAGGATTACCCGGGCCAGCAAATCATCCGCTTCCAGCACAAAATGTCTTGCCTTCTCATTCATTGCCTGCATTTTTACCGATACCGGCCGTTTGATTTCAGAATAAAGATTGGGAATACTCAGGCATCCTTCTTCAAACTTATTTTCTTCAATCGCAGTGGTAATAATCTCCGGATTAATAAAGATACGAGGTTTATCTTTGGGAATATGCGTAATAAATACGCGTACAAGTCTTCCGACTTGAACGGCTGCTAATCCGATTCCCTTTCCCTGATACATAATGTGGAACATTTCTTTAACAAAATCATGCAATTCCTGATCAATATCATTTACAGCCTGAGACTCTTTATATAATAAAGCATTTCCCAAAGTGATAATTTCAAGTCCTGTTTTTGTTTCCATAACTTGTTACTAAAATAGTACTAAAACCCAAACGAGGTGTCAATTATTGTGTGATAAATAAACCCTACCAGGAACTGACCACTTTTCGCGCATCAAGCGGTTTTAAAATATAAACACTCTCATTATTCAGCAAATCTATAATTTGAGGCTGTGTTACTTTCTTGCCTATCTCGTCTACCACAAGCTCAATTTTAGGTCTTAAAGGCGAAGCGATTTGGACCTCAATAACCTTAGCGATCCGGTAATCATTGAGCAGAACCATACTTCCTACAGGATATATTCCGATGCTCTTTAGGAATGTTTTTACAATTTCGGAGTTAAAGCGGGTAAAGGTATCCCGCATGATTGTCTTGACCGCATCGTAACCCAGAAGGTGTTTTCGATAGGGACGTTTATTAATCATAGCCACAAAAGAATCAACCACAGCGACTATCATGGTAAAATTGGGGATCTTATGACCATGTAATTTTTCAGGATACCCCTTACCGTCCCAGTGTTCATGATGATAAAGTCCGATGTGGGCAACTTCCTGACTGTAATGCAGTTCTTTAAAAATTATGTTAAAGGAGTGAACCGTATGTGTCTTTATTAATTCACTTTCCTTCGGAGAAAGTTTATTTTTCTTACTTACAATTTGTTCCGGTATACGCAGCATCCCCAGATCATGCAGCAGCGCACCGGTTGCCAGCTGGATTATTTTATGACCGGTAAGTTTCAGGTTAAATCCTATGACAATCGAGATAATTGCACAATTTATGGAACTTAACACAAGATCGTCGCTGCTGTTATCTATATTAAGAATAAGCTGTACCATATTATTGGCATCGTCTTTAACTGCCAAGTAGAGTTCATTGATTATATTATCTATGGTTCTCGGATCAACAGCTTGTTTTTGTTTTATATTATGAAAAACATTACACATCTTTTTAAATAGAGAATTGTATATTTTTAGACACTTTTTTTCTCCCGGTTGAATATAGGATACTTCCAGACTCTTCTTCCTGTTTAAGAAAAGACTATCATTGGCAATTAAATTTCCGTCGGTGTACACCTCGTTAATTCCCAGCTTCTTCAGTTTTTGAATATCTTTGTTTTTAACAGGTAATCCTGAAGCTAAAAACATACAGCCTTCGGCAAAATAGACCGGAGCATCAAATATCATACCGGCATTAAGGTCATGGACATTTATGTGTAAAATCGTCTCTTTTTGATCCTTTTCCAATACATTCATTTAATCCACCTCTTATATAATTATACTTCACATATTAAATAGCAAAAACCATGCCATTGTTTTAATATTTTTATAACTTCATGTATTAAAAGGAATTATAGAAATTCATATTTATAAACTAAAAGAAAGGCATAAAATAAGCGTATACAAAAGTATAACTTTTTATAATAAAATATACAAAGTTGCCTGAATTTATTTAGAATTCCATTAAATTTAATGTAGGAGCTTCTTACAAAAATAACATTTTTGCAAGAAGCTCCTTAAAAGGAAATTGCTAACTTGTTATAATAAAAAGAATAACAATTTTTACCTATAAAAAATATAGGTATTTTTGCAATTTCCTGGTATATTTAGGATAAAGCTAAATCGTGTTATATATTGATTTTATTGTATGTAGTATATTCTACATATTCCGATAATAATGACATGCAACCCATTGCGGTAAACCGCAATTTATCATTGGCATAATTCTTGTAAATAATAACAAGAATTACACCAATGATAGTATATAAGATAATTTATATGTTCTGAAAGGTAGATGCATGCTTGAAACATATTCATTAAAAGGAAACGCGGTAATCACACCTCAAAAAATAATTAATAAAGGCATGATAAAAATTAACAATAAGAACATTGAAAATATAGGGAGTAAAGCCGATCACCATATTGATTTACCAAAAGATACTTTTATCTTTCCTGCGTTAATTAATGTTCATGATCATTTGCGGGGTGACTATCTGCCTAAAATCGGTCCGCAGCCGGGAACATGCTATATGAAATGCTATGACTGGGAAAAAGATCTAAGAGTTTCCAGTGTAGTAAAAGAGCGTTCAAAAATATCGGAAGAGGATTGTTATTTTTTGGGGGCTTATAAAAATCTGTTTTCAGGTGTTGCTACGGTTCAGGATCATTATCCCCATAAAATAAATAATCTCTATATACCTCATCTTCCTATACGGGTAATAATGAAATACGCAATACACCACGAAGCAAGCTCTCATTCTCTGGTATGGGGCGACGGTATAAAAGTCGAACATACCAAGGCTAAAAAACTGAATTATCCGTTTATAGTGCATTTGGAGGAAGGCTTTGATTCCGATTACCAAGCAGGTGTTGAGCTCTTGGAAAAGTATCTGGCATTTGATAATCATAATGTTAATATTCATTGTATTGGTTTTTCAGATCAGGATGTTAAAAAGACAAAAACCGCCGGTTGTTCGGTAGTATGGTGCCCGGCTTCAAATATTTTCATGTATAATCTTACCTGCAAGATAAAAAAAATGATGAGCGCCGGAATTAACATATCACTGGGAACCGATTCGACCGCTACAGGATCCGTAAATCTGCTTGAAGAGATGCGCTTCGCCCGAAAAATCTATAGAAAAATGTATGGTAAAGATCTGGCTGCACAAAAATTAATTGATATGGTCACCATAAATCCTGCTCGTGCACTTAAAATGCAGAATGACATCGGAACACTTGAATCACAAAAATATGCGGATATTCTGGTAATTAAGGCTTCACATGACGATCCCTACGAAGCATTAATAAATACCGATATCAATGATATTATTCTGCTCACTCTCGAAGGAAAACCCATTTACGGATTACCTGACTTGGAAGAGCTTTTTACACTACAGGATACATCATATACCAAAGTCTCAGTTAAGGGTCAAGACATGCTTGTTAAGGGTGATCCCGTAAAACTATTGCATAATATACAAAAAGCTGTCGGGTATAAAAAAATACTTGATTTTATACCTCTTGACCTCTAGTATATTGTTGAAATATAGTATTAATTAAGGGGTTATAAAAAAGGGTGTCACCGAAATCTGTTTTCTATAAAGCCAACTCAATCATTTACTTTCACGGCGATATGGGTGATAAAGTATTCATCCTCGATTCAGGTAAAGTAAGCCTCAATTATGAAGATATTGAAACCGGTCAAGAAATCCACGATCTTATTAAAACCGGTGAGTTCTTTGGTGTTAAATCCTCATTAGGCCGTTTCAATCGGGAAGAGACCGCGGTTGTACTGGCCGACTCTACGGTCGTGGCTTTTTCGGTTCCTGAATTCGAACAGCTGGTCATCAAAAACAGTCGTGTCGTTCTAAAAATGCTTAAAGTTTTTTCCAATCAGCTGCGGCGGATTCAAAAGCAAGTGCAAAATCTTATCTACGCCGAAGAGCATATCAATCCCGAAAAAGGTCTTTTCAGCATTGGAGAATATTATTTGAACATTAAGGCATACGGTCAGGCTATATATGCCTTTAAACGGTATTTGGTTTATTATCCTTCGGGAGCCAGTTCTTCAGAAGCCATAAAAAATATTGAAACAGCGGAGAGTTATTTGCAAAAATACGGCCAGGGCCAGGGCCCGGATCTTAGTCCGCCGGCACAGCAGCCTATAGACAGCGAAAAACCTCAAAAAACAAAGGAGCTGTCGGATATCGCACAGAGCTACTACAAAGCCGTAAGTCTTATCAGCCAGGAAAAATATGATGACGCTTATAATGAATTCAAAGCTATTGTCAACTCATCAGATGATGACGAGTATATATCCAAATCCCAATATGAAATGGGAAGATGCCTGTTCTACATGAATAAATACGACAACTGCATCCGACTCTTTACCACATGGATCCAAAAGTATCCCAAACATCCCGATCTAAAAGATGCCTTATTTTTCATTGCCAACTCACATGAGACTATGGCAAACAAGGATAAGGCAATGAGCATTTATAAAAAAGTACTCGCTTTAACACCGGAAAGCGAAAGCCTTTATCAAAAAGCACGCAAAGCTCTCCGCAAACTTGAAGGAGAAAAGGTATGAGTTCTTTTAATCAAATGTTTCAGAGGTTCAGTAAGAGTTTTCCCAAAGGCAGTATTATCTTCTGTGAATACGAACCGGGAGATAATTTTTATCTCATCCAATCCGGCCGGGTAAAGATCGTAAAAATAATCGGTGAAATTGAAAAAACTCTGGACATTTTAAATCCCGGAGAAATATTTGGTGAAATGGCTATTCTGGAAGAAGCCCCTCGTTCCGCTACCACAATTGCATTGGACAAGGTACAGGCACTTGAGTTTAATCGCGCCAATTTTGAAATACTTATGCGGGGCAATCCGCAAATTGCTCTTAAGCTTATGAAGCTTTTCGTCAAACGTATTTATGATCAAAAGCGCCGCTTTATGATTCTTACCTTGGATGATATCGAAGCCAAAGTTGCGGATGTGTTTCTTATGCTCGCCGAAAAGGAATCCCAAGTTGCCAAAGAAAGCGAGACTGTTGAGTTTAAAGCATCAGTCGATGACATTGCTCACTGGGCGGGTATTCCGCCGGCAGAGTGCAGAAATGTTATTAATCACTTCGCCCAGCAAAGACGCGTTGAGTGTTATACCGATCGCATTGTCGTAAAGAATATTAATGATTTTGACCGTTTTGTAAAAAGCCGCAGAAAAACCAAAGACTAACAGAGTATTCTTTGTAAACCCTTTGCTTTTGCATATTGCACGACTTCATCAACTTCCTGTCTGAATACCCTTCTCGAAAGTTCCCGATACTCCTTGGCCCTGAAACTTGGATGGTACTGATCCATTATGTTGATATAAGTGTAGGGTGAAATATTTTCTGCAATAAAATCTATTACTTCTTTGGATCCTGCAGTCTCATTAGAGAGTACCAGATGTCTGACAAGCAGCCCTCTCTCTGCTACTCCCTTGTTATTAATCACAAGATCCCCTACCTGACGCTGCATTTCCCGTAAAGCCTTCTTGCACCAGGAAGCGTATGCTTTAATACCGGAATACTTTTCCGCTGCCTGATCGGAAGCATATTTAACATCAGGCATATAAATATCAACCAGACCCTCAAGCTCTTGTATAAATTCGGGATTCTCATACCCACCGCAGTTGTATACAACAGGCAGGTGTAACCCCTGTCTTTTAGCCGAGATAAGCGCGTCAAAAATCTGCGGTGCCTGGTGGGTAGGAGTTACCAGATTAATATTTTCCGCTCCCTTTTTTTGCAGCATGAATATTAGCGAGATAAGCTCTGCTTTTGATATTTTACTGCCGTAATCAAGCTGACTGATGTCATAGTTCTGACAGTAAACGCAGTGCAGATTACATGAGGTAAAAAAAATAGTTCCTGATCCGCCGCGGCCTACCAAGACCGGCTCTTCCCCGAAGTGCAGGTTGGCTGAAGTTACTACCAGATCATCGGCAACCCTGCATGTGCCCTTTTTACCTTTGGTTCGGTCGACACCGCAAAAATTGGGGCACACTCTGCAGTTTTTTAACCAATCTAATAGATTACGCATATCTTAAAATCATTTTATCTTTGACACAGATGTACACAGATTAACACTGATTATAAAAATACATTAAATCAGTGTTAATCTGCGTCAAAAAAAATATAGTTATTATAAGCCAGAAGTGGGATTTGAACCCACGACCTACGCTTTACGAGAGCGT
>CAZEPL010000114.1:0-8358 GCA_964514135.1 uncultured Spirochaetaceae bacterium | reverse complement strand
CTCTTAGGACTCCACTAGAATCCGTACCAACGCCAACGACATAATCTACCAGATCGCCTGTGGCAGGATTGAACTGCCCCAGATCAGCGTAAAATCCGCTTTCTACCAGATCGATAACATTTGAGTATTCAGCCGTGAACACATCCGGTGCGTTCTTTCCGCTGCGTAGTACCGGTCGAATCTTGTTCAGATATTCTTCACAAGGAACAATGGTAAGCTCAACTTTTACACCTGTGTAAACTGACTCAAATCTGTCGATCATCTTCTTTACTTCGTCGGTAAAAGACCACATATTCATAGTGCCTTTAAAGGCTGTCGGATCTTTTACAGCCGGCGGACAAGCAGTAAGAGAAAGAATGAGTCCTACAACAAGAAGAGTAAAAACCGCCTTTTTAATAAGGCCTCCTTTATTATGTTATTGGGTCGTTCCTACAGCCAGGGCATACTTTAACATATATAGAATTTTATGACAAGATATTAATTCTAATTTTTTAAAAAATCGAAATATTTTTTTACGGATTTACTATGTGGCTCATGAGCTTTAGTTTTAACGTAAAATAGTACACAAATCAGGTGATTTCAGTCGTTTTTATAAATAATGAATTGGGTTACGACGTTTTCCTGATTCTTTGCCATCGAGGCGATGTTATCGGCGGTTTCTGCAATTTGGGTATTCTTTTCGGACTGCACAGCCACCACCTCACTGGCCTTCTCGGCTTGTTTCGTAATCTCTTGAATCGAGCTGATAAGTGTCACAATATCGTCAGGGCTTTTGGTAGACTGGGATGCCAGTTTGCGGATTTGCTCAGCCACAACGGTAAAGCCTTTGCCGATTTCTCCGGCCCGTGTTGATTAAATATCCTTTTGGCTTCCAGTGCGCCTTGCCACAGTGCTTTCCAGTATGGCTTTGGCCGCGAAACCCGGTGTATTACCTTCAGTGATATAAATCAGATCAAGTCCGGGAAGCTGTTTTATCATTCTAGATACGGCTTCATACGTCTTTTCCTAATTGGCCTGTGTCTCTTCCATGTCGATGTTATGGTTGGCAAACTTGAACCCAGGCAGGATAATGGCAACCTGGCCCCTGCCATTCAAATAGTTGTCATTCTTCTCTCCGCAGATCTGCCCTTCCTGATAACTGTTGTTCCCGATAAAACAGAGCCATCGGGAGGGCTCGGCCGTAATGGAATTGAAATCCTCAATGCTTTCGTTTATGAGTGACACTATAGTGTTATGACGAATGCTCAGCCTTAAGTAAGGGGGTGCAGCGTAATGAAGGCCTTTAAATATATTTTTATCATAAGATTTTTGCAATCTCCTGCATCTTATCTTTAGTAAGCGGCCAGGACTCCATGGCCAAGGGCCCCCGGTTGATGCTGGCTAAATTATATTTTTCACAAACGGCAATCACTGCTGCGTTGTCGTTGAATATATTTTCCTCATGCTGAACAGCCGTACAATGCCGGCCTTGGGCAAAAACCTCGGCCCGCTCGGGATAATCCGTACCCAGACGCTTCAGTGATGCATCGCAGGCCCTGCGAATAAATTCCGGAGAGGCATCTGTTCCGGTTATCTGCTTACTCTGCTCGTCGAACAGATTGCCGAATTTGGTGGCAATTACTACTTTATCGCGTCTTACTTTAATACTGCTTCTTCCCAATCTTCTCTGCATAATCATCTCCTTTTATCCAGTTTTTTCAAATAAAACCTACTTAAAAATCAGCTTTGAACTTACTGAACAAATTTTTTACTGAACAGAGCGGCAAGCTCTTTATTCAACACTTGCGGATTAACAGGCTGTGAAGCATGATTCAGATAAAGACCGAAATAGATCTCATGGAAGGTATGAAAATTCAGGTTTATATTATGCTTTAAGGCGATATCGATGACATCGCTTACCCATTCAATTCCTCCGAGTTTTTCCGTAAAACAAAAATTAATACAGCCGAACTCACCCAGATAAAGCGGAACGTTATGTTTACGACCGAAAGAGACAAAACGCTCTATTTCCGCAGCTAAGTACGACTTATCACGCGGCAGGGCATAGCCATCCACAGTATAAAAATCAAGACGCAGGCGTGCCTGCCTTTCAGTCCCTGATTGGGGGCCAGATTTGCACTACCTGTCTTGTTTTCACTCCAATAATACCAGCCCTGCATGGACTCGGCTGGTAAGGACCATGTTTGTATAACCGATCCATTGGCTGTCTGCTCGGTGATCACAACATCATCAAACCATACAGTGCTCCCCGCGCCGATACTGTGTGCCTGAAAAACAGGAACCGCATATTTGTACCGACTATCGCTATAAACATAGGGCGTTCCCTCCAAATAAGTCCACTCGGAATCTTCCGGTAGAAGCTGGGGATTATTCATAATGGCACCGGCCCACTCCGGCGTGCCCGTTACCTCAATCAGCGCCGGATCGGGATAGCTGCTTTTGCGATCTTTTAAAGAGGGCACCCACGGTGCACGCTGGTGAGTAAAATCAAACGGCTTATAAAAATGAAACTCGTAGACAATATTCTTGTCATTAATTAAAAAAAGTTCATAGAGCCGTTTATGTCTTCGTTCCAGTCGTTCTTTACCGCATTCATCCGCTCCACGAAAATGATATGGTGAGGATCAACCTGACGGATGGCCTGTACTATTGTTTTGGTCAGAGTCTCCCATTGGCGGATATCTCTACTCACCACCGGCTCGTTAACCAATATCAAACCCCAGAATTGTGGGTTCGTCTTTGTACCTGCGCGCAATCTCCTGCCAGAGTGCGGTCAGCCGCTTCTGGTTCTGCTCACTATCCCACAGGTCCAGGGCCTCCCTTACCCAGTGATTGAAAACCGCCCTGAGGTACGTGCATATTGAGCACGAGGTATATTCCCTGCTCTTTGACCCAGGCGATATTCTTGTCCAGCCAGTTAAAACCTGTGTTTTTATACGTAAAGGAAAACAGGTCATCTTCAAAAATCCGGTAGTTGAGATAAAAGCGCACCGCATTAAAGCCCATGCTTTTAATACGTGCGTAATCTTCTTTACCGTGATGATTGACAGGGGGGAGTGAAGGATTACCCCATACTTCATTGCCGAATGCAATACCTTTAATATGGAAGGGCCTGCCGTCGGGAGTAACAATCCTTCTGTTTTCAACATGAATAAGCGGATTTTGTGCCGGGGGAACTCCCGTGCGCAGTTGTTCATCCAGCTCATACACAACACGTATATCCTGCGAACACGCCGCGCCGAACAGCAGGAGGATAAGCAGTATTGATGTTATTTTAACAACAGCGCTTTTCATAGTTTATCCTCTTTTTATTCTACACTATAGCCAAAGGGAAATAAAACCTTTTTTTCATCAAGACTGTTGAAATCAAAGGGAATTTGGTTCATAGCTTTAGGCCAGGTGAAGGGCAGCTTTCCTGTAAAAGCATAATCTCCGAAAAGCACATCGGCCACTCCCTGGCCTTCGCTTCCAGGCAGCCAGGCAGCCACAACAGCATCACACTGAGCCATAACATCGCTTATTATCAAAGGCCGCCCTGAAATAACGATGAGTACCAACCGATCGCATCTTTTACGAACTCGTTTTATAAGTTCAACATCAGCGGTGCTTAATGCTAGATTCTCCTGGTCTCCCACACCTTCGGCATAAGGCAGTTCACCTACGACCACTATTCCCACATCCGCTGTACCGGGTGTACCGTCCTGATTGGTAACATTCTTATAATCACCGTTCCGGTCATAGCTTACCGCAGCAGCACTTGACACTGTATTTTCAATACCTTCGATAATCGTTGTGCCTTCTGTAATAGCGCCTGTCTTTCCCTGCCAGTCAATAGTCCAGCCACCGCACTGGATGCCGATATCGTTAGCGGCAAGCCCTGCAACAAAAATACGCCGGATGTCTTTTGAGAGCGGGAGAGTGCCGCCGTCATTCTTTAAAAGCACTAAAGATTTGCGGACTGCCTCACGCGCCAGCTCCCGGTGGGCTTGAGATCCCACTACAGGCAGTAAATCCCTGTCGGCCAAAGGTCTTTCGAACAGTCCCAATTTGATTTTTACCGTCAGAATACGGCGTACGGCGTCATCTATACGTTCCAAAGGCACATCACCCTTCTTAACCGCCTGCATGAGTGCATCGATAAATATTTTATAATAAAACGGTACCATAATCATATCCAAACCTGCATTAATGGAGGTAACAACATCACTGTAATAATTACCGGGTATCTGATCAATGGCCTTCCAGTCGGAAATAAGAAATCCCTCGAATCCGAGTTCCCCTTTCAAAACATCGGAAAGCAGGTATTTATGCGCGTGCATTTTAGTATCTTTCCAGCTTGAGAAGGAGACCATAATACATTGAGCTCCCCCGGCTATTGCCGCCGCATAGGGAGGCAGATGAATCTTTCGTAAAGCAGCTTCATCCACCTGAGTTACACCCTGATCTATCATGAACTTATTCATAACAACTGTGTTCGATGTTCCCCACGCAGTTCCGCCGTCGGCCAGATAGTGCTTGGGTGTTGCCAAAACAGTCGTCGCCGCTCCTAGACCTGATGAGTCCGCATTCTGCAGACCTCGAATATAGGCCCTTGCTAATCGGGCAACTAGTTCCGTATTTTCACTATATGCCTCGTAGGTCCTGCCCCAGCGAATATCCTGGGGAACAGCGATCACCGGCGCGAAATTCCAGAGGGCACCTGTAGCCGACATCTCTATAGCGGTAATCCTGCCGATACGCTCTGCCAGATCGCTGTCACCCGCGGCACCCAATCCGATATTGTGAGGGAAAATTACCGCGCCCTTCACATTGCTGTGACCGTGCACTGCATCCACACCGTAAATAAGAGGAATTCCTAAACGCATTTTTAATGCCTGGCTCTGAAAGCCGTCAATCATATCGGCCCAGGCTTCAGGTGTATTGGGTTTTGGACATCCCCCGCCACCGCTTAAAATACTTCCTAAATACATGGAGGTAATGTCTTCAGGATTAATAACATCTTTTGCTACCTGAGTCATCTGCCCGATCTTTTCTTCTAATGTCATCCGTTTAAGCAGATCCTCTACCCTCTCCAGTACGCTGGCTTCAGGATTTTTATAGAGGACGCCATCTCCGGTTCTCCCATCCGGTGATGAAGAGCTGTTGCAGCCGGATAATAAAGCTGACAAAGCAAGTATCGAAAGAATCGTAACTATCCATACCTGTTTTTTATTCATTATATGCTCCTTGCTTATTTTTATTAGATAACAATTACCATTATCAGTATCTCAATTACTTTTTACCTTTATTTTTCTGCTATAAAAATCTATACACAGTCTCATGCCTGTATTTCTGTCCCGGCCTAAGAATAACATCCGGAAAGTGCGGATGGTGTACGGCATCAGGATAGTACTCTGTTTCCAAACAAAGCGCTCCATACTTATTATATATTTCTCGTCCTCTTCCGCATATTCCATTGAGAAAATTACCGGAATACAGCTGAATACCCGGTTTCGTAGTATACACTTCCAGACCCCTGCCGCTGTCCGGCTCAAAAAGGCGGGCTGCCAGGGTTAATCCCGGTTCGCTGCGATCAATGATAAAACAGTGGTCATACCCGCCCTTTACTCTGTTCAAGTCTTTTCCCACCTGCTTGGCCTCTGTAAAGTCCATTGGTGTCCCCTGCACATCTGCAATCTCTCCGGTTGGAATAAGCTCTTCATTAACGGGTAAATACCTGCTGCAGTTTAACTGCAGCAGATGTGCTTTAATAGTACCTGTTCCGGCTCCGCTTAAATTCCAATACGCATGATTGGTCAGGTTCACCGGGGTTGCTCTATCACTTTCGGCATTATAGCTTATTTTTAATTCACCTGCCTGATTAAAGCTGTAGCTTACCTTGACAGCCAAATTGCCGGGATAACCCTCTTCACCATCGGCACTCAGGTATGAAAATGCTATACCGGCACAGTCACTGTGTTCAAAGCTTTCTGCTGTCCAGAATACTTTGTGAAAGCCCTTTTCACCGCCGTGAAGATGATGCCGACTGTGATCGTTGCACGCCAAAGTGTATTTTTCAGTCTCTATAGAGAAACTGCCTCCCGCTATCCGGTTGGCAAAACGCCCGATTATGCCCCCGAAAAACGGGTGAGGTTTTACATAGCTCTTAAGATCATCAAATCCAAGAGTTATTTCAGCCTGGCGGCCCGTGCGGTCAGGCAGCTTAACCGAGGTAATAGTTGCGCCATAATTGATAAGAGAAACACTCATGCCGGCTGAATTTTCCAGCGTGTATTCAAACACATCTTTTGCTTCGCTTAATCTGCCGAAAAAGCGGTCTTTAATTTTCATATCCTCCTCCTAACAAAATTTATCATATATCATAATTCTAATTGCTATTATTTTAGCACATTAATTTAATTTAGTCAGTAGCTAAACCGCTTAAATTAAAAAATATGAAAGAGAAAGTTTTAATTAAGATGCGCGGAAAAGAGCATAAAGCCGCTATTCCTCTTCCAGCCCCGCAGAGTAAAGGCTGGCACAGTTCCTGCCCCTGCGTTTGGATGCATACAGGGCTAAATCAGACTGCCGTATCAGTTCCTCTTCCGCGAGTAAATTCTTCTGAGAGGTAAAGCTTATACCCACACTTATGGTCACTTTGATTTTAACACCCAAATATTCAAACTCCATCTCTTCGATTCTAGAGCGGATCCTTTCGGCAATCATGTAGGCGAAATCTTTTTTACATGATATAAGCATTACTACAAATTCTTCTCCTCCGAATCTGGCCGCCACATCGCTCTTGCGAATACTGGTTTTTAATATTTCTGCCACATCAAACAGAACACGGTCACCGGCCAGATGGCCCAAGCTGTCATTGAGTTCCTTAAAATGATCGATATCGAACATGAGTAGGGCCAGATCCTCCTTATAGCGGGAAATCCTGGAAAGCTCTTCCTGTACTCGTTTAATGAAAAAGTGATGAGTATACAGCTGAGTTTTGGAATCGATAATAGCCCTCTGGTAGTAGATGTTTTTTTGCAGACTTACCGAAGCACATTTCATAATCCAATCTATATACTCCAGTTCCTGTTCCGAATATACTTCGTCGATGATTTTTCTGCCAAAGACAATAAAGCCGTACATTCCCCCCAAGCCCATCAGAGGCATTACGATCTCCGGATTGAGCGGATTAAGGGACTCGGAAAGCTTAGGATTGGCAATAACCTCGACAAACTCAGCAAAGGTCATAAGTCCGGAATGAGAGGCAAAGAACTGTCTGTAAGGGATAATCGATTTAATGGTTATAAGGTTTTTCACTCTTTTTAGATTACGGAAACAGATGATATGTACCTTATCGCCGGTTCCCTCTTCCTGCAGCACAAAGGCCAGATAAGAAGGCACAAAGCGATCCAGCATATGGTCGGTTATAAAAGTAATGAGCCCGATAAGAGAAGCTTGATTAAAAAGCTGTACGACCTCGTCTAAGAGTTTATCTTTGGCGTGCACCTCTTTTTCAAGGCTTAGAATCTGATCCCAGACGCCAATTCTTTTTAACAGTTCATAATTGGCAATAACATCGGGATTTGAATTTATAGCATGCAAATAATCCTTATGCATAGGCTGTGGGTATTATCGACTCTATAAAGATTAATACGTTGCTTTAAAAAATGCAACTGTAATTATCGTTTAGTTATTATATAAATTATTCGATTACGCGTATATCCTCTACCTGAATACCTTTTTTTTCAATCTTACGCCAACCTATGCTGCCTGTAATATAATGACCCTGCACTTTGACTTTCTTGTCTAAATACTCTGCGAAGCCAAGAGATCTCTGCTTTTGATTAAAGAGAATAACCTCGCTTCCGCCGGTTGTTGCCAGCACAAAGAATGAGTACTCACTGAGCGTTCCCGCGAATTCGGTCTTCTCCTGAACAAGGCCCTTCAGTTCTACAGGCCCGGCCGAAATGCGGTCCTGACTGTTGTTGACGGGCAGGGGTGGAGTGTTTTCATCCACACCAAGACATGAAGTTAAAGAAACTGCACAAACAATAAGAGCAAGTAAAAAATATATGACGACCGCTTGTCTTTTTTTCATAAAAAGTCCTTTAAAAAAGCTTGCCTTCTTTTATAGAAGGCAGGCTTTAAAAACTAAAACTAATGTGTTATAGATGATCGTGTATTTCTTCTTAGTAATAGTTTTCTATGCAATGTTCCTTCTTGTACGCTAATTAAATATACTCCATCCTGATTCGCAAATGAATCGATCTCAATATAATATCTTCCATCCTGTGGACAATCAAACTCAATTGGGAAACCGATAAAGCCCCAATCAATTACATTATTAAGATCATCTGCAGAATAGAGGTACATATC
>CAZEPL010000113.1:3149-8568 GCA_964514135.1 uncultured Spirochaetaceae bacterium | reverse complement strand
CAATTTCCTTTTAAGGAGCTTCTTGCAAAAATAACATTTTTGCAAGAAGCTCAATGAATATAATTACAATTTTTAGAAAATTCCTTTGTTTCTTTCTTGACAGACATGAATTCTAACGATTAAGATATATACTGTGTTTTATGGGAGTTCTTCTGCCCCTTAACCTCTAGTACCAAGTGGAGGACAGAAGCAGCGAGAGGCTAGGGTTTTTATTCCCTAGCCTTTTTTTGTTGCCAGAATAATGAACTAAGTATATATTATTAATTTATGAAACAAAAAAAGATTTACCTTACAGATGCTGAAAGCGACGAGAGCGAAAGCGGTCATGAAGCTCTCCTGATGCAACAGTTATTAAAGACCAGAACCATTTTGCTGTCAGGAGAAATTAATAAGGCCTTGGCTGAACGCATTATCCGTCAGCTTCTTTTATTGGAGGACGAAAGCAGCGAGTCGATAAAAATCTTTATCGACTCCCCCGGGGGCGATGCTGACGCCGGATTCGCCATATTCGATATGATCCGCTTTGTCAAACCCAAGGTGTATACAATCGGTATGGGTTTGGTAGCAAGCGCAGCCGCAATCATTCTTCTGGCCGCGCCGCAAGAACAGCGATTGGCACTACCCAACTCTCACTACCTTATTCACCAGCCGCTTAGCGGTATTCGCGGAGTAGCTACTGAAATCGAAATTCATGCCAGAGAACTCGACAAATTAAAAGACAAGATTAACCATCTTATTGCGGAAGAAACCGGTACTCCTCTTAAAAAAGTGGAAAAAGATACGGATCGCGACTTTTGGATGAATGCCAAAGATGCCCAAGAATACGGTCTTATTACCAAAATAATTACCAATCGAAGTGAATTAAAATAATGAAACAGCAGGACCTTTCCCGCTTTTTAAATCATACTCTCGAGCATATTAACATAAAAAACATTCCCGCTGCCGCGGCTTATAAAGGCAAAGTACGTGACATCCTTGATTTCAGTAGTACCATGCTTATCTGTACTACGGATCGCATTTCCGCTTTTGATAAGGTGCTTGCCACAATCCCGTGCAAAGGCCAGGTGCTCAACCAGATTTCCCTCTATTGGTTTAACCAGACAGCAAGCATTGTACAAAATCATATCATCGAAGAGCTGTCGCCGCGCGCTGTACTGGTAAAAAAAAGCAAACCGCTCCCCGTCGAAGTAGTAGTACGGGGTTATCTTACGGGCTTGGCTTGGCGTGATTATCAGAAAGGCAATCCGATTTCCGGCATCACACTGCCTTCCGGTATGAAGTTAAATCAACGCTTTAAAACTCCGCTGCTGACTCCCTCAACAAAAGCCGAGCGCGGTACCCACGATCTCCCCATTTCGCGAGCAGAGATAATAAGCTCCGGGATTGTTAAAAAAGCAGTATGGGAAGAGGTCGAAAAAAAAGCACTGTCTCTCTTTAAAAGGGGAAGCGAGATTGCCAAAGCACACGGTCTTATTTTAGTGGACACCAAGTACGAGTTCGGAATATATAACGACGAACTCATTCTCATCGACGAGCTGCATACCCCTGATTCCAGCAGATACTGGTACTGCGATACGTATGATCAGCTGTTTAAAAAGGGCGAAAAACAGCGCAAATTGGATAAAGAATACTTACGGCAATGGCTCATGGAACATAACTATATGGGCGACGGCGAGCCGCCTCAGATACCGGATGAAATCAGAATGCACGTTGCCTGGCTCTATATTACCGCTTTCGAAACTATTACGGGTAAGAGCTTCGTACCCACAGAAAACGATGCAGATACGGAAGCCGGGATTATCACTCAAAAGCTCACACACTTAGGGTATTTATAATCACACTCTTTAGAAAAAGCAGATAACACTCGAAACTTAAAGGGAGTGACAATGAAAATAACAGCAATCTGTTGCGGTATACTTTTCCTGCTCTGTTCATCCGCCCATGCTAAAGAACTGTATGTAAAAGACAAAGGTTATTATCTTGACCTTCCCGCAGATTGGCAGGAGCTTGATACACGTGAGAGTGCTGCCATGTCGTTTGTAGATCCCGGACATACCACAATATTTCAGCTATTCTGTTTCCCGGCTCCTTATTTTACAGATGCTGAAGAAATGCTGTCTTTTATTAAATTACAGCTTAATGCCAAAGGAGAAGGTGCTCCGTTTATATATTCCTCTGCAGAGGCTTATTTTGCCGATCTCTCATTTTCCACAAAAAACTATAATTTGCGCGGTTATTTTGTTTTTATCAATGGTGATAGTAATGATTATGTGCTTATGTGTTTTGCTCAAGTTAAAGAATATTCCCGTATGCACGATTTTCTTCTTTCCAGCTTAGATTCTTTTTCTCCCAATAGTAAAAACAAACTTCTACCCGGGCCTATCAGCCAATTTTATTATCAGTTTCCCGGTAATATTCTTACTACCGCTACCATCCCCTTTAAAGAAAAGTTTATTTCTTTTAGTTACGACAGGAATGAAATAGAGGCAACCGAAGTCGTAATCAGCCGTGAAGCCCGCATCTTAACTACATATAGGGAGGTCAATACGGAAGCATGGTCCAGATTCTACAGGATTATTTATAGAGACAACTATGCCCGTCTTGTCGACCTTTCGGGTAAACTCCTCAACTATTTACAGGCCGCTACAGAGGATGAGATAGAACTGGTATCTACACTGCTCGGCTGGATCCAAAGTTTTATATATGATCAAAATCAAGGCATTACGGATTTTACCCCGCCATTAAAAGCTGCTCTTAGTCATTCAGGAGACTGCGACACACGGGCCATACTTTTTCTCATTCTACTCCATCATATGAAATTTGATGCAGTGCTCCTGATATCCGATCGTTATAAGCATTCTGCTGTCGGTATCGTCATTAATATATCCGGAGCCAAACTTGCTTTTGAGGGCAAACAATATGTTTTTGCAGAACTCACCACACAGGTAGCTTTAGGAATGATCGCCCAGAGCATGGCAGATCCTACAGGCTGGCATATTTTCCGGGTGGGCAACTGACTTAGGTTGCTATTCAATAACCTGGACAGGATTGTTAAAATAATAAGGCCCGTTTAAAATACCAAAGACGTTATTTTTATGCATACAATAAACATAGTAAATAAAATTATTATTTAATGCTGAATCCCGCGTGGTGATAACTTCGGTTTTGATTCCATTCTTGTCAACCGGAAAAGCAACGATAAAACGATTATTCGCATCATATACCCAGAGTTCATAATTTTCATATGTACCTTTTATAAAAATCTTATCGTCGTTAAGATAAACGTCCGGGAAGGTAATCTGTTCGGTGTTAATATTATCATTACTAATATAAATAAATGTTTCATCACTTTGACCGCTCAAATCTTCCAAATACACCCTATACTTGCCTATGGGAAAGGATTCGGCAGCGGGCATAGTAAAGGCATTACTGCCGATCCATGTGGCGCTGCCTTTTTTTGTCATTTCCCAGCTACTTTCATCCAAGCTCCAAAATAATTCTTTGGCATCATGAATAAGATAAAGAGCACCGATATCCTTTATCCCGTCCTCATCTTGAATGCTTACAAACAGACTGATTTTCTGGTAACTGAAACCGTTTTCCCGATCATTAAACAACATGACCTGCCAAGATATCTGCATAATCTCAGGCGGGCTGTCTGAACAAGCTCCTAAGCAGATTAAAAGAACTGCAAAACAAATTATACTCTTTTTCATGCTGTTAACACCGACTCCAATGCAGCAATAAACCGGTTATTTTGATCCTGTGTGCCGACAGTTACCCTAATACAAGTCGGCAGCTGATAGGTATCCGCCGGACGGATGATTATTCCCCGGCTCTGCAATTTTTCCTGTACATCTCTGCAGCTCCTTTTGGTATCTATTACGATAAAATTAGTATATGATCGAATATACTCTAATCCCATACGCTCCAGTTCGCTATAAAGATAAGTTTTTCCCTTATTAGTCAACTTCAGTGTTTTTTTATAAAATTCACTATCACTCAAAGCCGCACATCCGGCTACTTGAGCCAGCACCGATACATCAAAAGGAGGTCTTACTTTGTACATAATATTTATTATGGACTCCTCTGCTATACCATAACCCAGCCGTACTCCGGCCAGTCCGTAGATTTTCGAAAAGCTGCGCAGCAGAATAAGATTTGGTATCCCCTGCTTAAGCATGGCGATTGTATCAGGCAGTTCATTTTTAGGAGCAAAATCCGCATATACTTCATCATGTACCACAAACACATCTTCCGGTACCTGCCTTAAGAATCGCTCAAACTCTTTATGTTTTATCAAGCAGCCGGTGGGATTATTGGGATTACTTATCCAAATTATTTTGGTTTTCGGGGTAATTTTATCACATATATCGGCTAAATCTATCTCATATTCCTTCATTCTGCTTACAATAACCCTGCCGCGCATTGCTTTCACCGCAATCTCATAATAGGGAAAGGTGATAAAGGGAATTATTGCCTGATCATCCTGATCGATAAAAGCCATTGCCAGGGCGTAAATAACTCCGTCGGCACCGTTTCCCACAATAAACATCTCAGGCGGCAGCTTAAATCTTTTAGCCAATGCCGCACGCAGCTCCGCACAGCTGGCTTCGGGATAGGCAAACGCTGCATGAGCATGTGCTTTAATGGCCTTTAATGCCAGGGGACTCATACCCAGAGGATTTTCATTTGAAGCCATTTTTATAAAATCAATATCCTTTTGTTCCTGTTTAGCTTCAAATATCGTTTTTCCCGGTTCATAGGGTTTGATTGACTGAGTACCGGAGTTAACTAGTTTTTCTATCTTCATACTTTTAAACCTAAGTGTCATCGGAAAAAAGCTCATCAAAGGATGGCACATAATTGGGATCTTTTAAGCGCTCTGACTGCGCCTGCTTTTCCGCCTGATCTTTCTGCTCATACATTTCGGCATTAAGTTTCTGTGATAACTTCTCATAAAGTTCTTCCATATTTTTACCGCCCACATATCTTTTAAGAAAAGCGGTAATTTCCATGGCTAAGGCATTTCGTTTATCAGGATCTTTAAGCTTCCATACGGAGCGCAAGGCGGACTCATAAAGAGTGGTAGCATCGGCAGGTTTGTTTTCCATAGTTTGTAAACCGTGTTTTGCTAAATAACCGTTTAATCTTTCAAATAATGTATCTAATGTTCCCATCTTTGTTCCTTATACCTTGTTATTATATATCACTCTGAAATTAATTCTTTAAGTCTTTATTCGATTATTGGGTAACAGTCTATATGATTTACTAAAAAAAATCAATTTCAGTAATTTTAAATTTGCCTGTTAATCTTAACAAATGGATGCAATTTTAACGACGAATCGCTTTTTGTATTATAACTGTTTCCTTTTATCTTCATACATTTCAAAATCTGACTTTTTGATTAATAAATCAA
>CAZEPL010000113.1:0-3049 GCA_964514135.1 uncultured Spirochaetaceae bacterium | reverse complement strand
CAAATTTTGCTTTAATCCGATGTGCATATTTAATAGCATTATTAAGCCTATCCAACAGCAATCTTCTATTCGGTAAACCTGTGATTGTATCGTGCAGCGCCAGATAATTTACGCTTTCTTCCATTCTTTTTCGTTTGGTAATATTGCGTACTACTAAAACTATTTCGGTAGATCCACTTATTGGATCTTTATAGGGTGACAGCTTGGCACTGAACCATTTGTTCTCATCATCAATTTTTAATGCATATTCCACTTCCTGAACATTACCGGTTGAATAAAGATTATCAATAGCATCCTGAAATATTTTCGAAACTTTCCGGGGAAGAACCTCTTTAAAATGCTTATTTATGAATTTATCCGGTGTGACGTACAAATCAATCTTTTGCGGCCCTTGGTAATAATTCAAGAACACCCCCTCATTACTAAGAACAAAAACCAAATCGTCTATTGAATACAGCATTGAGCGAAGAGATAATTCTTTAGACAATTTTTTGTTATTTTTCCTTAGCTCTTTAAGTTCTTTTATGAGTTTTTCTTTTGTTTTTTCATTATCCTTCATTTCAAAAGAACCAAACCACTATATAATAATATGGCTTATGCTTTTTTGCAATGGTTTTCAAAAAAGTATAACTCAATTTTGGAGGGGTTTATAATAATATCAATTTCATTTGAATTTCTGATTGGCATACACTATTATTAAAATGTTAACACTATAGGAACAAATATGTCGCGACATGATCCTTTCAACGAACAGACTCTTTTTCAGGATCCGGACAAAGATATTGTTGTTTCTAAAAACGCAAATATCTACACCAAGGGCCTACCCCGGCTGGAAGCTCACGGTAAAAGCAAAACACTTTCCAATAAAGCGTTCGGTATCGGAAGGGACAAACACAATGCGGTAATTATTTTAGATGAAAAAGTATCCAAATTTCATGCTGTTATTACATTTATAAGCGGAGAGGTCTTTATCAGAGATATAAACAGCACGAACGGCACTTTTATTAATGAACAAAGAATCACACCCAATAAAAACAGGCAGCTTCATGACAATGATAAGATAACACTCGGTAATACTGAGCTCATGATTCACTGTTAAAGGATTACGAACTAGTTTCAACCAGAAACATGACCAGTGCGTTAAGTTGCTGCCGCTTGAAGCGTTGACATCGCCAAATTACATATAAATGGTCTTTACTCCTGCTGCTGGAATTGATGGGACTTCCACTCATAAAAAGGTACTTTGACCTCCAAAGTGAAATTGCTCAATTCAAAAATCAGTTTGGGTGTTGTCGATGGTTATTTTAGCTGGAAATCGCTTAATGCACTGGAATTACCCGAATTATCAATGTCGAGGGCTATTCTGTACTGCTGTGTGAACGTCCATCCGCCCCCGGCAGTACCTGCTAATAATGACAGCTCCTCCAAATAATCACCAGAGATGAACAGATTTAAATAAGCTATTAATTGTAGTAAAATCAGCTTACGCATATATCCTCTAAATAAGTAAAAAGCATTTTTTAAAAGCACGGAATTAATTTTTTATGCAGTATATATTAGGCAACTTATGAAGATTAATATATTGTAAAAAAATATATTTTCTTTGCGAATAAATCAAATATTTGTTATGATAATATTAGAAATGAATTATTCTTGGCTTAAAATCATTTTAATTTTCATAATTATGTGCTCCTGCGCTTTTATCTTTGCAGAAGAGGTGCAGGAAGATATTGCCGAAGTTTTTTATCAAGAAGGCTTAAAAAAAAATATCCTCAAAGATTATATAGGATCGATAAATGACTTTCAGAACGCATACCAGTTAAAAGGCGACGATACAAGAATAGTAAAAATGTACGTTTACGCGCTGATAAAACAGGGGAATATTGAATACGAACAAAAAGATTATGAAACCGCATTGGCATACTTTTCCAAAGCACTGCTGCTTTCAGGCAGAGACGAAGAATTACAAAATAAACTCAAGATAGTAAAGCAGGCGATAGAAGAGGAGAAAAAACTGCAAGAGTTAGCCGCCGCTACCACCACCACAGAAAGTGAAGTAATAAAAGAAAAACCGGAAACAGAAGAGAAAGAAACTCCAACAACAGAAAAGAAGGAGACACCGGTTACAACTATCAAAAAAGGGGAAGCTGTTGTTGTGCACGAGAAAGAGATCGTTTCCTCATCGATTTTACCGTCAGTGTTAAAAGTAGAGATGCCCTATGACATGGAAGAGTATATAAGCCGCCAAAACACAGAGAATATGAGAATGCTTAATCAACTTATTGAGTTTCAAGAAAATGAACGGAATTTGCTTTTGACCAATATTGAAAGAATAGCCGAATCACAAAGCGCGGATCGTCACCTTTTCAGCAATCTTTTATTCATTGTACTCGGTATTATTGGCGGCATATTATTCCTTATTATTTTATTCGTTTTTATAATTGTAGTTTCCCGACGCAGGAGAAGAGCGTTTATTGGTGCGTATGATGAACAGCCGACTTTGATGGATTATACACCCGAAAAACTGATTGAATACACGAAGAATATTGATGACACAAAATACATTACAGACGAGCATTATTCAAGCATTATTAAAGCAAAACACCTTGGGGATTTCTACAATGAGTTGAAAGCAGGTAAAATAACGTGGGAGACGCTTCAAAAATATATTACCGAGCTGAACTTCGAATTAAAGGCGGAAGTTATAAATCTTATCGAAAATAAATTAAAGAGCGATGAATCTACAAATATGGAAAGTGTAATCAGACTTCTCCTGCCGCTTATAACTGATAGTGAAAAGGATATCAGCAACAGAAGCCGTGAGATCGTAACTGCCATTACTTCTGACGTACACCGGGAAGCGGAAACAGAGGTATTGGGGATCCAAGATTCTAAATAGCCGCTCTCCTTTAGCTATCTGCATAATTTAGCCCGGATGGTAGACACAAAAACAGATAGAATCAATCACTCTACAAATGTGGCAGCCATTGCCGGGAAAATTGCCGAGGAAATAAATCAAACTGATTTAGATCCTGTTTTGGTACGCAAG
>CAZEPL010000112.1:0-8790 GCA_964514135.1 uncultured Spirochaetaceae bacterium | reverse complement strand
AAAAAAACAACAATGTTCGAGCAAGGAGAGTATGATATTATTAAAATAAACAAACCTACTGAAAAAGAGGTATTAGAGAAGCTGCTTAAGTATGCGAAGGATACAATCTGGAAGCAGAGGATTTTAATAAGATTGAAGGAGCTTGACAGATGAAATTATTAAGGAATCTATTCTTTATTATACTTGCCGTACTCTTCATTATAAACTGTGTATCTTCTAAGGAGTATACAGGGGATATTGATAAAATAAGCGGGGATGATGTTATCCTTGTGGGCTGCATAGAACTTAAACCCCCATTAGAAGACCATGAACAGTATTTAGAGGCTATAGGAGGAGAATACTATAGAAATAGTCTATTCTTTTCATTAGGGGATAAAATATTAGATTATGATGATCGAAATTTATCGCATATAAATGAATTTGTTAAAGTAATCTTGGGACAAGATTTTTACATAAAACAGAAATATCATAAACAATTATACATATCATGTCAGTTTATATATATGGAATTAAGTTATCCTATTATAGATATGTATTTGCCGGGAGTTTTCCAGATAGAAGTCCCAGAAGGATGCAAAGTTGCTTATATAGGTAAAATAAAATACCATCGAGACATTTATAGTGCAATAACTAGAATCGAGATAATAGATGATTATAAAAATGCAAAATCAGAGTTAGAAAAAAAATATAATAAACAGGTGGATATGTGTAGAGCAAAAATTAAATTAATAGAAGAGAATCAATAGCAGCATCTGATTTTATTGCATTATATTATACTTTTAAGAAAAAGCATGCCACCATTAACGGCGGTATGCTTTTTTATATCCACTTTTTAATATTAAATTTTCCTTGACACACATGATAAAAGAACCTATCAATAAGTAAAAATATGTTACGTACATTATTGATATGATTTCTGTAAAAAACGAAAATGAGTTTATAGCCCTCTATGATGATTATTTTCCAAAGATTTATAATTTCATTATGCGTACGGTTTCCAGTCCGGAAGCGGCTGAGGACCTGATTTCCGATACCTTTATTAATGCACTTAAATATATAAAAACCAAAAATGTAGAAATAAAAAATTTTTCCGCCTGGATATATAAAATTGCAACAAATGAGGTTTTAAAATATCTTAATAGTAAGAGGAAAAAATCCACTCTGAGCATGGATGATGAGGCAGCAAAGCTTGATAAATATCTGGTGGATGAAAGGAGCGATAAAACCGAGGAGTTTACCAAATACTGGACAGTAAAACAGGCATTAGAAAAATTAAAACCCGAAGAGGCTGTGATTGTGGAAATGCATTTTTTTGAAGATAAGAAGTATGAAGAAATGGCCGAGATTCTTAAGCTGAAAGAAACTACAATTCGCACAAGGGTGCATAGAATATTAAAAAAGCTGGAGAAAATAATCGCTTTGGACAATAGGATTAAATGATGAAGGAAAACCAAGAGTTATATAATTATCTTAAAACTGTACACGCCCCACAATTTAAAGATGATTCCTTTAAGAAACGCTTAAAAAACGAGCTCTATAACATAATGGATAAAACGGAGAAGGCAAAAGCAGAAGGCAAAGCTGCATTATGGAAGTGGAGACTGACCTTTGCGCTTGCCGGCAGTGTTTTAGTGTGTGCCGTAATTCTTTGTCTGATCTTTATTGCACCGGAGTTAGTTCACCCATCATTTATGATTAGTTCAATATGCGGAGAAGTCACTGCTATCTATAATGATGATCAGGCTGCTTTGATTTTAGGTGAACCGATAGCATGGGGTACCACCATTACAGCGGGAGAGGGAGCCTCTTGTGATGTGCGAATTAATAGAAGCTCCTTACTGCGGATTTATGAACGGAGCATCATAACTCTTGATGAGAAGGAGAACATGATTACAATTCAACTTGCCCAGGGTACACTGGTAGCTCATATTGAAAAATCGGAACGGCCTTTCGACCTGCAGCTCATTACAGATAATTGCATTATTGGTATTCAGAGTACTACTTTTATGGTAAAAGTGGAGCAAGACAAGGTTACCCAGATTGCTTTGCTGGAAGGGTTATTGAGTATAAAAACGGACTCCGGAATTGCGGATAAAGAGTACATATTACAGTCAGACCAGGAGCTGGAACTAACTTTAGACAGCATGGAGATCTCTACCGCTCCCCTTAGCGCAGAGCACAGGGACGCTCTGCTTCTGGTTAAAAATAGTAATTTCATATTTTTCACTGATGTAGAAAAAAGCGTTACCTGTACAATACAGCCCATGCCCGAAGACGCGGCTGTTTATGTTAACGGTCAAAAGATGGGCAGGGGAAAACTCTCCTTACTTACCGATAAGGCACAGGAGATAAAACTTAAGGTAGTACGACAGGGCTACGATTTGCATGAGTCCATAATAAAAATCGAGGAAGATAAAACATTCAATATTATGCTTAAAAAGAAAAATGCTTCTGAACCCTCAGAGATGCAGACCCCGCGGAAACAGGACGAAGAAATTATTGAAGAACACACAGGGGAAAGCAACAAAAAAGTTATTTCCCAATTAAAAGGCACGAAAATTACAATTGATGGGAGCATTAATGATTGGCAGCCCCTTACGCCCGTGATTACCGATCCAAGGGATGATATAAAGATTGATATACCGGAGGCTGATATTACCCGTGTTTTTTTAGCTAAGAATAGTGATACCCTCTACGCCTGTATTGCTTTTGCCCGGGTTAATATCAGTGATCTTTTATCAATTGAATATCGCATTTTAATAATGGAACAAAATAATCCTATTCTTACCATTGTAATACTATATGAGGCAAAACAGCTCAAGACAATGCTGGTGGTAAAAAGCAAGGACGAAATAGAAACTGTAACTTCTCTTATAGGCGACGTCGCCAGCGGGGACGGCTTTATTGAAGTTGCATTTCCGCTGCGGATCATTAATAAATATCTGTCTGAAGGAAGTTTATATTCATGTAAGATAACCAGCCGAATGCCCAAGAATCAGTTTATTACAACAGCAGTAGATGAGGCAATGCTGGAAGAGTTATCTTATTAATGATTAATGGATTGGGTTTATATAAAGATAATGATAAAAGCTAACATAATGAATACCGCTGCCAGTACGATTTTCACCATACCCATATGTTTCTGAAAGACCGTGGTAATCTTTTCGGAGCTTATACCGGAATATATAAAAATAAAGACCAGCAGGAGGGGCGTTATAAAGCCAATGTTATAGACAACCAGATAGAGATAAGTGGAAATATCACTTTTGGTCTGAGCCAGAGCGGCAATAACGGGGAAGTAGATCTGACCGGTGCAGGCCAGTTCAAACGTCGATACATAGAATCCTAACAGCAATGCTCCCGAAATCAGTGCCAGAGAGGAAACATATGTTCTTACAGACTTATGAATACGCTGTTTGATACTTTTGGGAAGTTGCAGCACCATTTCACGCGTACGGCCCTGTGTAATTAAAATAACGTCATATATACTCAAACCCGCAAATACCAACAGTAAAATAATGACCACAATTTTAAAAACAATAAAGATTTCAGTAGCAAAAGGTAAGGATCTGAAGAAATAAATGAAATTCGTACCGATAACACCTATCAGATAGTACGTAATAAAGACGGCCACTGTAAAGAAAATTCCTGTCAGCAAAATAGCGCCTTTGCGTTTGCCTACATAGGCCAGACTTACAATTAGAAAAATAAGCGTGCTGAAGGCGCATGGGTTTATGCCGTCGGCAAGACCCGCGGCCAGAACAGGGAAAAAAAGCAGCTCAGGAAGCACATCCTGTTTTTTAGCTGAAGCATCCGGCTTTACTTCTTGTGAAACGGCGGGTTGCGTAAGGGCCCTTTCCACTGCGGTGGTAAGCTCTGAACGTATTTCCCGCTCCCCCTGTAAAAGCGTACTGCCGATAAGCAGGGCCGGGAATTCGCTCATGGGAACGTCCATCTGCTGCACTTGGGCTTCATATTCCCGCATCACCTGCGCCTGCAGAATATCTTTTTTAATAATTGTAAGGGTAATGCCCATCTCTTGCTCAACCGCGGGAAAAAATGAAGTGAGCAGCCGCTCGCATGCTTTGCAGCCGAAGCTGTAATAGAGAAAGGCTGAGAGATTTTTTTCGGCGGGGGAGTCGGAGAGCTGTGTGCTGCTCTCTGCCGGTTCTGTTTCGGTCGGCACGGTTTGCGCATCGGCTGTGGCCGGCTTTTCCATTGCGGATGCCTGCCTGTTCACTTGAGCGTGCAGGGTAAAGAGTATTTTTTCCTGTGGGCTATCAATATTTTCTATTATAAGCAGTTTCTCAACAGCACCCTGTTCTTCGGCAGGATCGAAGGAGACGACGATTTTTTGGTTTTCGCCGGGTTGAATGATAATCTGTTTCTGATCCGGATAAAAGCAGTCGCAGGTCTCGATTAAAGAGACCGTAGCCGGCTGCGATCCGCTATTGGTAATGGTGATTTCTTTGCTGAGAATACGGGCGCTGTTTACGGAGCCGGCATTCCACTCTTCAAGTGAAACAGAAATATCCGCCCGGAGTGGAATACAAAAGAGGAGACAAAATATAAGTGCAACAAGGCCGATTTTAAAGCTCATATATATTTTCCCGTTTTGAATAAGCGCATGTTATCTAATATCTGGTTGTACTATATTTGGAAACAGGGAGGAATGTAAAGCACTCAGTAGTATATTAAAGGTTTATCTACCCACTGGATTAGTCTTGTAATTTAAGCTATTAATAGGTATACAACTACCGTGTACGGAAGGGAAAATACGGATGTTAAACGACACAGTGATCGAATGTTATTCCAAAAAGAAACTGAGAGACCTGTTTTGTCTGCTGCTGTTGTCTTCCGCCGGCTGCGCAGCCTTTTTAGTTGTACGCATTCTGTTTACCGGCAGTTACATCTATCTGTTTCTTGTCTGGAATCTTTTTTTGGCCTGGATACCTTTTGGGATTTCTCTGATTATACTTTGGTTGTACTCCGGAGAAAAATCCTCGCCACCCGCGCGAGCCGTAACAATCATCTTAAGTTTTCTCTGGCTTTTATTTTATCCCAATGCGCCTTACATTCTTACCGATGTGGTGCACCTGATTCGGCTGGGCATGTATTACCGGGATATGAACGAGCTGGTGACGGCAAACGCCCTGATCTGGTATGACATTATTCTCAATGCGGCCTTTGCCATTATGGGTCATCTGATCGGGCTGTTTTCATTACTCTTTGTGCATCAGGTTTTCAGCAAGCTTTACGGGAAAAGAGCGGGTTGGTTGGTAGTGATAGGCACGTGTATATTGAGCGGATTCGGTATTTATCTGGGAAGATTCGTCCGCTTAAACAGTACGGACATCATTGTATACCCCTTTATCTCCTTAAAAGAAATTGTGGGAAATCTTTTGTATCTGAAAGCCGTGCTTTTTTCGTTAAGCGTGGGATTTTTTATTTTTATCACTTATATTTGTATTTATGCGTTCCACAGACTCCATGAAAAATAAGGCCGCCGGTTTTGGCAGGGACAAATCTTTGAGTATCAGCTTTGACAGAGAACAGCAAAAGGCCATCTCCTCACTTGTGAACACGGTTGTTATGGCGGGCGCGGGTGCGGGCAAGACATCGGTGCTGGCCGAGCGCTACCTCTGGCTGCTTAAAAACAAGAAGGCCCGTGTGGATGAGATCCTTACCCTTACCTTTACCAAAAAAGCCGCGGCCGAGATGTATGAGAAAATCTACATCAGGCTGAAACAGGAACAGGACCCGCTGATTCAGGAGCAGCTTAAGGATTTCAGCAGGGCCCAGATCTCCACGCTGGACAGCTTTTGCGCCCAGATTGTGAGAAACGCGAGTGAGCTCTTCGGATTGGCCGCAGATTTTTCCTACGAGGCCTCTGAACTTTCCCGCGCTTTAACTGAGGTGAGTCTTGATTTTCTGCTTAAGCGCTGGCAGGAGCGGGGAGTAGGCGCGCTGCTGCGCCGCCACGGCTTTGAACGCGTGCTGTCTGAGTTCTTACAGCCTCTGGCCGAGTCTTCACTTAATGTGGCCTATGAATTTGATTTTGAAAAAATGTATCAAACACAGTACGCGGAGCTTGAAGCCCGGCTTGAAACCCAGGCAGAGCTGCTTTCGAACTGCGCGCTAAAGATAACTGCGCTCGATGCTCAGGGTAAAAAATCAATTGTAAATGCCCGGACGGCTGTGGCCGAGCTTGAAGGTCTTAAAGATCTACTCTCGCAGCATGAATATGTAAAGGCGATTGAGCTTTTAAAAGGTTTCACCATAAGAAAACCCGGGCATAGTGTTTCCCAAGATATTGAGCAGCTGAAATCCCTTATTGACGAATTAAGGTCTGAACAGAATGTGCTCATGCTTGTCTTGGAGAGTCTGGCTCAGGCCGAGGAGCTGCGGGGTATCTTCCGGCTGCTTGCGGAGTTTCAGAAGCTGGTAAACGTCAAGAAACGCAGCCTGGGTCTGGTGAGCTTTAATGATGTGGCTGAGATGGCCGTACAGGCCCTAAGGCGTAACAAGGATCTGCGCCATTATTATAAAACCAAGTACCGCTTTATCATGATCGATGAGTTTCAGGACAACAACCTGCTGCAGAAACAGCTGCTCTATCTGCTGGCTGAAAAAATCACCCTAAGCCTGGACCGGATCCCTGAAGCCGCTGACTTGGAACAGGATAAGCTCCTGTTTGTGGGTGATGAAAAACAGTCGATCTATGCGTTCAGGGGAGCCGATGTCAGCGTGTTTAAAGTCCTGCAGCATGAGCTGTGCCGCTACGGCGGCAGTGCTCTGCTTTTGCACAATAATTACCGCAGCGAGCCAGGTCTGATAGATTTTTTTAATCTGCTGTTCAGCTCGGTAATGCGGAACGCAGAGGAGGAATATGAAGCCCGTTTCCAGGAGCTTGCTTCTTTTAAAAAAACAAACAGCGTAATGCCTGAGATTCATTTTCTCTATAAGGCGTATAATGCCGATCCGGATATCGAAAGCGAGTACAGCAATGACGAGAGCGAAGCCTTTCGTGTGGCCGAGTTTATTGCCCGGGCCGTGAAGCGGAAAGATTTTTTAATATGCGAGGACGGAGCTGTAAGGCCGGCTGTTTTTAACGATTTTGTAATATTGATGCGCTCTACCAGCAATCAGATTATTTACGAGCGTATGTTCCGCCTGTTTGCCATCCCCTATACCACCGAAGGGGTGAGGAGCCTGTTTTTGGAAGCGCCGATTAATGATATGTACAATCTGCTGCAGCTCGTGCTGCACCCTGAGGACAGAGTTGCTTATGTGGCATTGCTGCGTTCACCCCTGGTGAATCTGTCGGACCATGCGTTGGTTGTTATTATGCTTGCAGAGCAGAAGCCTTTTGAGGCCGTAGAGCTTATGCCCGCAGATGCGGCAAAGTTTGAAGCGGGCAGAGAGCTGTATGAGTTTATGCTGAGTAAAGCCGACAGGGTTCCCATTACGGAGCTTGTTTTTGATATCTGGTACGGCTTCGGCTATCGCTATCACATTTTAAAGAATCCGCAGTTTCATACCTTTTTGGAGTACTACGATTATTTTTTCCGCCTGGCCGAACAGGCGGACAGCCGGGGCTGGGGATTAAGCCGCTTTCTGGATATGGTGCGAAAGAATTTGGGCAAGTATGAGAAGCAGGAGGGCCTGGAGATACTTAAAAGTTACGAACAGGGCGTCCAGCTTATGACCATTCATAAAGCCAAGGGTTTGGAGTTTCCCGTTGTGGTGCTGGCCAATACGGGAAACAAAGGTAAGGGTGAAGATAAAAGCGCGCTGTATTATGTCTCGCCGCAGTTCGGAATATCGGTAAACCTGGGAAAGGATAACTATTTCTATGCCATGGGCCGTGAGGAAAACGAGAAAAAAGAAATCGCCGAACTAAAGCGTCTGCTCTATGTGGCGCTTACAAGGGCTAAATCACACTTGATAATTTCCGGCACGCACAACAGGCAGAACCGCACCACAGTCAAAGCTCATTTGAATATGCTTCTGCAGGGGCTGGGTTTGGAAAGCATGCAGGCTGATGAACTGCCGGGTAATGCCTTTAAATTTAAAAAACACGTTATAAAGGAACTTAGCAGCGAAGAGCATAACAGGATTTTCAGACGTGCTGCCGGAGCAGATCCGGACGTACTTAAGGAAATTTACCTTTCTTTACCTGAGCTGAAGCGTGAGTTTAAGCAGACTGAGTACAGCGTGACCGAGCTCAATCTGCTGTATAAAAAGCTGAAAGCAGATCATGCTCCGGCCAAAAAGACAATCGAGCTTCCCGATCTGCCTATCGATACTCACTTGGTCGATGAGAAAGCGGCCGCGGCCTTGGGAAGCCTTACTCACTACATAATTCACACCAGGATTAAGAAAGGCCTGCTTGATGAGGATATTCCGCTCATATATATGGAAGAAATTCCTGAAAATCTGCGCGCAGAGGCGGTTGAGACCGCCAAAGAGCTGGGACAAAAATTTTTTGCTTCGGATTACGGCCGACTTTTAGCGCAGGCACAATGTGTAGAAACCGAGTTTCCCTTTTTATATAAATGGGAAAGGGGCTCAGACTGTTACTTTATCCACGGTATTATCGATCTGTTCTTTGAGACCGGGGATAAAGCCTATGTTCTTGATTTCAAAACCGATAAACTGCTTAATCCGCTGGAGTACGCGCTGCAGCTTGCCTTGTATAAAAAGGCCTGCGCCGGGCTGACGGACAAAAAGATTGAATGCTTTTTGTTTGCCCTGCGCAGCGGCGAGCCTGTTTATATTGAGCATGAG
>CAZEPL010000111.1:0-8815 GCA_964514135.1 uncultured Spirochaetaceae bacterium | reverse complement strand
GAATTTATTAAGAAATGCCAATGTCATATCAACCGGCGGTGATTATTGTTTGAAAATATATGTTGTCTCTTGAGTGGTTTTTTTTTACACTTAAGTTTAAGTAAAGTCAATGAAAAAACAGAGAACCGTCCGCATACATATAGAAGGTATTGTTCAGGGAGTGGGATTCCGCCCGTTTGTCTATAATCTTGCCCTGCGTTTTAATATTACAGGATATGTGCAGAATAATTCGGACGGCGTTGAGGTCTTGGCTCAGGCTGATCCCGCTAGCTTGGAGCGCTTTTTAGCTGAACTTAAACACAAGATACCCCCTCAGGCCGTGATCGATGAGTTTACAGTTACTGAGAGAGGTAACGAACAGCGCTTTAAGCGGTTTGAAATTCAACAGAGCAGAGAAAATGCCAATAAGAACACTCGAATTGCTCCCGATCTCTGTTTGTGCGGGGATTGTTTAAACGAAATGCTCGATCCCGATAACCGCCGTTTTTTTTATTCTTTTATAAACTGCACCAACTGCGGGCCGCGCTACACAATTGTCCGCGATGTACCGTACGACCGAAAGTACACCACTATGGCAAATTTTACCATGTGTGAGCAATGCCAGGCAGAGTATAATGATCCGGGCAACAGACGCTTCCATGCCCAGCCAAATGCCTGCTACCGCTGCGGACCTCAGCTTGAGCTCTATTCTGCCGGGGGAAAACTACTCATACGCGGATTGGAGCAGGCCGCGAGCAGAGAGCTGATAACACAGGCAGCGGAGCTGTTAAGGGCAGGCAGTATTATGGCCGTAAAGGGTATCGGGGGCTTTCATTTTGCCTGTGATGCGCGTAATGCCGACAGTGTGAAAACACTGCGCTCGCTGAAATACAGAGAACAGCGTCCTTTTGCCTTAATGGTAAAAGATCTTGCACACGCCAGGAGAATCGGCCCTATAACTCTGCAGGAGGAGCAGAGATTGCAAAGCGCGGATCGTCCGATCGTCTTAATCAAAAAAGCCCTTTCCCATGATATCGCGGAAGCAGCGGCACCGGGTAATGGGTATTTCGGGATTATGCTCCCCTATGCACCGCTGCATTTTCTGTTATTTGAATTTATCGACTTCCCATTAATAATGACCAGTGGCAATATAAGTGAGGAACCTATTGCCCATACTAATTATGATGCCTTTGCCCGCTTGAGCAAGCTGTGTGACTATTTTCTCGTAGGAAACCGTGACATTCATATTCGCTGTGATGATTCCGTAATCAGGATATGGAAAGGCGGTGAGTATGTGCTGCGCAGATCCCGCGGTCTGGTGCCCAATCCTGTACTGCATAAGTCCGGTTTTGAAAAACCACTCTTGGCCGTAGGAGCGGAACAAAAAAATACGATCTGCCTTGCCAAAAAAAATAAAGCTTTTTTAAGCCACCATATCGGTGATTTAAAGAATGCGGAAACCTATGCTTCCTTTATTCAAGCCATAAACCATCTTCAGGGTGTGTTGGATGTCAGGCCGCAGGCTGTTGCCTATGATCCGCATCCTCAATATTTAAGTACGCAGTGTGTTCACGATCCTCCTCCTGAATTGGCACAGCTAAACGGTCTTCCTCTCATAGCAGTACAGCACCATCATGCTCATATTGCCAGCTGTATGGCAGAGCATAATCTGACTGAAAAAGTTATAGGTGTTGTACTTGACGGCAGCGGTTTGGGCAGCGATAATACCATCTGGGGCGGAGAGCTGCTGGTGGCAGATCTTGCCCAAAGTAAAAAAGTGGGAGGACTTGTTCCTTTTCTGCTGCCCGGGGGAGATAAAGTAATAGCCCAGCCCTGGCGTACGGCATTATCCCTGCTTTTTCAGGTATTTGCGGAAAAAACTTATCAATTTCTACCCGCAACATGGAAAGACATCACCGAAGATGAGCTCAGTGTGGTACTTTTCCAAATTAGCCGTCGGAAACAGAGTCCGACGAGCTCCAGCTGCGGCAGACTTTTTGATGCTGTTTCTGCATTGGCTGGTGTATGTATTAAAGCCTGCTATGAGGGCCAGCCGGCTATAGAGCTGGAACAGGTAATTGAAAATGATTCTTTCTCTCTGTATATTTTAGATATATCCGAGACAGGAGGCAGCTATTTTCTTTCGTGGTATTCGCTTGTTGAGCAGGTAATAGAGGATTGTAGAGCTGGCGTAAAACCGGGTATTATTGCCTACCGTTTTCATATGGGATTGGCAGATGCTTTAAGCAGGTTGTGCGCTCTGATCTCTGAAGAGACCGGTATTAAAAAAGTAGTCTTATCAGGCGGTTGTTTTATGAATATGTTTTTGCTTTCCGCATTAGACCGCAACTTGAGAGAGCGGGGATTAAAGGTGTATACACACAGTTTGATTCCCTGTAATGACGGAGGTATTGCCTTGGGACAGGCTGTTGTGGCAAATCAGCTGTTAAAGGAGAAGTAGATGTGTTTAGCCATACCTATGAGAATAATAAAAAAACAGGGTGCAAAAGCACAGGTAGAGGCCGGCGGGCTGCAGTATGAAGTAGACTTAAGCCTCCTGCCCGAAGCGGAAATAAATGATTATGTATTGGTGCATGCCGGTTTTGCCATCCAAATAATGGATAGAAAAGAGGCCGACAAGACACTGGCATTGTTTAAGGAGTTGAACGATCTGGAATGTTAGCCTACCTTGATGAGTTTCGTACGAATAAAGCTGCCGGCTACTATCTCAGGGAGATAGAGAAATCAATACCTCCGCATCCGGTAACCATTATGGAGATCTGCGGAGGACATACCCTTACCATAGTAAAATACGGTCTTAAAGGGTTGCTGCCGGAACAGATTCGCCTAATAAGCGGACCAGGCTGTCCTGTCTGTGTAACCGCGCAGGAGTATATCGATACGGCACTAGAACTCAGTAAGCTGCCGGATGTGATCGTAACCAGTTTCGGTGATATGCTGCGTGTTCCCGGATCAT
This sequence comes from uncultured Spirochaetaceae bacterium, assembly GCA_964514135.1. Classification (GTDB taxonomy): domain Bacteria; phylum Spirochaetota; class Spirochaetia; order SZUA-6; family RPPD01; genus JAFGGG01. The sequence goes on along the minus strand of CAZEPL010000111.1, from coordinate 5,859 downwards.
ACTCCTCGCTTACTCAGGAAAAAGCCCGGGGAGCAGATATTCGTGTGTGTCTTTCAAGTTTGGATGCCATAGAGATAGCCCGTCATAATCAGGACAAACAGGTTGTGTTTTTAGGAATTGGTTTTGAAACAACAGCTCCTACGGTTGCCTATGCTATTCAGACGGCATATACTCAAAACCTGCACAATTTTTCCGTACTCTCCGCCTTAAAAACCATACCGTACGCGATGCAGGCTCTTATGCAGAGCGGTGAAACGGATATCCGGGGATTTATCTGTCCCGGTCACGTATCAACTATTAGCGGTACAGGCATGTATGAGCCTATTGTAAAGCATTATGCAATACCCTGTGTGGTTTCCGGATTTGAGCCCACCGATATGCTTTGCTCCATTGGCATGATTATGGTCCAGCTCAAAGAGGGCAAAGCTCGGGTTGACAACCAATATAAGCGGTTGGTAAAAGCTGATGGTAATATCAGAGCTTTAGCCTTAATCAAAGAAATATTTGTCGAGCAGGACACCGCATGGAGGGGCCTTGGTATTATTCCCCAAAGTGGGCTGGCAATCCGTGATTCTTACGGGGTGTTCGATGCGGCCAGGAAATTTTCACTTAAGCCGCCTCCGGCAAAAGAGAACCCTGCCTGTATCTGCGGGGCTGTCATGCGCGGCGTCAAGATACCTTCGGACTGCACTCTGTTTGGTGAACAATGTACTCCGCATAATCCTGTGGGCGCCTGTATGGTGAGTGCCGAAGGCAGTTGCGGTATTTACTATAAATATTCTCAATATTGAACAGGGACAAGCGGAAATTTTAGCACACATTCTTTTAAAAAGATGTTATACTATAAGCGGAAAAGTAGATGAGCTATCATATTTATTATAACGACCGGAAATATACTCGTTTAAAGATTCTCTTTTCTCCTGAATTTACAGGAGCGTTCTTTTATAAAATATTGGAGCTTATTGAGTTTCCCTTATCAGAAAAAGAAGATGTACTGTTTCGATTCACCATCACCGAACTGGTGACCAATGCCATCAGGGCCAGTAAAGAAAATAATGTGGAAATGAATGTGAGAATAGAGTTTTCAATTTTTAATACAATACTGCGTGTGGTTGTGCAGGATTACGGTTTGGGGTTTGATAAAAGCGTGCTGCCCTTTAAAATTGATGAAGCTATCAGCAATCCCCAGGTATTTTCGGAAAAATTTATGAAATACAGGGAGAAACACAGCAATCAGCGCTTTGGTATGGGATTGCTTTCCGCCAAGATGGTAATGGATGAGCTCAGTATAGATTTCTTTGATAAAAACGACGAAGGAATCGAATGGCAGGGGAAAGGGAGTGTGTTGGGTACCATTATTCGGGCTACAAAGAAAATTGATTTAGAGGAGGTAACCCAGCGGCAGGATGTGGACCGTCTGCGCAAGAGTGAGCGTTTCAGCCTTTTTGTAAAGATAAAAATTAATGATACAAAAGACGCCTATCTCGTTGATCTCTCCTTAGATGGTGCTCAGCTTCTGATGTTCTTCAATGACGGTATCAAAGAAGATGATGAGATTATCCTTTCTATTAAAGGACTTGACAGTAATCAAACCCTGCCTCAGATCCGGGCCAGCGTGAAGTGGATTAGTGAGAACCATGCGATTATCCAAATCGGTGTAAAATATATTATCGATAATGATTTTCCCTTAAAAGATTTAATGAATTATATTGCACAACGCAGTAAAAATCCGTCTAAACTACAAGAAATGGTGTATATCGAAGGGAGTTAACGCATTTCCTTAAGTAAGGATATTATTACTTTAGCTCACGGTAATGGCGGCCTGCTTACTCATAACCTCATTGAGCAAGTATTTACGGCTGTTTTTGCCAATCCCATCCTTGAGCGGCAGGGCGATGCGGCGCTGGTTGAACTCGATACAAGCGAGGTGGTTTTTACTACGGATTCTTTTGTCATAAAACCGCTTTTTTTCCCGGGAGGGGATATCGGTAAGCTGGCTGTGGCCGGAACGGTCAATGATCTGGCCGTATCGGGTGCCGTGCCTCGCTATATAAGCGCCTCCTTTATTATCGAGGAGGGGCTGGAGCTTAAAGAATTAAAGATCATTGCAGAGTCAATGCAGCGGACCGCCCAACAGTCAGGTGTACTTATTGTGGCGGGAGATACAAAGGTAGTTGAAAAAGGCAGTGCCGATAAACTGTTTATTACCACATCGGGTATTGGTACTCGCATCCATAAAGGACCGGTCTATGAGCCCCGTAATATACGCATAGGCGATTGTGTGCTGCTTAGCGGGACAATAGGTGATCATGCCGTTGCTGTGCTCTCTGCCCGTGGTGAGTATCCGCTGAAATTAAGTATGCCAAGTGATTGTGCCTGTCTGAATGATCTTACCGGCAGACTGTTGCATGCAGTACCGGCGGAAAGTATAAGAATAATGCGTGATCCCACACGCGGCGGATTGGCTACAACCCTGAACGAGTTTGTATTGGGCGGAAGTCCTGCTATTGAGATTGAAGAAATTAAAATACCCTGCAAGCGTGAAGTAAGGGCCGTCTGCGAACTCACGGGTTTTGATCCGCTCTATCTGGCCAACGAAGGTAAGTTGGTACTTATATGTGCGGAAGAGCAATGCAGTACACTGCTTGCTATTATGCGTGCCCACCCGCTGGGTAAGGACGCCGGGTGTATCGGCAGGGTGAGCGACAACTCTTTGAGAAAGGTTATGCTCAATACTTCCGTAGGCGGAACGCGGATTGTCGATATGCTGGCCGGTGAGATGCTGCCCCGTATCTGCTAAAAAAAGGAGTATTTCATAATGTATATGCATAAGACAAAAGTAAAAATAACAGCCCCCGCAATGCTCATATTTTTAGGTCTGCTTCTGTTTTTTTATTTTTTTATTTCAGGTTGCGATGTGAATTATCAAACCAAGTATCCGCTGCCTGATATTATGGCTGTGGGTAAATTGATGAAAATGGAGCTGGGCTGCTTTTATTTACCTGCTCTTTTTTCACCTGAAAAAAAATATCCTCTTATCGTATTGCTGCACGGGTTGGGCCAGACGGAAGAGAGCTTTCTATACTCTAACGCGTTCCGCGAGCAGGCGGACAAGCGAGGTTATGTACTCTGTGCTGTGCGCTCGGAACAATACTATTGGAATGAAGAAATAACCTCACCCGATATTGAGCATATCAGGCATATGATTCTGGCGCTGAGGGCGCATTTCCTCATCCGGGAAGATAAAATCTGTATATTCGGTTTTTCTGCGGGATCGCATTTTACTCACACCATGCTCCTGTTTAACCGAATTCCTCTAAGTAACAACAGATTATTTACGGCTTTTATTGCGGGTTCCGGGGGCTCGGGTTTTTTAATGGATCAATATAGGGAAAAAAATTATATTGCGAATGATTTGAAAATACCGGGATATATTTTTTGGGGTGAAAGAGAGGTGCCGCACCCGGGAGAAGAGATGGCCGAGTTCTTACAGGCTCACGATTGGGATATTACGGTATGGGCCCACGCCGGGCACCATTCGATCGATAAAAACCTGGTTTCCCGGGCCTTTGATTGGTTGGACAGTAAAATACCATAATTTTATTTATAATTGAAGGAAAGCATTTTTGGCCGCATCGTAGCCTTTTTTTATGGAAGCTTTTTTTGATGCACGGCCTAAAAATGTAAAATAGCCGAACTTGGGCGCAATGATTATATCTGCGTTGTCTTCCGGAGACAGGGAAAAGGCATTGATTGACGCTATAAGGATAGCTTTAATTGCCACAGTGTAGATGTGGGATGCTCTGAAACTTAAGTGTCGCCATGAGTGGATCAGGTCCACGGCAATAACAAAATCCGCACCCATGCTTCTTACCGCCCTTATGGGAACGCTTTCCGTTAAAAAGCCGTCCACATAGGTTTTTCCCTTGTATTTTATAGGTTCGAAAGCCACGGGTATGCAGGAGGAAGCCAGCACCGCGGGAATTATGGGTCCGGAATTGAAGTATACGCGCTCACCCTTATTGAAGTCGGTGGCCACTGCGGTAAAAGGAAGCAGCAGCTCCTCAAAATTGCTTGTCCCAAGGTGCTGCTGTAAAATTTTTTGCAGGCCCCGGTGCTGAACCAGACCTTTAAACTTGAATATATTGGGCCTAAGAATAGCTAACCAGTTTATCTTATCTACAATCTCTCCCAGCTCGGAGGCCTTTTTACCTGCTGCAAAGAGGGCACCCACCAGCGCGCCGACACTTGTGCCTGCCACGTAGTGAATGGGGATGCCGTGTTCTTCTAAAAAGCGAATAACACCGATATGGGCCAAACCCATAGTCCCGCCCGAACCCAGGGCCAGGCCTATTTTTTTGGTTTTTAGTTTTTTTAACAGGGACGAATTAATGTTAACAGGAGGAGAAGACTTCATATCTTGGCACCATCATAATGCGGCTGATGGGAGCGGTCAAGGCGGTTTTCATGTTTAAAACCCCACACTCGCGCCGCCGCCGCCGAAGGAGGACGAGCCCCCGCTGTAGCTGCTGCCTGAGCTATAAGAACTGGACGAGCTGTAGGAGCGGTAAGAGCTGCCGGAAGATGTTGAACGGGTGAGCCGTGGAATAACCTCGTAACGCGTATTTTGATAATCGCATGCCGTGCAGTTGTAGTCGATTCTCCTGCGCCCGGTACTTGAATAGGTGGCCGCGCTAACGACTGTGGATCTTATGGTCATATACTGCTGACAGCGGGGGCAGTGGTGCCTGCGGCTCATAAAATACTGGATGACAAGTACTGCTACAGCCGCGATTGAAGCAATCAGCAAATAATCGGTATCCTTGTTTACAGGAAGAAATAAGGGGAACACATAGAAAAAGGCGGTTATGAGTAGTTCGGGACCAAGAATATAGAGTTTGAGGAATTTGTGCTGACCGGCTATTACGATATTAAATATAAATATGGCTGCCAATACGATCAGATGAATGATATAAAAACCACCGTGGATTTCAGGTCCTGCAGCCTCAGATTCTATTATTTCGGCACTGTCGATAAATTCGCTGTTTGCTGTAGAGATATCACCCTCAATATAATGCTCTGCCATGTATGCGGCCAGTGCTTTACTGAGACTGGCAACACCTTCCCGCCACTTATCCTCTTTGAAATAGGGCACAGCGTATTTACCAGGAAGCTGCCGGTTAATGAATCAGCGAGAATATGCTCCACACCATAGCCTGTTTCTATGCGTGCTTTTCTCTCATCGATGGCTAAGACAAAGAGGATGCCGTTGTCCGCAGCTTTTTCATTGCATACTCCCTTTCTGAACATTGAGCACCGTACGGTGCTCAAAGCGTTTAAATCTACTGGAACCGTATTGGAGTATATCTCCCAGCAGGTTGGCGGCCACATACAGGGCTTGTCCGTATTTCTTTTTTTTAAGCAGGGGTACGGCATCGTGCTTCAATATATCATTAGCAGCCTCATCGCTTAACACAGTCTCCAGAAAGTAGCCTACTTCGCAGGTAAGCATTTTTTCTTTAACGAAGAGTAACAGCACAAGTCCGCGGTGGTTTTTACCCCCTATTTCGTAGTGATTGAGAAAATAAAATGCATATTCGGTTGGTGTCACTGTTCCGCATGTGGGTACGGTGACAAGATAAAATTCAACTCCGGTCTGTTGATAGAAGTGGAGCAAATAATGGTAAATCTTATTCCCATACTCCTCTTCGATTAAATCCGCGTTGTCTATCAACCAGCCGCTTTTGCGCGGCAGCTGCTTTATTTTTTTTCCCAGTAATGCCATGTGAAAACCACAGGCCGGACATTTCATAAGAACCTCCTCTTTACACTATGGAGCATACTCTATTCCCAGTAAGC
>CAZEPL010000110.1:0-9179 GCA_964514135.1 uncultured Spirochaetaceae bacterium | reverse complement strand
AATTTGTCCCTTTATGGCCTTTCTGGCCTCCAATCTTACCACCTTTTTTTCTTAAGGATTTAGGCCGCTTTTTATATGGATTATCTGATGATGGTGGCTTATTGCTATTATGACTGTTTTTGGAAATCTGTGCTTCTAATTCTTGTACCCTGGTTTCAAATTGATTGATTTTATCAATAAGCATCTTGATAAAATTTACTGTTACTTCTTTACCTGCATCGTATATTGCTTCAATTTCTTGATCTGAAATATCAATTAGCTTTTTATTTGCTACCATTGTTATTATGTAGCATTGTTTTAAAAAAATTAATAGTGCTTAAGTGATTTTTTTTAATCTTTTTGCTGAATAGTTACCATTAAGCATAATAATTATGGGTATTTTAATTTAAAGTTTAATTTAAAAATGGTTGGAGAGGTTATCGTTGAAAGTTGATAAATCTATTATTACGCCAACACAATATTGTAAGTATGCATCAGGCGCGTGTGATCAATCAATGGATAACCTCAATAGTCTTGATGCATTTTTTATATATCCCTCTCAACCAAAACATATGGCAAATACAATTATGGAATGCCTTAAAAATCTTCAAAAGTATAGTTCTGAAAGCAAGTGGTTATCTTGGGAAAAACTTCATGTTAGTGGTCAAATTATTTTCTGTGAAATTTGTAAAGCTATCAGATCAGCAAAATTAATAGTCGCTAATATAACTAATATGAATTTTAATGTGCTTTTTGAATTAGGTTATGCAATAGGATTACTAAAACCTGTTTTACCTGTACGTGATACTAGTTATGAATCACAAAAGAAAATTTTTGATGAAATTGGAATTTTCGATACGCTTGGTTTTCAACCCTTTACAAATAGTAAAGAACTATCTAAACTTGTTAGTAGTAAAAAAGTATTTTCTCCGCCAGTTTATGTTAAACCGTATCTTAATAAAAATTCTCCTGTTTATTTTATACGCTCTCCAATAGATACAGAGGGAAGTATTAAATTATTTTCTTGCTTAAAAAAGTCTTGGTTTAGATTTCGTACATTCGATTCTAGAGAAATACCTAGGTTATCATTACATGAAGCGTATAAACAAGTTTTAAGTTCAATTAGTGTCGTTGCGCACCTATTGGACGATGACAGAACAGGCGCATCAATACATAATGCGAGGGCTGCGTTTGTTTGTGGTATGGCAATGTCTGCCGGAAAACATGTATTAATGCTTCAAGAAGGTGCCAATCACCAGCAAATTGACTATCGTGATATAGTAATACCTTATACAGAGGCTAATGCAATTCCACAGTATATAGAGAGTATTCTTCGTGAAACAGCGAATACTTTACAGTCATTTGAACAAACACAAGTACCATTACCCAAGGAACTGCTAGAACGTATTGATCTTGGTGATATCGCAGCAGAGAATGAAATCCAAGCACTTTCCATGTATTTTGTTAAAACACCGCAATTTCAGCAGGCAAGACAGGGCCATGCCAGAATAGTAATAGGGAGAAAAGGAACTGGTAAAACAGCAATGTTTTATGGAATAAGAAGCCAATTTGCACCAAGAAGTGATAAGTTGGTTTTGGATTTAAAACCTGAAGGGCATCAGTTTATAAGATTACGAGAAATGGTTCTTTCTAATTTAAGCGAAGGTCTGCAAGTGCACACACTAACAGCTTTTTGGCATTATATTCTTCTGTTAGAGATTACTTATAAAGTATTGGCGAAAGAAGTCAAAATAGCTTTTAGCAACGACGAGTCATGTAAAGAATATAATGAACTGGAATACGTCTATAAAAAACATGTGGATGTTGAGGGTGATTTTTCGGAAAGATTAATGACTCTCGTTAATCGTTTAATTAATGAATTCCCCACGAAGAAAGCTAAAGAAATACTTACACCTGATATTACTCAAGCGATATATCGTTCAGATATAAAATCTCTTAGTAAAATTCTTATAAAGCATTTAAAAGGATTTAAAGGTGTATTGATATTATTTGATAATATTGATAAAGGCTTCCCTACGCACGGCCTAAAGAAAGAAGATATATTAATCATAAGGTGCTTATTCGAGGCAACGCGTAAAATACAACATGATGTGGAGATTAATGGAATAGACTGTGTTGCGACAATATTTATTCGTAGAGATGTTTTTGATCATCTTATTGACATGACACCGGATAGAGGAAAAGAATCTTACGTTAATCTCGATTGGTCAGATATAGAGCTTATGAAAGAACTCCTTATACTCCGGTTTAGATATCAAGCCCCCGAATTGGATGGCTCATTCGAAGAAGTATGGAGCAGACTATTTGATCCACATGTTAGGGGCGAAAGTTCATTTAATTACGTTTTAGCACGAACATTCTTACGACCCAGAGACATCCTTAATTTTGTTCGTAAATGTATTCAAATAGCAGTCAGTAGAGGACATGAACGTGTGCAGCAGGATGATATTTTTACTGCAGAAGAAGGATTCTCTGAAGATATGCTCAATGAATTACGTTATGAAATAAGAGATATATTTCCTGATTTGCCTGATGTGGCTCTCGCTTTTATAGGAGCAGATAATGTGATGTCAGGTGAAGAAATTGATTTAAGACTTAGTGAAGCAGGTGTACCAGAGAATAAATTAGAAGAAGTCCGGGAAATATTGTTATGGTTTGCTTTTATTGGTATCTGCATGGATGATAATGAAAGTTATTCCTACATTGTTTCTTATAATATGGCAAAGTTAAGAGCTACTTTGAAAGATACTAAAGAATCTGATATGATTTACTCTATACATCCCGCATTTAGGAGAATATTATCAACAGTAAATAAAAATATGTAAAATTATAATTTAATATTATGGAATAAAATCCAAAAAATTTAAGTATAAGTATTTACTTAAAAAAGTATCGTTTATAAACCTGTTTTGAAATCCTTAAACCTTGACTTACTTTTGCTTTTAAATTATGGTTCACACTATTATATTAAAATCAATAGAAAGAGGATTGCACATATGCCGGGAAAAAATATTATATTATTTGGGCCTCCGGGCGCGGGTAAAGGCACGCAGGCTGCGAAGCTGGTTGATCTTTTGCAGGTACCGCATATCTCTACCGGAGATATGTTCCGCTATCATAAAAAAAACAGTACGGAGCTGGGTAAGAAAGCTCAAGAATACATGGATCAGGGAGCTTTGGTGCCGGATGAGATTACCATTGCTATGGTAAAAGAGAGCTTAAGCTGCGATGATGTAAAACAGGGATTTCTGCTGGACGGTTTTCCCAGAAGCACACCGCAGGCCGAAGCTCTTGACATAATACTTAAAGAGCTTGGGATCAAACTTGACCATGTCATCAATATCGCTGTTTCGGATGAGGAAATAATGCAGCGCCTTAAGGGCCGCGCCGAAATAGAAGGCCGCAGTGACGATGCTGATCCTGCCGTAATTCAAAACAGGATTAATACCTATAAGAGCCAGAGCGAACCCTGTCTATACTATTACAGACCGCGGGCTGTTGTCAGAGATATCGACGGTATGGGAACTATCGAAGAGATTTTTGAACGAATTAAGCGGATTTTGGAGTAAAATAGTTATTTTACCTTTATCACGATCATGGTCATATCATCCTGCTGACTGCCATCTTGTATAAACCTCACAATCAACTGCCGCACCGCTTTTTGTATGGCAGCGGCATTCTTGGAAGCATTTTTTTTAATTACAGCTTCCAGCCTTGCTGCTCCGAATAGTTCTTTTTTCTGATTCATGGCTTCGGTTATGCCGTCCGTATAAAATACAAGAATATCGTTTTGCTCAAGCCTGAGCAGGTCTCCTTCTTTATAAACTACTCCCGGCAGCATTCCTAAGGAAAGACCGCACTGGGCAAGACAGCTTATTGTTCCGTCTTTGGCATGATACCACAGGGGTTCATCGTGTCCGCAATTAACAAACCTGAGAGTATTGTTTTCATTATTCAGAATACCGTAAAACAAGGTCATGCTCCTGCCTTGGCTAAAATCCTGCATAATCCTGCTATTCATACGCGCGGTAAGCTCCGGCATATTGTGAGTATCTTCAATAAGTACTCTGAAAGTGCTTCTGGCGACCAGCATCAATAATGATGCTCCGAGTCCATGCCCTGTTACATCACCGATTACTACTCCCAGCCTGGTTTTGTCCGGAACTACAAAGTCAAGATAATCACCGCCCGTGCTTTCGCATTGTCTGCTGAAGCAGGATAGATCGAAACCTTCATATGAAGGTGCATGATCCGGAGTAAGCGATGCCTGAATTTTATAAGCAATGTTCATCTCGCTTTCCATCTTCTGTTTTTCCAGATAGTTTTCCACAAGAAAGGCACGCTGGATGGCAACTCCCAAATGAGAGGCGAGTACATTTAAAAGGTATTCATCATAGAGCGTAAACACACCTTGCTCTTTATTAAGCACCTGAATAACACCGATTCTTTTTCCGTCAAAAGATGTTACGGGAACACAGAGCAGGGTATTGGTTTTATATCCTGTTTTGAGATCAACTTCCGGATTAAAGCGTTGATCGGCATAGCAGTCCTTTATATTTACCAGGTTGCCCGTTTTAAACACATTACCGGCGATTCCCTTGTCTGCGGGAAAACGAATTTCCTCTTGCTCCGAACCAAGCGCAATTCTGGAATAAAGCTCGTCTTTTTCATCATCATAAATAAAGAGGCTGTAGCGGTCACAGTTCATGATGTCGGTAGTAGTACGGAACATTGTTTCCAGTATATTCTGCAGCGACATGTCCGATGAGAGCAGGCGGGTTACATCAAGTAAACTTGTCAGATCCTCTATTTTTTTTATGAGGCTGCGGTCTGTAATTTTATTGTTTTCTTTTTCCGGCATAGATTCTCCCTGATATTATATAATAATCTCCGGCTTATTCACAAGCTAAAATTATTATTCCCCGTAACTTTTTCGGTTGCATGCAAATGCTGCTCTTTAACAGCGAGGATTAAAACACTTGGTGTTTTTGATAATAATTCTTGCTATTCAACAAAAATTTGCTACAATAGATCCAATTGTGAAAAAAAGCTCAACCGCCATAAAAATTTATACTCATAAGAGCAATCTTTTAGAACAGTTTCGTGTATTATCCTATAAAGTGACAAAATATGCCAATTCCGGACTTTCAAGAGTTGAATTCTTAAAAAAAGTTATAAAGCTGCTTATTAATTTAACCGCTTGTGATGAAATAGAATTGTGCCTCATACATATCGATAAACAAAAAAGTTATGAAATTGTACGCTCTACAGGAAAAAGTTTTTCTATTGAAAACAGAGCCGTTATATCCGCCGGAAATAATTTTAAATTGAACAAGGAATTCGGATCTCTCATTCTCGTTCCAATATTAAACGGAAATGACAGAATTGGATTCTTAAAGCTTATAAATCCTAAAAAGAGTTATTGTACAAAACAAATAATAGAATTATTTGAAGATTTTACACAAACTCTGGGGATATCCTTATTGAATCAACGTACCCAGGCCGCACTGAGAGAAAGAGTAAAAGAATTAGCATGCATGTACGGTATAGCACAGGCGGCCAGCACAGGTGCTTCGATTAATGAAATTATGCAGAGTGCTGTAGAACTCCTTCCGCCGGCCTGGCAGTACCCGAAAATAACCTGCGGCAGAATTGTGCTTGACGGACATGTGTATTCAACCGCCGGTTTTAAAGACAGCCCGTTTAACTTGCATGCGGATATCATTGTAAAAGGGGAAAAACGGGGTGTCATCGAGGTAGTCTATTCGGAACAGACGGTAGAGATCGATGAAGGTCCTTTCTTAAAAGAAGAGCGAAAATTAATCGATAACATAGCCAAAGCGTTGGCGCTTATTATCGAACAGAAACAGGCGGAGGAAGATAAAAAAAGGCTTAAAGAGCAGATACGTCATGCCGACCGTCTGGTCACTATCGGTCAGCTGTCAGCGGGTGTGGCTCATGAACTTAATGAACCGTTAAGCAATATTCTCGGATTTGCCCAGCTTATCAATAAAAATAAAAATCTTTGCAAAACAATTAAACAGGATATAGAAAAGATAGTAAATGCTTCACTTCATGCCAGAGAAATAGTTAAAAAACTGCTCATTTTTTCCCGGCAGATGCCCACAAAAATGGCCCCGGCCGATTTAAATCAGATTGTTGAAGATGGACTCTACTTTCTGGAATCCAGATGCGCAAAGGAAGGAGTCGAGTTAATTCGCCTGCTTGATCGTAACATACCCAAGTTGACAATAGATCCGGCCCAAATAACTCAAGTACTTGTAAATCTTGTAGTGAATGCCATACAGGCAATGCCCGAAGGAGGTAGCTTAAAAGTAGAAACACGCGGAAAAAATAACAGTGTGTTGCTTATTGTTGAGGATACGGGGCAGGGTATGAGTGAGCTTACTTTGAAGCAGATATTTCTTCCCTTTTTCACTACTAAAGAGGTGGGACAGGGAACCGGTCTGGGTCTGGCTGTTGTGCACGGTATTGTGACTTCACACGGGGGTTCCATTAAAATTAAAAGCAAACCAGGCAAGGGCAGCAGGTTCGAAATAAAACTGCCCGTACATCAATCCTGTTTGGAAGGAAACAAATGAAGATTCGACAATTCCCGGAAAAAGAATCTATTCTTGTAGTGGACGACGCCCTTAACACAGTTGAGATCATTAAGAGAAATCTGGAATCACAGGGATATAAGGTGTTTACGGCATTAAATGTGGATGATGCCGTGAAGATTCTTGATTCCACATATATCAATCTTGTGATAACCGATATAAAAATGCCTGCCGTAAGCGGACATGATCTTATAAGACACGTAAGAGAGAATTTCTGTGACACGGAAGTAATCGTCATTACCGGTTATCCTTCCATTCAAGGAGCGGTGGAAGCCGTTAAAACCGGAGCTGAGGAGTATCTGGCAAAACCCTTTACCGATAATGAGCTTGTGTTCGCCGCCCGCAGGGCGCTGGATAAGCTTTTAATGCGAAAAAATATGCGCAGTCAATTGCAAAAAAATAAATCCGCGCCTTTCGGTATTGTGGGCAATTCAGAAGCTATTCATAAAGTTTTCCAATTCATAGAAAAGGCAGCGGCCACTTCGGCAACCGTGTTGATTACGGGAGAGAGTGGTACGGGGAAAGAGCTTGTGGCACGGGCTATCCACTATATCAGCTCCAGAGCGGGAGCGCCTTTTGTGCCTATCAACTGCGGCGGAATACCTGAAAGTCTTCTGGAGAGTGAACTTTTTGGATATGTCAAAGGCGCGTTTACCGGAGCTTTCGAATCCCGCGCCGGTTTTTTTCAAACAGCGGACGGAGGCACAATTTTTCTTGATGAAATCAGCGAGACCAGTACGGCTATGCAGATAAAACTCCTCAGGGTACTGCAGGATAAAGAAGTGTGTATGATTGCTTCCAGACGGCCCCAAAAAGTAGATGTAAGAATCCTGGCCGCTACCAATAAAGACCTGTCCGAATTAGTTACAAAGGGCAGATTTAGAGAAGATCTATTTTACCGTATCAATGTCATTTCCATTAATATCCCGCCCTTAAGGGAACGGGATCAAGACATCCTGATTCTAGCCCGTCATTTCTCTGAAAAATTTTCACAGGAATACAACAAGACCTTCTGCCAGTTTACGCAAAATGCGTTAAGTGTACTTCAAAGTTATTATTGGCCGGGAAATGTGCGGGAACTGGAAAATCTGATTCAAAGCCTGGTTGTTATGAAAGAAGGTACAATTATTGACACTCCCGATCTGCCTTCGTTGATGCGCTTCTCTGCTATGAGGGAAAACGGGTTTAACCGCTCCTTGGCTCAGGTTGAAAGCGACTATATTAATAACGTACTTACCATGGTAAACGGGAACAAAACCAAAGCGGCCCGGATACTGGGTATTACCAGAAAAACCCTGCGTGACAGACTGAAAAAAGAAATATCAGGCCCGAAACAACATAATTTGTAACCGGATAATTTTTACCCGGTGATACAATTTCATCCATTCATTTTCATTAAAAAATATGGTTATTTCTATGGTCTCCGTCTGTATACATCTTCAAAAAGGGCAAATTTAAGAGGATTTTTGCTTATTTTCAGCTATTTTCTCCGTGAAACAGCAATGTGATGAAATTCTATGCAGTTGGTACAATTTTTGCAATATAAAACACAATAGAGGAGAAGAGAGTGGCAAAGCACATAGACATCGGAGATATATATATTATGTCATCTAGAAATAAATATAGTGGTTTTCAAGGGCTTTGCTCAACATGTAATAATTCAATAAGCTGTACCTTTCCCCGGAATCTTATCTCGTTCATATGGCAATGCGACGAATTTGATAACAGTACTCCAAAGAGACATACACGTAAAATAAAAAATAAATCAGCAGCACCATTGAAAAAAGCTGATACTTCCATAAGTAATGATAACACTGCTAAAAATAAGGGCCTGTGTATTAATTGTGATAACAGAGATACCTGTACTCATACACCCTGCGAAGGAGGAATCTGGCATTGTGAAAATTACCTTTAAAGGCCTTTAATAAACTTATAGTAAAAAATAAAAAAAATATGATTACCTTCATTATCAATAAACAATAACAGGTGGAGGACTAAAATGGAAACTATTAAAGAAAGAGAAATTGTAAGCATCATAAAAAAATATAATAAAAATCACTCTGAGCTCATTTCTATTTTACAAGAAATTCAAAATAAATACGGCTATCTTCCTGCCCAGACATTAAAGATAATAGCCGAGAAAACCGAGCACTCCTTAGTCGATATCTATGGAGTGGCAACTTTTTATAAAGCCTTCAGTCTGAAACCAAGAGGCAAACATCTGGTATTGGTCTGTTTGGGCACAGCCTGCCATGTCCGCGGTGCTCCCAGGATTGTTGAAGAATTTGAACAGCAATTGGGAATAGAAGCAGGAAACACCACGCCCGATAAAGAGTTTACGATTGAAACGGTTAATTGCCTGGGCGCCTGTGCGCTGGGACCAACGGTTGTTGTGGACGGACATTATTTTTCACATGTCAGCAAAAAAAGAGTAAAAACTATAATTACAAAAACCCTGCAAGGCCTTGATACTGTGAACCTCGCAAGCGACAGTAGAATTTTCCCCGTAAAAGTGTCTTGTCCCATGTGTAAGAAAAGCCTTATGGATAAGGATTATCT
>CAZEPL010000109.1:0-9269 GCA_964514135.1 uncultured Spirochaetaceae bacterium | reverse complement strand
ATTAATTTATTAAATCTTTATAATATGGGGGTACCTTCTCTCTTGAAATCCCACTCCTAAAATGGAAATTGCTAACTTATTATGGTATAGAGAATAAGTATTTTACTAACTTAATATATTTTGAGTTTTGCAATTTCCTCATCAAATAAGCAATTTATTATCAACAGATTGTCTAAGATAACTTTCTTTGATACGCTAAAAATATGAAAACAATTGGAGTATTCATTCCGCATCCGCGGGTAAGTGCCTGGTGCTTTGCTCAGCGGCATAAAGAACTGCTCGTACGGCTGCTTCCGGATACACATATCATTGTATGTAAAGGCAAAGAGGATTTTGAAAAAATACTCCCTTCCATACAAATCGCGCTTATCTGGTACTTTAAACAGGAGTGGTTTGCCAAGTCCAAACAGCTTGAGTGGCTTGTTACTCCGGCTGCGGGAAGAGATTTTTTAAGAACCGAGCCGCCTGAAGGCGTTGCTGTATATAACTGTCATTTTCATGGTCAAATCATGGCCGAGACGGTAGCGGGTATGATTCTATCTCACTGCCGCGGTGTAATAAAAGCTTATGACCTGCAGTCACAGGCAGGCTGGCCGCAGGCCGAACTGGAGCCAGGGATTAATACATTACGCGGCGCAGGTGTGACTATTCTGGGTTTTGGAGCGATCGGGCAGTGGATTGCGGGGCTGCTCAAACCGTTCGGGGTGCGAATTACCGGTGTGAAAAGAAGCATGATTCCTCTGCCGCTCTTTTTGGATGCCGGAGATAGTATTGTAACCGTGAATGAACTGGATAAGATACTGCCACAAACCGACCATCTGGTGCTGGCCATGCCCGGAGATACGGGCACCGATAATATGATTGACGCCCGCAGGTTGAGTCTGCTGCCGCAGCGTGCAGTAGTTTATAATGTGGGTCGCGGTAACGCGATTGACGAAGATGCGTTGTGTTCCGCGCTTAAAAAAGGCAGCTTGGCTGCTGCCTTTCTGGATGTGTTCAAGCAGGAACCGCTCGCGTTTGAGTCACCACTAAGAAAATGCCCGAATTGCTATCTCATGCCCCATGTGTCTGCTCTGGCACCAAATTATCTGGATCTGTTTGTTGAAGAGGTGGCTCGGGAATATAGGGGGAGATATAAAAAATAAAGCTCACGGATGAACACGGATTTTAAAATGAAATAAGGAGGCAATCCATGAAAATAGGCATTTTATCCGATACGCACGACAATTTGAAAAACATCAGCAAAGCCGTTACTATTTTTCAGGAGCGGCAGGTGGAAGCGCTTATTCATGCGGGTGATTTCTGTTCGCCCTTTGTGTTCAGGGTGCTGGATAAAGTGAAGTCCGTATGCACAAAGATGTACGCGGTGTTCGGCAATAATGACGGCGATAAGCTCCTGCTCACACAGAAAGCAGGCAGCCTGTGTGTTTTTAAAGAGATAGTACATGAAGTAACGCTGGCGGGAAGAAAGATTGCCGTTATGCACTATCAGGAATTGGCTGAGCGCTTTTATAAAGAAGGCTCTTTTGATCTGGTGATATTCGGGCATACGCACAAACATATGCTTGAAGGGAATAAAAAACTGCTTTTTAATCCCGGCACCTGTTCCGGTTACTTGGCTGATCGGGCTACCATAGCCGTGGCTGATCTAACTTCCATGCAGATTGAGCTTATTTCGCTTTAATATTGTACTGAGGTTTACATACGGTACAGCCGGTTATGTGGAGGTGAAGCTTGTCTTTCTTCTCCCACATTCTTCCCACGGCGAAACCTCCGGAGGGCAGGGATCTCTTACACACAGGACAAAGCCGCGGCAGAGATTGCTTTGGCGGGGCGCAGTAGGGACAGCCGTGAATGTGCATGATCTTTTCACCGTCCGCCGGAAACGAAACCGAATGCAGTTTCTCTCCTTTACCCAGCTGTGATCCGCAGAGGGGGCAGGGGGGGCGATTTTGTGGAGTTACCGCCGATTTTTGCATATCAGCAGCATTGTTTTTACGCTGGGTGGCAGTCAGAGCCAGTACTCCGATAGTTATGACAATGAGTAGAATTATTATGAGAGTTGGAATAGCGTATGCTCCCTAGTACTTTTTATTGCCCCGCGCACCCCTTGTCGCTTTACCTCGTGTTCCGTGAGTAATTCTGCCTTCTATTTTAAGCAGTTGCTTAATGTTCTGTTTTGAATTTTTTGTTTTTTTTATTTGGTCATCTTTTTTTCTGTGACTCATAGATAAACCCCCTGCTAAAAAATGATTCTCTAATTAAAGCTTAATTATTTTTTTTTGTGTTGGCAAGTGCTATTTTTATATATATGGTAAACACATGACAGTACTGTATGTAGTGGCGACACCAATCGGAAATCTTGAAGATATAACACTGCGTGCGCTGCGTATTCTTAAAGAAGTAAACTGTATTGCCTGCGAAGATACGCGCCATTCCCTTAAACTGCTTAACCATTATGGCATAAAAAAACAGCTTATAAGCTACCACTCATATAATGAAGAAAAAGCCGGTCATAAAATCATTTCACTTTTAAAGCAAGGGAAAAACGTTGCCCTGTTAAGCGACAGCGGCACTCCCTGTGTGTCCGACCCCGGAACGGCCATAGTGCATACGGCCAGAGAGCACGGCATACCCGTGATCCCCATACCGGGAGTTTCGGCCATCACAGCGCTTTTGAGTATAACAGGCCTGCCGGTAAAAGGTGTGAGCTTTGAGGGTTTTCTTTCTCCCAAAGGCGGAAAGAGAAGAGCTCAGCTAAAAGGTTTGTTGAACCGAAAAACAGGGAGTGTGCTGTTTGAATCACCCTTTAGAATATGCAAGCTTTTAGCGGATATTGTATGGCTTGATAATAAAAGAATGCTTGTTATAGCAAGGGAATTAACCAAAGTCTATGAACAAATTATTTATGATAATGCGGAAAATCACTTGACCTATTTTAGTCAAATGACGAAAATAAAGGGTGAGTTTGTTATTTTTATTTCGGGCAAAGAAAAGACTTAAGTTCATAGCTCTAGGTGACGATAAATAGTATGAGACGAAAGGAAGGGTTTCCATATGACAATTGAAGGAATTGGACCTATCGACCCCATAACAAAGTACAATAAAACCGGAAAACCCGAAAAAGTAGACAAGGGTGAGAAGGCTGACTCAATAAATGTCTCCGAAGAGGCTAAGACAAAGGCTGAAATTTATCAGGCCGCAGAGACTGCCAAAAACGCTCAGGAAATCAGATGGGACAGGGTTGAAGATGTAAAGAGGAAGCTCGAAGATCCTAACTATATTTCGGACAAGGTAATTGAGGCTGTTGCTGAAAAAATAATGGATCAGTTTAATACATAGGTTTTAAAAGATTAAAGAAACATGGTATAATAAGGCGGAGGGTGTAGTGCTTGTCCGCCTTTTTTTTATTTTGTCTTAAGGAGTATTCATGTCGGATCTGTTATTTTCAATTCCCCATGAAACAATTTTCGGTGTAGATATCATTAACCGTCTGGGTAATGTGGTTTCTCGCTATGGGGAGCGAGTACTGGTAGTCACCGAAGCAATTCTTTATGAACGCCAGACTATTGAGAGAGTAATCGAATTACTTGAGAAGAAGAATATTTCTTACATTGTATATGATGAGGTTGTGCCCAATGCCACCAGTTCCACGGTCGAAGAAGCTCTGCTTCTGGCACGGGGTTCTCATGCCGAGGTTATTATCGGTATGGGAGGAATAAGAGCGCTTTCGATCGCCAAATGTGTGGCCATGGCTGCCAAATGTAAAAATGATTTCGATGATTTCCTGTCAGGTACCAAGCCGGAAAATGAGCCTCTGGCCTATATTGAAATACCCACAACCTGCCGTGATCCTTTTATGCACACCGACGAATATCTGGTTGTTGATGCGCGCGACAGGAGCGGCAAGCTGGGCAAAACCCAGCCGAATATTAGCAAATGTATTCTGATAGATCCCAAATTATGCCTTTCCCTGCCCTCAAAATATACGGCCACTACTATGGTAGATACTTTTTTAAGCGCGTTTGAAGGTATTATCTCAAGTAAAAACAACTTCTTTTCGGATACCCTTTTTTACAAAGCAATTGAAACGCTTATCCAAAATATCGATCTGGCACTAAAGAATCCCGAGGATATTAAGCTGCGTATCCAGTCTGCAGCAGCCGGTATGCTTACGGCACTGGGCTTAAGTATGAGCAAGCAGGGAATCGGCTCCGCCTTAGCCTATGCGCTCAATTCCAAGCTTATGGTACCCAAATCCTGGCTTGCCACTATTCTCTTTCCCAGTGTGATTGAGTTTTCCATAAACACCAGTTCGGAAAAGATTGCTCCTATCGCCAGGATGCTGGGTGAAGATATCGAGGGTGTCTCCTCGATCGATGCCTCAAAAAAAGCGGTGGAGGCCCTGCGCCGCCTGATTGGAACCCTGCAGCTGCCGACCCGCCTGCGCGATTTTGACCTGAATCTGGATGATATGGTAGATATCACAATTGCCGCGCGCTCTTTTGATATGATGAACTATCTTTCCCGCATGGCTTCGGACGAAGAACTGTACGAAATAATCAAACAGGCATATTGATTTTAAGACCGTTATGTTTCCACTACGAAAATTAAAAGAACTACCACCTAAATCCAGATTGCGTAAAATCGTGCTGATTCTGCAAAACGTGGAAATCGGGCTTGCGCAAGGCAAAGATCCGGATCGTGCCTGCCTTAGGGCCGTATGTGAGCTGGCCCGGGCGGAGCTTTCAAAGCAAGTGCTTTCAAAGCAAGCGGCCGGTTCAAACAGCAAACCTTGCTTTCAAAAACTTAAATCCGTCGATCTTTTACGCGCTTTGAACGCTTTGCGCCACGAGATCCTTGCGTATCTGGGGGCCGAGCCCGCGGAATGGGATTTTTTGGACTTGAACAAGGGAATCTTAGACAGCGCTAAGCGCATGGTATTGCCTTTAAGAGTATATATAGAAGATATACGCTCTCCCTTTAACGTAGGATCCATATTCAGAACCGCAGAGGCTTTTGCGGTGGAGCATGTCTATCTTTCAGCACATACTCCGCTTCCCACGTATAAAAGAGCGGCCAAAACAGCGCGCGGCTGTGAGAAGATTGTGGACTGGAGTGTGGAACCACTTTCTGTTTTAAAGCAGACGACTGAAGTGTTTGCGCTGGAGCTGGGCGGCACACCTCTGGATAAGTTTAAATTTCCTAAGCAGGGTACTGTTCTTATAGGTTCGGAAGAGCTGGGGCTGAGCCCTGAGGCTCTTGCCCTGGCAGATGCCGGATTAGGCAGGGTTTCCATTGCCATGGCCGGCGCCAAGCGTTCGCTCAATGTGGCCACGGCCTTCGGTATCCTGATGCAGAAGTGGTATACGGCGCTTGCCGGGAAAGCGTAGGAACGCATAAACTTTATAGATTAAAAAGTATCCAAGAAAAGAGTGTGGTCGGGAAATAATTTCACCAGCTTATTGTCGGAAGTAACACATTTTGTGTTTAGCGTTTCAGCCAGCACAATATAACACGCATCATAGGCACTTATACCGTTATGTATTGAAATATGGAGAACCCTTTCCGGATTAATGCTATTCTCTCTACCTTTTAAGAAACTCAAAGCATTTCGCCAGATATTAATACATTGGTTTTCATTTATTATACTATTTTTTGTAAGAGTAGCGAGAACGTTTAAAAACTCAAAACACCAAAGGTACGGCACTCTCCAATCAGCATCGAACTGCTCGATCTTAATAGCGCGGCTCGTTTTATCGCCGGCAATAAATCGATAAGCAATTACATTGGTATCAACAACTATCACGCGCGGCCTTCTTGAATGGCATTGGTTAAGATATCCTGAGTCATGAGTTTTTTACCTTGCAGGGGATCGGGAATTTTAGTTGTCACAATTAATAAATTCTGTTCCAATATGGTTATTGCCTCCTGCATCATGGAGCGTCTGTGCTTTTGTGCCTGTTCCTTTAATTTTTTATGTAATTCCTCAGGAAGATTTTTTATGAGTAATGAAGACATATAATACTCCTATACCATTTAGCTATAATAAATATATCATAATGGTATAAAATAATCAACAAAAAAGCTTATTCATCACAAAACTTCACCTCCCGCCAGGGAATAAAGGAAAAGTAGTAATGTTCATCGTATTTCCAGATGCGCACGGTTCTGCCCAGCGACATACGCTTGAGCATGGCCGTAATAGCGGGTATGAGCTGCGGCAGGGCCTGCTTTTTATCGGCAAGCATGATACAGCGGGGCACCAGGGCGGAAAGCTCCCGGTCGGGCATAAAGGCCTGCAGCAGGCCCTGTTTTTTGGTGTGAATGGTGGCGGTAACTTTAAGTTTTTGATTAGAAATTTTAGGTTGTACACAGACAATCCTTCCCCTCATGGAATGTTTCACTCCTTTCTATTATATATATGAATATTTTTAGATGTCATTGTTTTAAGTTACCAGCCAAAAGTAATTTTTGCTTTGATTATCAAAGAGGACATTTCTAAATTGCTGAGGAATTTAAATATGAATTGAAACTCTATATGGTATAATGGTATAAGCGAGCGGGATGAGAACATTAAATAACATTATCAAAAAGAATATTCAAAGAAATTAGCCCTACTGTTAGTATTTATATGTGTATTAATTTTTATTGTCACAGGTGATTGTACCTTTAAAAAAGAACGCATCAAGGGAATAATACACTTATTTCATGAAGGATATCCTTTTTATTCTAAATTTCATCCTCAAGAAGATAAAATAGTTTATATGTCAGTGGCTGATATGGATAACTATATACTCATTAAATATGGTTTAAAGACGGGTGCCGGGGATGTAATATTTAATATAAAAAAGCATGATGACATGTTTATTAATAAATCATACCATATAAGTAATTTCTATTTTATTGATAATCAGATAATAATTCTGTGGGGAACATCTGATAAAAATTATAGGTTTACTTATTATAATTATGAAATGAATTTAGATAATAATGATTTAGCAAAAGACATGATTAAAGATTATTTAAAATCAAAAGGAAGGTGATCAATGTTAAGAAAAAAGATACTCTTATTTTTCATAATATTAATTTTTACCATACTTACTCTAACGTGTAATAAAGCTAATCAAGATTTTATGATTATTTTTTGGAATCCTTATAAATTAGATAAGGATAAATTTGAAGATATTAGAAATATGACTTATCAAGAATTAAACGATGAATATGAAAAGATGAGTATAATTCTTGAAGATTCTATTATTAAATATTACTGGGATGAACAGATGGTTGAAGTAAATATGAAATTACTATCCGAAAAAACACGGAAGGATTTCATACCTGGCCACTTAGGATTATTTTCAATAGTGTTAAATGATGAGATCATATTAAACGGGCGAAACAGAACAGTTATTTTACCAAATAAATCACCGGATGATAAAAAAGATATTCCTGTAATACAGTGCGATGGTACTTACAAAACAGAAAAATGGTTTTTTCTTTTAAAACCAAAATATCAAAGAATGTACCTGACTTTTAAAGATTTTAATGAAGAAGAAAGAGAAAGATTTTTAAATCAATTGAATCAGATTTACGATTATTTTAACCTGCGGGGTAAAATTGTGCGGGGTACCGTTGATTTAAGTACATTATTAGTGGATGAGATGTATTGGAAGTTTGATTGACAAAATGATTTTTATAGAATAAAACCGTTCTGATTTGCATATTTTATTATACCATCAACAAACTAGTCATATGTTCTGAAACCGGCACGGGCGGGTAATTCTGCATAGCCCGAAATGCCCGCAGGGGTGGTGAAACTGTGGGGCGTATAGCGTATGGACAGCGGTTTTTAAGCTCTGGGTCACTTCGTCTATGCGCCTGGCCATTACCCGCCATGCACTTGGTTAAAAACTGAAACTTTTATTTGCGTAAGAAAATCAACCAACATATTGCGACTTACGTTGACCGCAGCTTAGGTGCTCCGGATGGATGGATCACCCGGAGCCTGGGCGTCTGTGGACAACGTAAATATGATTTTTTAACAAATTAGTTCTGTAAGAGTACTAGACAAACAAGTTTGTATTATATAACCATAGAAAAAATCTCATGTGCACTGCTTGCACATGAGGCTCTTGTCATGTACAATAAATCTAAAATCATGTATATGAAAGTTGAATAATGGGATGAGCGCTGCCTATAATGATCTACCGTAACTTCCGCCAAACACAAATATTGAAATAAAAAAATATTAAAAAAAGCTGTAAAAGCGAATACTGAATTAGCTAAGCTAAACGGATATTGTTCGACGATTCCTAATGAAAACATTCTATTAAATTCCATTATATTAAAAGAAGCGCAGGCCAGTTCTGAAATCGAAAATATAATTACAACACAAGATGAGTTATATAAAGCCATGGTTGTGAAAGATCAGAAAAATAATTATTATACTCTTATTCAGAATGTAAGAGATAAAAATGATTGGGAAAGCTTTATATTGTTTATACTTGAAGCGGTCGAGAATACTTCACAAGCTACATTAGAAATAATCAAATCAATCAGGGCGCTGATGGAAAAAACTATTGCCTTTTGCCGTAAGGAATTACCGAAAACATCATATTCTAAAGAGCTTATAGAATTATTATTTGTTCAACCGTATACAAAAATTGAATTTCTTGTGGAAAATGGAATTGCTGAGAGAAGAACATCTAGTAAGTACTTAAAGCAATTAGAAGAAATCGGAGTATTAGAATCTTTTAAAGCATGGAAACAAACGATCTATATAAATAAGGAATTATATAACCTGTTAAGACATTTTAGATAAAAAATGATATAGGATACCTATAAGTCGTTCTTTCAAAGTCCATCAACTTATTACGACTGGCGTTGCCTACAGCCTGGCTGCTCCGGATGTTTAATGGCTGTCAATCACAGGGCGATACATTTGAAGATGTTATGATAAACATCAAAGAAGCAATTGAAGCATATATTGAAACATTGAAAGAGGAAGAGATTAAAGAATTATTGAGTAAAGATATTATCTCAACTAATGTTGAGGTAATAGTTGGCTAAATTTCCAAGAATCACGGCAGAAGAAGCTGAAAAATTGGGCGAAGCAATGGCGGAAAGGTTTATTGCCCTACTTCAAAGGGATAAATTTGATTACACAAAATGGCGAAAGGATTTATAGAAAGATGAGTCTGTTAAAGAATTAAGCAAGAAGGCGATGAAGCTGAGAAATAAATAAAACTTGATTCGTATACTTCAATTTC